>NZ_JBJLSI010000001.1:0-398426 GCF_050871945.1 Kineococcus deserti | reverse complement strand
CGCCCGCCGCCCGCCGGGGGGGCGGTGCCGCGCCCCCCCCCCCCCCCCCCCCCCCCCCCCCCCCCCCCCCCCCCCCCCCCCCCCCCCCCCCCCCCGGGGACGGCTCAGTACCAGTTGACCGACTTCGAGTGCGACCAGGCGCTGCACGGCGTGCCGTAGCGGTTCGCGATGTAGTCCAGGCCCCAGGCGATCTGCGTCACCGGGTTGGTCTCCCAGTCCGCACCGGCCGAGGCCATCTTGCTGCCCGGCAGGGCCTGCGGGATGCCGTAGGCGCTGGAGCTGGGGTTGTCGGCGGTGTAGTCCCAGCCGCTCTCCTTGGTCCACAGCGAGTCCAGGCAGGAGAACTGCTCCTCACCCCACCCGTGGTCGGCGAGCATGAGCCGCGCCACCGACCGGGGGTCGCGCTGGGCGTTGCGGGTGGCCTCGGCCGCGGCGGCGGCACGCGCCTCCTCGGCCAGGCGGGCGGCCTGGCGGGCGGCCTCGGCGGCGGCAGCGGCCTCGGCGGCGGCCTTCTCGGCCGCGATCCGCTGGTCGCTGGCCACGCGGACGGTCGCCTCCTGGAACCAGTTCAGCGACGTGGCGCTCTGGCGTTCGGCCTGCGCGGCCAGCAGCAGGTGGTCGGGAACGGCGGCCTCGGCCTGCGGGGCCGGACCGGAGGTCAGGGCGGCGCCGGCGAGGACCGACGCCGTGACGGCGACGACGCAGGGGGCGGCGAGCCGGGCGAGGCGGCGACGGCCGGAACGCTCACGGCGTTCGCGCCGGGCGGTGGAGGTGGTGCTGGTGCTGGTCTCGGGAGTGGTCTGCTCGTCCGTGAGCTCGCTGGTGCGGTGGAGCGGCAAGCCGGGCCTTCCGACGATCTCCCGGCCCACGCCCGGTCGAGCTTGTCCACCTCTCCGCCGGATCGCGGAGCTGCCCGTTCGGGAGCTCCGCCGTGGGACCCGGTCGGCCCGTTCGGCGCGTCGTGCGCCCGCTCGGCCGACGTCGTCGACGCTGCCGGGATCCCGGTCGGTCGACGGCCTCGAGGTGCTGTCGTCCGGGAACGCTGCCTCGCCGACAGGCGTCTGAGCAAACGCCGATCACCCGTTTGATCACAGAGAGGTCACGTCCAGGCCACGGTGCGTCGACTTTTGTGGAACTTCTCACAGCCGTCCGGGCGAGGGCCGGGGTTTCGACGCAGCGGCCGCGTGGAAGGTTCCGGACACCACGAGGACGCTGTGCCCGGAACCACCTCTCACACCCGTCCCGTCAGCCCCCGAAGTCGGACAGCAGTTCGGTGACGAGGGCCGCGACGGGCGAGCGCTCGGACCTGGTCAACGTCACGTGCGCGAACAACGGGTGCCCCTTGAGCGCCTCGACCACCGCCGCGACGCCGTCGTGCCGGCCGACCCGCAGGTTGTCCCGCTGGGCCACGTCGTGGGTCAGGACCACCTTGGAGTTCTGCCCGATCCGCGACAGCACCGTCAGCAGCACGTTGCGCTCCAGCGACTGCGCCTCGTCGACGACGACGTAGGAGTCGTGCAGGGAGCGGCCGCGGATGTGGGTCAGCGGGAGCACCTCGAGCATCCCGCGGTCCACGACCTCCTCCAGGACGTGCGGGGAGACCAGCGCCTCGAGGGTGTCGAAGACGGCCTGCCCCCAGGGCCCCATCTTCTCGGCCTCGGTGCCCGGCAGGTACCCCAGCTCCTGCCCGCCGACGGCGTACAGCGGGCGGAAGACGACGACCTTGCGGTGCTCACGGCGTTCCATGACGGCCTCCAGGCCGGCGGCGAGCGCGAGCGCGGACTTGCCCGTCCCGGCCCGGCCCCCGAGGGAGACGATGCTCACGGTCGCGTCGAGCAGGGCGTCCAGGGCGATCCGCTGCTCGGCCGAGCGTCCCCGGACCCCGAACGCCTCGCGGTCGCCCTTGATGAGCCGCAGCTGCTTGTCGGCCGTGACGCGGCCCAGCGCGTGCCCGCGCGGGGAGGACAGCACGACCCCGGTGTTGGCCGGCAGGTCGCGCACCTCGGCCGACTCCAGCGTTCCGGTGTCGTAGAGGCCGCCGACCTCCTCGGCCGTGACGGTCAGCTCCACCACACCCGTCCAGCCGGAGTCCGGGGCCAGCTCGGCGCGGTACTCGTCGGCGGTCAGCCCGACGGCGGACGCCTTGACGCGCAGCGGGACGTCCTTGGACACGACGGTGACGTCGAGCCCCTCGTCGGCGAGGTTGCGGGCGACGGCCAGGATCCGGGTGTCGCCGGCCGTGGCCAGCGGCCCGTTGCGCAGCGCCGACGGCAGCGTGGAGACCTCGGAGTGGTTCAGCTCCACGCGCAGCGTGCCGCCCTGCTCGCCGATGGGCATCGGGGCGTCGAGGCGGCCGTGCTGCACGCGCAGGTCGTCGAGCCGGCGCAGCGCCTCCCGGGCGAAGTAGCCCAGTTCGGGGTGGTGCCGCTTGCCCTCCAGCTCGCTGACGACGACCAGCGGCAGCACCACGTCGTGCTCGGCGAAGCGGAAGAGGGCGCCGGGATCGGACAGCAGGACGGAGGTGTCCAGGACGAAGGTCCGGCGGGCCGGACCGGGAGGTACCGCACCCGCACGTGCGGGGGTCGCGGGGGCGTTCGTCGGGGTGTTCGGCGCGGCGGGGTTGGGGCTGGTGACCACGGACGTCTCCCGTTCTCGGGAGCCCGGTGCGCGTCCGCGCCCGGACCCCCCTCAGCAGCGGCGGACCGGGACCTCAGGTCACCCTGCGGGCGACCCGGAGCCGGGTCTGCCTGCTGCGCTGGACAGCTCGCACGGTGACCTCCCGAGCGGGCGGCGGACGCCTCCCGTCTGCCTTCGACGCTAGCGGCACAACTGCTGTGACGGTTGATGAACACGCGATCCGGGGTGATCAGTGCGTGACATCCGGGTGACGCGGTGACGACGCGTTCCCGGCGCCCTTCCCCGTGTCACCGTCCGGGGCCGGTCGGGTTCGAGCGCGCTGTCACCGCGTGCCCGGTCATCGCGCGCGAGGTCACCGCGCGCCCGGTCATCGCGCGCGAGGTCACCGCGCGCCCGGACCCGGCAGCGCACCCTCAGGCGCCGAAGCGCCGCTCCCGTGCGGCGTACGACCGCAGCGCGCGCAGGAAGTCCACCTTCCGGAAGTCCGGCCACAGCACCTCGGTGAAGAAGAACTCCGAGTGCGCGCTCTGCCACAGCAGGAACCCCGACAGCCGCTGCTCCCCCGAGGTGCGGATGACGAGGTCGGGGTCGGGCTGGCCCTTGGTGTAGAGGTGGTCGGCGATGTGCTCGACGTCGACGACCTCGGCGAGGTCGGCCATCGAGGTGCCGAGCGCGGCGTGCTCGCGCAGCAGCGAGCGGACGGCGTTGGCGATCTCCTGCCGGCCGCCGTAGCCGATGGCGACGTTGACGACCCCGGTCGTGATCCCGGCCGTCTCCTCCGCCAGTTCACGCAGCCGCGACGCGCTGGCCTCGGGCAGCAGGTCCAGGGCCCCCACGGGGTGCACCTTCCACTGCTTCGTCGCGGCGACGCGGGCCACGGCGTCCTCGACGATCAGGATGAGCGGTTCGAGCTCGTCGGCGGGGCGGTTGAGGTTGTCGGTCGACAGCAGGTAGAGCGTGACGACCTCGATGCCCTCGTCGGCGCACCAGCCCATGACCTCGACGACCTTGTCGGCGCCGGCCCGGTGGCCGTGGGAGCTGGGGGCGCCGAACGCCTTGGCCCAGCGCCGGTTGCCGTCCAGGATGATGCCCACGTGGCGGGGCAGCACGTCCGGGTCCAGCGACCGTTCCAGCCGCCGCCCGTACGCGCCGTAGAGGAGTTCGCGGAGGCCCATCGGCGCTCACGGTATACCCGTCCGGACGACACCCCGCGCGGATCCTTGACCGGGTCCCGGCCCCGTCCCTACCGTCGGCTCACCGACGACGCCGTCGGTCCCCCGGCACCGTCCGGGGGTCTGCGCAGCCGCACGGTCGCGGCTCGTCCCGGAGGATGACATGCCCAGCAGCACCTCGCGTCGCTCCCTGCTCACCCTCGCCCTGGCGGCTCCCCTCGCTGGGGCGGCGCTGAGCGCCTGCGGCAGCGGCGGCCCCGGCCAGGCGTCCGGGGACGGCTCCGGTGCGACCATCTGGATCCTGACCGGCCCCCCCGGGGAGAAGATCCGCACCGACGCCGTCAACGCGTTCAACGACGCCAACCCCGACGAGGCGCTCACGATCGCCACCTACCAGAACGACGCGTACAAGCAGAAGGTGCGCACCGCCATCGGCGCCAACCAGGGCCCGACCGTCATCTGGACCTGGGGCGGCGGGGGTCTGCGCGACTACGTCAAGAACGGCCAGGTGGAGGACCTGACCTCCTTCTTCGAGGAGAACGCCGAGCTGAAGGACAAGCTGTTCGCCAGCGCCTTCGGGGCGGCCACCGTCGACGGCAAGATCTACGCCGTCCCGTGCGAGAACGTGTCGCCGATCGTCATGTTCTACAACAAGCGGGTCTTCGAGAAGGTCGGCGCGCAGATCCCCACCACGTGGGACGAGATGATGGCGCTCGTGCCCGTCTTCAACGCGGCCGGCATCGCCCCGTTCTCCCTGGGCGGGCAGTCGCGGTGGACGAACATGATGTGGCTGGAGTTCCTCTACGACCGCATCGGCGGCGCGGAGCTGTTCCAGTCGATCTACGAGGGCACCCCCGACGCCTGGTCGCACCCGGACTCGATCGACGCCCTGACCAAGGTGCAGGACCTCGTGCGCGCCGACGGGTTCGTCAACGGCTTCGCCTCCATCACCGCCGACTCCAACGCCGACCAGGCGCTGCTGCACACCGACCGGGCCGCGATGATGCTGCACGGCGCCTGGACCTACGGGGCCATGAAGGAGGAGGGCGGCGACTTCGTGACCGGCGGCCACCTGGCCTGGTCGACGTTCCCCACCGTCACCGGCGGCAAGGGCGACCCGACCGACACCGTCGGCAACCCCTCCTCCTACTGGGCGCTGTCCTCCAAGGCCGGCGAGGAGGCCAAGGCCGCGGCGAGGAAGTACCTCGCCGAGGGGCTGGTCACCGACGCGACGACCCAGGCGTGGGTGGACGCGGGCTCGGTCCCGATCGTCAACGGCAGCGACAGCATGTTCGCCGGCTCCGAGGACGAGGAGTGGCAGCAGTTCGTCTACGACACCGCCTCGGGCGCGGCGACCTTCCAGCAGTCCTGGGACCAGGCGCTGTCCCCGACCGAGGCCGAGGCGCTGCTGGACAACATCGAGAAGCTCTTCGGCCTGGCGATCACGCCGGAGGAGTTCGCCGCGAACATGAACGCCGCCATGGGGTCCTGAAGCACGTACGGTGACGGGTCCGGCCGCACAGCCGGACCCGTTACCGTCGCTGGGTGCACGCAGATCTTCCCCAGGAGGCCGCGGCCGTCCTCGACGCCGTCAAACCCCGGCTCCGGGGCTGGCTGCACGCCGGGACCTTCCCCGCGGCGCTCGTCGCGGGGACGGTGCTGGTCCTGCTGGCCCCCACGACCGCCTCGCGGGTGGCCTGCCTGGTGTTCGCGCTGAGCGCGGCGCTGCTGTTCGGCACGTCCGCGGTCTACCACCGCGGGACCTGGTCGCCGCGGTGGGCCGCGGTCCTGCGCCGGTGGGACCACAGCAACATCTTCCTGATCATCGCCGGCACGTACACGCCGCTGGCGGTGGCGACGCTGCCCGCTGCCGAGGCCCGGTTCCTGCTGACCCTGGTCTGGGCCGGCGCGCTGGCCGGGGTGGCCTTCCGGCTGCTCTGGCTCGGCGCACCCCGCTGGTTGTACACCCCGGTGTACGTCGCGCTGGGCTGGGTCGCGGTCGGCTACCTGGACGACTTCGCCGACGGCGGCGGGCTCGCCGTGGCCGTCCTGGTGGGCCTGGGCGGGCTCCTGTACTCCCTGGGCGCCGTGGCGTACGGCACGAAGCGCCCCAACCCCAGCCCGCGGTGGTTCGGCTTCCACGAGGTGTTCCACGCCTTCACGGTGCTGGGGTTCGCCGCTCACTACGCCGCCATCTCACTGGCGACGTACGCCCTCGCGGCCTGACACCGCACCCACGACCGCACCCACGGCCCGGGCCAGCTCCTGCGGGTCGGTCCGGGGCACGTCGCACACCTGCCCCCGGCACACGTACGCCGCCGCGCGGCCGTCGACGAGCCCGCGGTGGGCCAGCAGCTCGGGGACGTCCTCGCCCGGCAGGCCGCGTGTCACGACCAGCCCCGGCGCCGTCCCGGCCAGCGCGACCCGGTGCAGCGCAGCCGTTCCGGCGTCCCCCGCCGCACCGACGACGGCGACCTCGCGCGGACCGTCCGCGAGCGCCTCGGCGACCGCGAGGCCCCAGCCGGCGAAGCGCGGGGACGCGGCCGCCACGGCTCCGGCCACCCCCAGGGCGCGCACCGCGGCGTCGCGGAACCCGGCCTCGCCGGTCAGGGACCCCAGCGTCAGCAGCACTCCCGCCGCGGCGGAGTTCCCCGACGGGGTCGCCCCGTCGGAGGGGTCGCTCGGCGAGCCGGCACCGGCGCGCGCGGCCGACAGCGCCGGGTCGACGTCGGCGACGTCCACGAACCCGTCGGCGGCGGTGAACCGGTCGAGGACCTCCCGGCCGAGGTCGAGCGCCTCGTCGAACCACGACCGCTCCCCCGTCGCCGCGTGCAGGACCAGCAGCCCCTCGGCGAGGTCGGCGAGGTCCTCCAGGACGGCGGCCGGGGCGCCGACGGTCCCGTCGCGCGAGACCCGCCGCCAGCTCCCTCCGACCCGGTGCACGTCGAGCAGGAAGCGGGCCGCCTCGTGCGCGGCGAGCAGCAGGTCGGGCCGGGCCAGCACGGCACCGGCCTCGGCCAGCGCCGCGATCGCCAGCCCGTTCCAGGCCAGCACGACCTTGTCGTCGCGGGCCGGTTGCGGACGGTCGGCGCGGGCGGCGGCCAGCCGTTCACGCACCCGTTCCCAGCGCTCGACCTCCTCGCCGAGGTCCCGGGTCAGCCGGGCCGTGGAGGTGCCGTGCTCGAACGTGCCCGTCTCGGTCACCCCCAGCAGCTGCGCGGCCCACGGGCCGTCGTCGATCCCGAGGACCTCGACGAGGTCACCCGGTGTCCACACGTAGGTGGCGCCTTCGACCGCACGGAGGTGCCCCTCGGCGTCGAGGACCGGGGTGTCGGCGTCGAGGGAGGCCGCGAAGGCGCCTTGCGGGGTGCGCAGGTCGCGCAGCAGGAACTCGCAGGTGTGCTCGGCGACCCGGCGGTGCTCGACGTCCCCGCCGGCGCGGTAGGAGTGCAGGTACACCCGGGCCAGCAACGCGTTGTCGTAGAGCATCTTCTCGAAGTGCGGCACGACCCAGCCGGCGTCGACGGCGTACCGGGCGAAGCCTCCGCCGACCTGGTCGGCCATCCCCGAGCGCGCCATCGCCGTCAGCGTCCGGTCCACCAGCCCGGCCGCCACGGCCGAGCCGGTGCGCGCGGCGTGCCGCAGCAGGAACTCGCACACCATCGACGGCGGGAACTTCGGTGCCCCGCCGAACCCGCCGTGCACGGTGTCCTCCTCGGCCGCGAGCTGGTCCACGGCCGCGGTCAGCTCCTCGGCCCCGGGCACCGACCCCGCCGCCGGAGACATCGACCCCAGCGCCGCGGCGATCCGGCCGCTGGAGTCCAGCACCTGCCCGCGCCGCTCCCGCCACGCCTCGCTGACCGCGGCCAGCACCTGCCGGAAGGAGGGCAGCTGCGGGTGCGGGCGGTCCGGGAAGTAGGTGCCGGCGTAGAAGATCTGCCCGTCGGGGGTGCAGAACGTCGTCATCGGCCAGCCGCCCTGGCCGGTCAGGGCCGTGGTGGCGGCCATGTGGACGGCGTCGACGTCGGGCCGTTCCTCCCGGTCGACCTTGACGTTGACGAACCAGGCGTTCATCTCCGCGGCCGTGGCCGGGTCCTCGAAGGACTCGTGGGCCATGACGTGGCACCAGTGGCAGGCGGCGTACCCGGTCGAGACGAGCACCGGGACGTCGCGCTCGCGCGCCTCGGCGAACGCGGCGGGGCCCCACTCCTGCCAGTCGACGGGGTTGTCGGCGTGCTGGAGCAGGTACGGGCTGGTCGAGCGGGACAGTCGATTGGCCACGGACCTCACGGTGTCACGGGCTGCGTCCCGCGGCACCCGCCGGGATCATCGGGGCATGAGGTTCGGAGTTCTGGGCACCGGTCACTGGGCCCGCACCACGCACGGCACGGCGCTGGCCGAGCACCCCGAGGTCGAGCTCGTCGGCTTCTGGGGCCGGGACGCGGGGAACGCGCAGCGGGCGGCCGACGAGTGCGGCGGCACGGCGTTCACCGACGTCGACGACCTGCTGGCCGAGGTCGACGCGGTGGCGGTCGCGCTGCCACCGGACGTCCAGGCCGACCTCGCCGTCCGCGCCGCGCAGCGCGGCCGGCACCTGCTGCTGGACAAGCCGCTGGCGACGACCCTCGAGAACGCCGACGCGGTGGTCCGCGCCGTGCAGGAGAACGGTGTCGCCTCGATCGTCTACCTGACCTACCTGTTCCAGCCCGACATCACCGACTGGCTGGGCCGGATGCGCGACCTGGCGACCGAGCACGGCCCGTGGGAGGGCGGGGTGTTCCGCTGGGCGGGCACGATCGACGCGCCGGGGAACCCCTACGGGAACTCCCCGTGGCGCCGGCAGCGGGGCGGGCTGTGGGACAGCGGACCGCACGCGCTGTCGATCCTGCGGCCGGTGTTCGGCGACGTCGAGCGGGTCAGCGCCGGCCGCGGCCCGCGCGACGCCGTGGTCGCCGCCTTCGAGCACGCCTCCGGTGCGGGCACGTCGCTGTCCGTGACCGCCACCGCCCCCGAGGGCACGGGCGGGTCGTTCGCGACGATCTGGGGGCCCGGCGGCCGGCACGACCTGCCCCGGTTCACCGGCACGGCGCAGGAGGGTTTCCGCCGTGCGGTGGACCGGCTGCGGGACGCGGCGCGCACCGGGCGCCCGGACGCGCTCGACGTCGTGGACGCCCGGGAGACCGTCGCGGTCCTGGCCGCCGTCGAGGAACACCTCGCGCGGCCGGACCGGGCGACGGCCGTGGCTCACTCCTGAGGCGGTTCGTCCTTCGACGGCCGTTGCGGCGCAGCCGTTCCGGCCTTCTCCTCGGCCTCGGTGCGGGCGCGGTGGTTCACCTTCTGGATGCGCCGCGCCATGCTCCGGGCCAGGAAGTACACGGCGATCGCCGAGAGGAACAGCACGACGAACCCGGCCAGCCCGGGGGTGACCAGGTCCGCGTCGACCTCCGGCGTCGCCGTGGGCGACGGCGTCGCGGCCAGCAGGAACGCGGTGATCACGCCGTGCCCCGCAGACCGGCGAACAGGTCGTCCTCGGGGGTCGTCGTGGGCACGTGGCTGATGGCCAGGTGGAAGTCCTCGGTCGGCCACAGCTCACGCTGCATGTCCAGCGGCACCCCGAAGAACCAGCCGTCGGGGTCGATCTGCGTCGCGTGCGCCAGCAGCGCCTTGTCGCGGGTCTCGAAGAACTCCCCGCACTCCACGCGCGTGGTGATCTCCAGCTCCTTGCGCCGGGTCCCGTCGGGGTCCTCCTCGACGATGCGCTTCATCCAGTCCGCGAACGGCGACTCCTCGCCGCGAGCGAGGAACGCCTCGTGGAAGGTGCGCATCCGGTCGCGCGAGAAGCTGGCGTGGTAGTAGAGCTTGGAGGTCCGCCAGGCCTCGCCGGCCTGCGGGAACTGCTCGGCGTCGGCCGCGGCGTGGAAGGCCGCGAAGGACACCTTGTGGGTCATGATGTGGTCCGGGTGCGGGTACCCGCCGGACTCGTCGTACGTCGTCATGACGTGCGGGCGGAACTCGCGCACGACGTGGACGAGCGCGTTGACGGTGAACTCCTCGGGCGTCAGCGCGAAGCAGCCCTTCGGCAGCGGCGGCAGCGGGTCGCCCTCGGGCAGGCCGGAGTCGACGTACCCCAGCCACCGGTGCTGGACCCCGAGGATGCGCGCGGCCTCGGCCATCTCGTGCCGGCGGTACTCACCCATGTCGCGCAGCAGGGACGCGTTGTCCTTCAGCCGCGGGTTCAGCACGTCACCGCGTTCGCCGCCGGTGCAGGACACGACGAGCACCTCGACGCCCTCGGCCACGTACCTGGCCATCGACGCCGCACCCTTGCTGGACTCGTCGTCCGGGTGGGCGTGCACGGCCATCAGCCGCAACGTCTCCGCCACGGTGGCTCCTCTCACAGACGGTCGCGTCACCACCCCGACAGCTGGGGTGGGACGATCGGGGTCCATCCTCGCCGATCCGCGGCGCGCTCGGCGCACCGCCCTCGCCCACCCGCAGGAGCCACCCGCCGTGACCGACCGCCAGACGCCCGGTGAAGTTCCCGCTGACGTGCTGGCCGCGCGCTACGGCAGGCGCCCCGCCCGCGTCGGGCGTCCCTGGTACCGGCGGCCGGTGCCGCTGGCGGCGGCGGTCCTGGGGGCGCTGCTGGTCCTGGCCTACGGCGTCTGGCTGGCGGTCGACCAGAGCCGCGGGCCCGCCTACACCGAGATCAGCCACCGGATCGTGGACGACCGGACCGCCGAGATCCGGTTCAGCGTGACCCGCGGGGCGGGCGTGGCGGTGCGCTGCCAGGTCCACGCCCTGGACGACGGGTCGGCCGAGGTGGGTCTGCTGCAGGTCGACATCCCCGCCTCCGACGACACCGAGGTGCAGGAGTCGGTGCAGGTCAGGACGACGTCGAGGGCCGTCACGGTCGGGGTCGAGTCGTGTTCAGCGGTGGAGCCCTGAGCCGATCGGAGCTAGCCTGGCGCTTTCGAGTCGCTCGCTCCCGCGGTCGCGGGGCCGGGCGACTCGGTTTTTTGCGCCGGGAGGGCAGGAGGCCCGCCCGGAGAAGGCAGTGACAGGGAGCAGACCGTGAGCGAGACGACCACCGGCAGCGTGACGTGGCTGACGCAGGATGCCTACGACCGGCTCAAGGCCGAGTACGAGCACCTCTCCGGTGAAGGCCGCACGGAACTCGCCAAGCGCATCGAGCAGGCGCGCGAGGAGGGTGACCTCAAGGAGAACGCCGGCTACCACGCGGCCAAGGAGGAGCAGGGCAAGCAGGAGCTGCGCATCCGTCAGCTGCGCCAGCTGCTCGAGACCGCCCAGGTCGGCGAGGCACCCGCCTCGACCGCGGGCGAGGTGTCCCTGGGGCACGTGGTGACCGTCGAGCTCGCCGGTGACGAGATGACGTTCCTGCTGGGCAGCCGCGAGATGGGCGACGCCGCCGGCCTGGACGTCTACTCCGAGAAGTCCCCGCTGGGCTCGGCCATCCTCGGCAGGAAGCCCGGCGACGAGGTGACGTACACCGCGCCGAACGGCCGGGAGTTCCCGGTCAAGGTCGTGGACACCAAGCCGTACTCCGGCTGAGGCGCGCCTTTCGAGCGCGCGGTGACCTCGCGCGCGATCATCGGGCGCGACGTCACCGCGTGCCCACTCCCGCCGTCGCCGCGGTTCGAGCGCGATGTCACCACGTGCGCGGTGATCGCGCGCGAGGTCACCGCGCGCCCTCCCGCGGGCCGGCGCCTCACCGCTTGACGTCCGCCTCCCCGCGCTCGGCGTGCTCGGTCGCGTCGTTGGGTCGAGGGGTGTCGGGCGCCAGCGGGGCGTCGGAGGCCTCGATCTCGGCGACCTCCTCGGTCGGGCGACCGCCTCGGGCCAGCGCCCCGATGCCCGTCTTTAGCACCGCCACCAGCGGCACGGCGAACAGCGCGCCGACGATCCCGAAGACCGTCGCCCCACCGGCGACGGCGAGGATCACGGCCAGCGGGTGGACGGCGACGGCGCGGCCCATGAGGAACGGCTGCAGCAGGTGGCTCTCCACCTGCTGCACGAGGATCACGACCCCGAGCATGATCAGCGCGGTCACGAAGTCGTGCGCCACGAGCGCCACCAGCACCGCGACGGTGCCGGACAGCAGCGCCCCGACGATGGGGATGAACGCGCCGAGGAAGACGACCAGGCCCAGCGACGTCGCCAGCGGCACCTGCAGGATCGCCGCCCCGATCGCCACCCCCAGGCCGTCGACGAACGCGACTGCGATGGTCGCCCGCATGTAGTGGGTGAGGGTGACCCAGGACTGCCGGGAGGCGTCGTCCACCGGCTCCCGGGCGGGCTCGGGCAGCAGGTGCAGCAGCCAGGACCAGATCCGGCGGCCTTCGAGCAGGAAGAAGAAGGACGCGAACAGCGCGATGAAGAATCCGGCGACGACGTGCCCGGCGGTGGACACGACGCCCGTCGCACCGGCGATCAGCGTGTCGCGGTTCTCCGCGACGGCCTGCTCGGCCTGCTGGATGTAGTCCGAGATCGCCGTCGACGTCAGGTTCAGCGGCCCCTCCGACAGCCAGGTCTCGACCTCGGTGACGCCCTGGGTGGCCGACCGCTGCAGTTCGGGCCACTCGTTGGCGGCCTGGGTGCCGACGATGCCCACGAGGCCGGAGACGATGCCCGCGGTGAGCAGCATGGACAGCAGGACCCCGACCGCCTGCGGCACGCGCAGGCGGTGCGAGAAGTTCGCCAGCGGGGCCAGCAGCGCCGTGACGAGCAGGGCGACCAGGACGGGGATGACGATCTCGCTGACGAAGCTCAGCCCGTAGGCGAGCACGACGACCCCGGCCAGCACGACCAGGAACCGCCACGACCAGGACGCCGCCAACCGCAGGGCGGGACTGACGTAGGGCTGGTGGGGGTGGGACGCCGGGGACGGGGGGCGGGGCATGCGCTCATCCTGCCCCCGCCGTCTCGAGGCGGCGCGCGCGGGAAACCGGCCACCGAACCCCGTCGCCAACCGGACCGACGGGACGTAGGTTCGGGCGGGTGAGCATCAGCCAGACTCCCGCGCTCCCCCTCGAAGCCCCCGCCGACCTCCCCCGCACCCTCGGCGCGCTGCGCGCCTCCGGCCACCGGCACGTGTCGGTGAAGGAGGAGCTGCGCGCCAACCTCGTCGCCCGCATGCGCGCCGGTCAGGACCGCTTCCCCGGCGTCGTCGGCTACGAGGACACCGTCGCCCCCGAACTGGAGCGGGCCCTGCTCGCCGGCCACGACGTGGTCCTGCTCGGCGAACGAGGTCAGGGCAAGACCCGGTTGCTGCGTTCGCTCGTGGGCCTGCTCGACGAGTGGACGCCCGTCATCGAGGGGTCGGAGCTCAACGAGCACCCCTACGCCCCGCTGACCCCGGCCTCCCGCCGCCGGGTCGCCGCCGAGGGTGAGGACCTGCCCGTGGCCTGGTTGCACCGGTCGTTGCGCTACGGCGAGAAGCTGGCCACGCCCGACACCTCCGTCGGCGACCTCATCGGCGACGTCGACCCCGTCAAGGTCGCCGAGGGCCGGGCGCTGGGCGACCCCGAGACCATCCACTTCGGCCTGGTCCCGCGCACCAACCGCGGCGTCTTCGCCATCAACGAGCTGCCCGACCTGGCCGAGCGGATCCAGGTCTCGCTGCTGAACGTGCTGGAGGAGCGCGACATCCAGGTCCGCGGCTACCAGCTGCGGCTGCCGCTGGACCTGCTGCTGGTGGCCAGTGCGAACCCCGAGGACTACACCAACCGCGGGCGCATCATCACCCCGCTCAAGGACCGGTTCGGCGCGGAGGTGCGCACGCACTACCCGCTGGAGGTCTCGCTCGAGGTCGACCTCGTCCGGCAGGAGGCCGCCACGGTCGCCGAGGTGCCCGGGCACCTGCTCGAGGTCCTGGCCCGGTTCACCCGCGCCGTGCGGGAGTCCCCGGCCGTCGACCCCGCCTCCGGGGTGTCGGCGCGGTTCGCGATCGCGGCCGCCGAGACGGTCTCGGCCGCAGCGCTGCGCCGGCACGCCCTGTCGGGGGAACGGACCGAACCGGTCGCCCGCGTCGGCGACCTGCACACCGTCGTCAGCGTGCTCGGCGGCAAGGTGGAGTTCGAGCAGGGCGAGGAGGGCCGGGAGATCGAGGTCCTGGAACACCTGCTGCGCACCGCGATCGCCGAGACGTACCGGTCGCTGCTGGGTGGTGCCGAACTGTCCGGGTTCTCCGAACTGGTCACCGACGGCCGCACCATCGAGACCGGGGACCTGGTGCCCGCCGAACGGCTGCTGGAGCAGGTCGGCAAGGTCCACGGGTTGTCGCAGGTGCTGGAGCGGCTGGGCCTGGAGGACGCCACCCCGGGCCGGGCGGCCAGCGGGGTGGAGTTCGTGCTGGAGTCCCTGCACCTGACCCGCCGGCTGGACAAGCTCGTCCTCGACGACGGCCGGACGGTCTACGGCAGCTGAGGGGTCCCGGCTGGGCGCCACGCGGCGGGAACCCGGCGGGCAGCACGCCGCCCCGCACCGTGGTCGGTGCGGGGCGGCGTGTCCGGACCTCGTTGTCCGTGCGGTCGTGCCCTGCGGTCAGTCGTTCTGCGGGAAGCCCAGGTTCAGGCCGCCGTGGGAGGGGTCCAGCCACCGCTCGGTGACGACCTTGCCGCGGGTGAAGAAGTGCACGCCCTCCACGCCGTGGGCGTGGGTGTCACCGAACAGCGACTGCTTCCAGCCGCCGAAGGAGTAGTAGGCCACCGGCACCGGCACCGGCACGTTGATGCCGATCATGCCGACCTGCACCTCGTTGCGGAACTTGCGCGCCGCGCCGCCGTCGTTGGTGAAGATCGCCACGCCGTTGCCGTACTTGTTGCTGTTGATGAGGTCCATGCCCTCGTCGTAACCGGCCACGCGCACGACCGACAGCACCGGGCCGAAGATCTCGTCGGTGTAGATCGACATGTCGGTGCCGACCTTGTCGAACAGCGTGGGGCCCAGCCAGAACCCGTCGGCGTCGCCGTCCGGGACGACCTCGCGGCCGTCGATGACGAGTTCGGCGCCCTCGCTCACGCCGGCGTCGACGTAGCCGGTGACCTTGTCGCGGTGGGCACCGGTGACCAGCGGGCCCATGTCGCAGCCGCGGCGGCCGTCACCGGTGCGCAGGGTGGCGACGCGCTCCTTGATCTTGGCGATGAGCTCGTCGGCGACCGAGTCGACCGCCACCAGCGCCGAGACGGCCATGCAGCGCTCACCGGCGGAGCCGAAACCGGCGTTGACGGCGGCGTCGGCGGCCAGGTCCAGGTCGGCGTCGGGCAGGACCAGCATGTGGTTCTTGGCCCCGCCCAGGGCCTGCACGCGCTTGCCGTGCTGGGTGCCGGTCTCGTACACGTACCGCGCGATCGGGGTGGACCCCACGAACGAGACCGAGGCGACGTCGGGGTGGGTCAACAGCCCGTCGACGGCGACCTTGTCGCCGTGCAGGACGTTGAACACCCCGTCGGGCAGGCCGGCGTCCTTCCACAGCTGGGCGATGAAGTTCGCCGCCGAGGGGTCCTTCTCGCTGGGCTTGAGGACCACGGTGTTGCCGGCGGCGATGGCGATGGGGAAGAACCACATCGGGACCATGGCCGGGAAGTTGAAGGGGGAGATGATCGAGACCACACCCAGCGGCTGGCGCACGGAGTAGACGTCGATCTTGGTGGAGGCGTTCTCGGTGAACGCGCCCTTGACCAGGTGGTTGATGCCGCAGGCCAGTTCCACGACCTCCTGGCCGCGGGAGACCTCACCCAGGGCGTCCGAGAGGACCTTGCCGTGCTCGGCGGTGATGATCTCGGCCAGTTCGCCCTTGCGCTCGTTGAGCAGCTCGCGGAACTTGAACAGGACCGTGGTGCGGCGGGCCAGGGAGGTGTCGCGCCACTTCGGGAAGGCGGCCTTGGCCGCACCCACGGCGGCCTCGACGTCGGCCGGCGAGGCCAGGGCGACGGTCTTGGTGCGCTTGCCCGTCGCGGGGTCGTACACGTCCGCCGCCCGGTCGCCGGACCCCGACGTCGGCGCACCGGCGATCCAGTGCTGCACGACGGGCAGGTCTACGGCACCAGCGTCTGCGGTGGTGCTGGCGGTGGTGGTGGTCACGAATGCCCTCCTCGGACGTCATCGGCGGGACGACTCCCGCCGGGTAGTCGAACGCGGCCATCATGCCACCCCACCGACCCCCTTTGTCCAGACAAACTGTCATGGATCTCCCGTCAAGTCCGACGGGCCGGCGAGAAGGCCGTGGCGTCCCGGCGGGTCCGGACGTAGCGTGCCGACGTGGCACGGGATGCGTGGAGCAGGCGACGCGGCGGGCGGTACCGGTACGGCGAGTGGGCCGGCGGCCCCGATCCGCTGGCCCCGCCGTACGACGTGCGCGCGGCCCTGGACCGGGTCGGGCACGAGGTCCTGTCCGGCGGCTCGCTGCGTGAGGCGCTGCGCGACCTGCTGCGCCGCGGCCCCGACGGCCGCTCCGGACTGGAGGACCTGCGCGCCCGGGCCGCGCGGATGCGTCGCGAGGCCGCCCGCCGCGGCGACCTCGACGGCTCCCTGACCACGGCGCGCGCCCGGCTCGACCAGGCGCTGGCCGCCGAACGCGAGGAGCTCGCCGGCCGCGACGGCGACGACGCCCGGTTCGCCGAGGCGCGCCTGGATGCCCTCCCCCGCTCCACGGCGCAGGCCGTGCGCGACCTCGAGGACTACCAGTGGGCCTCGTCGGAAGCCCGGCAGCAGTACCAGCAGATCCTCGACGGCCTGCGCGACGACGTCGTCGGCCAGCAGTTCCGCGGCATGAAGCAGGCGCTGCAGAACGGCAGCCCCGAGACGATGCAGGCGCTCAAGGAGATGATGAGCGACCTCAACGACCTGCTCGCCAAGAAGGCCCGGGGTGAGGACACCCCCGAGGACTTCGCCGAGTTCATGGCCGAGCACGGCGACACCCTGGGCGAGGAGGGCGTCGAGAACCTCGACGACCTGGTCGACGCCCTGGCCCGCCGGGCCGCCGCGGCCTCGCGGCTGATGCGTTCGCTGTCGCCGCAGCAGCGCGAGGAACTGGCCTCGCTCATGGCGCAGGCCCTGGGCGGGGATGTGGACCTGCAGGCGCAGATGGCGCAGCTCAACGACAACCTGCGCGCCCTGCGGCCGGACCTGGACTTCTCCCGCGGCGAGCGCGTCCGCGGCCAGGGCGAACCCCTCGGTTACGGCGAGGCCGCCGACGCCCTGCAGGACATCTCCGAACTCGACGACCTGCTCGACTCCCTCGGTCAGGAGCACCCGGGCGCGACGCTGGACGACGTCGACGTCGACGCCCTCGAACGTCAGCTCGGCCGGGGCGCGGCCGACGACCTGCGGCGCCTGCGGGAACTGGAACGGGAACTGCAACGGCAGGGCTGGCTGTCCCGCTCCGCAGGTGGACTCACCCTGTCCCCCAAGGCGTTGCGGCGTCTGGGGCAGACGGCGCTGCGCGAGGTGCTGGGCCGGCTGGACACCGGTGGACGCGGCGACCACGAGAACACCGACGCCGGCGCCGGCGGCGAACCGACCGGGGCGACGCGGCGCTGGCAGTTCGGCGACGAACAGCCCCTGGACGTCGTGCGCACCGTGTCGAACGCGTTGAAGCGCGGGGCCGCGTCGGGTGGCGCCGTGAAGCTGTCCTGGGAGGACTTCGAGGTCGTCGAGACCGAACGCCGGGCCGGCGCGGCCGTCGCGCTGTGCGTGGACCTGTCCTTCTCGATGGCCGCCGAGGGGCGCTGGGGGCCGATGAAGGAGACGGCCCTGGCCCTGTCGCACCTCATCTCGACCAAGTTCCCCTACGACGAACTGCAGATCATCGGGTTCGGTCTGCACGCCCAGCCGATGAGCGTGGGGGAACTGGCCGAGGTCGAACCCGACTTCGTGCAGGGCACCAACCTGCAGCACGCCCTGAGCATCGCCCGCCGGCACCTGCGCAAGCACCCCGACGCCGAACCCGTCGTCCTCGTCATCACCGACGGCGAGCCGACGGCGCACCTGGTCGAGGGCCGCGACGCCACCGAGTCGTTCTTCCAGTGGCCCCCGACGGCCGAGACGATCCGCGCCACCGTCCACGAGGTGGACCTGCTGACGCGCTTCGGTGCGACGATCAACCTGTTCATGCTGGGTGAGGACCCCGGGTTGCGGCGGTTCGTCGACGCCGTCGCCCGCCGCAACGGCGGCCGCGTGCTCTCCCCCAGCCCCGACCGGCTGGGCCAGTACGTCGTCGACGACTACCTGCGCTCGCGCGCCGGCCGCGGCTCGTCCCGCCGCGCCTCCTGAGGGCGCCCGCGCCCCCGGAAAACCGTGGCCGCGGCACGCACGGCTGTGCCACGGTGACGACGTGTTCGCGCGGGTCGTCGAGGTCGTCCTCCCCCGCCGCCTCGGCACCGGGTTCCGCTGGTTCATCGCCTCCAGCTGGGCGAGCAACCTCGGCGACGGGCTGGCCCTGGCGGCCGGTCCGCTGCTGGTCGCCTCCCTGACCGACGACGCGTTCCCCGTGGCGCTGGCCGCCCTCGCCGCGTGGCTGCCGCCGCTGCTGTTCGGGCTGAGCGCCGGGGTGCTGTCGGACCGGGTGGACCGGCGGCTCGTGGTCGTGACGGTCGACCTCGTGCGCGCCGTCGTGCTGGTGGCGCTGGCGGCGGTCGTGCTGACCGGGCACGCGACGATCCCGCTGGTGCTGGCCGCGTTGTTCCTGCTGGCCACGGCCGAGGTCTTCGCCGACAACACCGCCGGCACGCTGCTGCCGGTGCTGGTGGCCCGCGACGACCTCGCCGTCGGGAACGCGCGCGTCCAGACGGGTTTCATCACGGTCAACCAGCTCGCCGGTCCCCCGCTGGGTGCCGCGCTGTTCACGGTGGGCGCCGCGACACCGTTCGCCGCCCAGGCCGGGTTGTGCGCGCTGGCGGCGGTCTTCGTCGGCCGGCTCCGGCTGCCCGCCCCCGACGCCCCGAGGACGCCCACGACCCCGTGGCACGACGTGCTGGAGGGGATCCGCTGGACCGCCCACCACGCCGCGGTCCGGGTGCTGGTCGTGACGATCTTCGTCTTCAACATCACGTTCGGCGCGGCGTTCTCGATCCTCGTCCTGTACGCCACGCAGCGGCTGGGGCTCGGCGCGGTCGGCTACGGCCTGGTGACCACGACGAGCGCGGTCGGCGGGATCGTGGGCGTGCTCGCGTACGGGTGGATCACCCGGCACGTCAGCCTCGGCAACCTGATGCGGATCGGGCTGGTCGTCGAGACGCTGACCCACCTCGCGCTGGCGCTGATCACGTCCCCGTACGCGGCGCTGCCGGTGTTCCTGGTGTTCGGCGCGCACGCGTTCGTCTGGGGCACGACGTCGATCACCGTGCGCCAGCGCGCCGTCCCGCACGCCCTGCAGGGCCGGGTCGGCGCCGTGAACACCGTCGGCACCTACGCCGGCCTGGCGCTGGGCAGCGGGATCGGCGGCGTGCTCGCCCAGCACCACGGTGTGACGGCGCCGTTCTGGTTCGCCTTCGCCGGCTCAACCGTGTTCGTCGTGCTGGTCTGGCACGCCCTGCGTCACGTCGCGCACGCCGACGAGGCGCCCTCCGTCGCCGCCATCCCGCGGAAACAACAGTCTCCGTCCTCGGAGACGGCCTCCTGAGGACGGAGACTGTTGTTTCCGCGGGGATCCGGGACTCAGCCCAGCGCCTGCGCCAGGTCCGCGACGAGGTCGTCGGCGTCCTCGATCCCGACGGACAGGCGCACCAGGTCGTCCGGCACCTCCAGCAGCGACCCCGCGACCGAGGCGTGGGTCATCTTCCCCGGGTGCTCCACGAGCGACTCGACGCCACCGAGCGACTCCCCCAGGGTGAACAGCTCGGTCGCCTTGCACACGGCCAGCGCGTCGTCGACCGAGGCCGTGCGGAAGGAGATCATCCCGCCGAAGCGCTTCATCTGCTTCGCCGCGACGTCGTGGTTGCGGTGCTCGGGCAGGCCCGGGTAGAGGATCTTCGTCACCCGCGGGTGCGACTGCAGGAACTCCACGACCCGCTCGGCGTTGTCGCAGTGGCGTTCCATGCGGACGGCGAGGGTCTTCAGGCCGCGCTGCACCAGCCAGGAGTCGAAGGGCCCGGCGATCGCGCCCATGGAGTTCTGGTGGAAGCCGATGCGCTCGGCGAGGGAGTTCCCGCGGCCGTCGTCGCCCTCGCGCACGACGACCGCGCCGCCGACGACGTCGGAGTGCCCGCCGGCGTACTTCGTCGTGGAGCTGACGACGAGGTCGGCGCCGAGGGTCAGCGGGGTCTGCAGGTACGGGGTGGCGAAGGTGTTGTCGACGACGAGCAGGGCGCCGGCGGCGTGGGCGACCTCGGCGAGGGCAGCGATGTCGGCGATGGTGAGCAGCGGGTTGGTGGGGGTCTCGACCCAGAGCAGCCGGGTCGTGCCGGGCCGGATCGCGGCGCGGACGGCGTCGACGTCGGCGAGATCGACGGGGGTGTGCTCGACGCCCCAGGGCTCGACGACGCGCTTCACGAGGCGGTAGGTGCCGCCGTAGGCGTCGTTGGGGACGACGACGTGGTCGCCGGGCCGGAGCAGGGCCCGCAGGATCGCGTCCTCGGCGGCGAGGCCGGAGGCGAAGGCGAACCCGGCGTCGCCCTGTTCGAGGGAGGCGAGCTGGGCCTCCAGGGAGGCGCGGGTGGGGTTGCCGGAGCGGGAGTACTCGTAGCCGGCGCCGAGGCCGGTCCGCAGCGCACCGACGCCGTCCTGCTTGTAGGTGGAGACCTGGTAGATCGGCGTCACGACCGCACCGGTGGCCGGGTCGGCCTCCTGGCCGGCGTGGATGGCGCGGGTGGAGAAGCCGGGCTGCTGAGCGTCAGTCACCCCCAGAGCCTAGGGAACGTCCGGACCGGCGTCGTGGTTGACGGGGGTACGACAGACGGAGGGAGCGAGACGTGGTGCTGTTCGGCAACCCGTACAAGACGCAGATGGTGACCGCGGACGAGGCGCTGAAGGGCTCGGCCACGCGGCGTTTCGAGGTGCCGCGCGAGCACGCCGTCCTCGGCACCCCGCTGGAGGGCCCGTGGCCCGAGGGCACCGAGGTCATCTCGCTGGCGATGGGCTGCTACTGGGGCGCGGAGCGCATCTTCTGGCAGCAGCCGGGCGTCGTGACGACGGCGGCCGGCTTCCAGGGCGGGTTCACGCAGAACCCGACCTACGAGGAGTCGACGACCGGCCGCACCGGCCACGCCGAGACGGTCCTGGTCGCCTACGACCCCAGCGTGACCGGCCCCGAGCAGCTGCTGAAGGTGTTCTGGGAGAACCACGACCCGACGCAGGGCTTCCGGCAGGGCAACGACCGCGGGACGGAGTACCGCTCGGCGATCTACACGACGACCGACGAGCAGTGGGAGGCGGCGCAGCGCACGCGGGAGACCTTCCAGCGGGAGCTGACCGAGCACGGTCACGGCCGGATCACCACGGAGATCCGGCGCGCCGAGGAGGCGGGCCCGTTCTGGTACGCCGAGGACTACCACCAGCAGTACCTGCACAAGGTCCCGAACGGGTACTGCAACCACGGCCCCAACGGCCTGACCTGCCAGATCGGGTTGGTCTCCTCCGGGGAGTGAGCCCGGGCGGAACGGTGTGAGACGCACGAGAGGGGACGGTGCCCACGGGCACCGTCCCCTCTCGTGCGCGTACGCCCCCCAGGCGCAGGCCGGGCCACCCGTCCCCCCGGCGGGGTGCCCTCGGACGATCCTCGCAGAGGTCCGTGGCACGTGGTGACCATCCGCCACCCCCCTTTCGAGGCGCTTCTGCCGCACCTCCGATCAGCGGGACTTATGGGACCTGGATAACCTTCGCCCACAGGAAGGAGTCCACCCCGTGGCTGCCACCACCGAGTCCAACCCCGGGCCGGTCCGCCGGACGGTGCGCATCGCCGCCGTCGACGACCACCCCGCGCTGCTGTCGGGCCTGCGGCTGGAGCTCGCACGCCTGGACGCGTCGTTCGTCTTCGTCGCCACCGCGCCCACCGTCCCGGACCTGCTCGCACAACTGAGGTTGCCGCACCACGAGGCGCCGGACGGGGTCGCGCCCGACGTCGTCCTGCTGGACCTGCGCCTGGGCGACGGCTCCCGGCCCGCCGACAACGTCCGTGCGCTCGTCGAGGCCGGGTCCCGCGTGCTCGTCTACACCGAGGGCCGTCAGCACGCCGAGGCGCTGGAGGCCATGCGGGCCGGCGCCCAGGGCGTGCTGCTCAAGGACCGCCCCGTGGCGACGGTGGCCGGGGCGTTGCGGGCCGTGGCCGAGGGCGAAACCGTCTCCTCGGCCGAGACGGCCGCCGCGTTGCAGGTCGACGAGTCCCTGACCTCGCACCTGTCGCCGCAGGAACGGCGGGTGCTGGAGCTGTACGCCGGCGGCATGCCCGCCCGCTCGGTCGCGCTGCGGCTGGGGGTGACGCTGGAGACGGCCAAGAGCTACCTCAAGCGCATCCGGGCGAAGTACGCCGCCCTGGACCGGCCGGCCTACACCCGCATGGAGCTGTACAAGCGCGCCGTCGAGGACGGCGTGCTGGCCCCGCTGTCCTCGCCGCTGGCGTCGCAGCCGCCGGCCGAGCCGCGTGACGACGACTGACCCGGTCGACGGCCGCGGGGGCCGGGGGTGACCCGGCGCGGCGCCCAACGGCTGCTCGCCCTCGTGCTGGCGCTGGCGCTGGTCTCGGTCGCCCCCACGATCGCGGCGAGCCTGCTCACCGGGCGCTCCCAGGCTCCCCCGGTCTGGTCGGCCGTGGTGTGCCTGGCGTACGCCGTGGTCTTCGTGCTGCTGCTGGTGCAGGCGGTGCGCCGGGCGACGTGCTGGGTTCCGGCGTGGGCGCTGGTGGTCGTCGGGAACGCGGTGCTGGCCACCTACCCGCTGGTCGTGACCGGGGCCGGCGGTGAGGCGGGGCGGCAGGCGCCGTGGGTGCTGGCGCTGTCGCCGCTGACCGTGGGCGCCGGGGCCGTGGCGCTGCCGTCGCCGCCCCGCGCGCTCGCGCTGACCGCGGTGCACCTGGCCCTGCGCGCGGTGCTGCAGCTGGAGGGCACCTGGGTGGTCTCGCCGGACACGGCCGCACTGGACGCCGTGGGCCTGCTGGTCATCGCCACCGCGGCCTCGGTGGCCGTGATGGCCGTCCACGGAGCCGCCGCGCAGGTCGAGGCGGCCCGCGTCGGGGCCGAGCGCGCCGCCGCCGCGGCCGCCGCCGCCCGGGCGGTGGAGCTGGAGAACTCCCGGTGGGACGGGATCGTGCACGACGACGTGCTGGCCGCGCTGTCCATGACCGCCCACGCACGCGACCGGGCCGAGCGGCTGCGGGCCCGGGCCGCGGCGGGTCGTGCGCTGACCAGCATCGAACGCGACCCCGACGGCGACCAGGGCCCGGTCCCGCTGGCCGAGGTCACCTCCCGGCTGGCCGGCACCGTGCTGGCCCTGCACCCCGAGGCCGCCGTCACAACACCCGACGACACGTCCGGAACGGCCGGCGGGCTGCCGGGCCACGCCGTCGACGCGCTCGTCGCCGCGACGGCCGAGGCCGTGCGCAACGCGGTGCAGCACGGCGGACCGCCCGGCGAGGGACCACCGTCCCTGCGCGTGCGGATCCGCACCGGCCCCGGTCCCGGGGGCGCCGGGCGGCTGAGCGTGGAGGTCCGTGACGACGGGGTCGGGTTCGACACCCGCCGCACCGGCCCCCGGCTGGGCCTGGCCGTCTCGGTGCGCCGGCGCGCGGACGTCGTGGGCGGCCGGGCGCTGGTGCGTTCGGTCCCGGGCGTGGGGACGGTGGTGCTCCTGAGCATCCCCCTGGCCGACCCGGAGGCCGCGACGGACGTCGCCTCCGGAAGGGGCACGGCGTGAGGGGGATCCGGCGGGCCTGCCTCACCGGAGCCCTGCTGTGGCTGTTCTCGCACGGGCCCCTGGTGGCGCTGCTGTCGCTGCCCGACCACCGCGCCCCCTGGTTGGCGCTGCTGGCGCTGGGGGTGGTGCTGACGGTCAGCGCCGTGGCCGTCAGGCCGCTGCTCGGCGGCCCGCTGCACCTGTCGCGGCCGGCGGCCCTGGCCATGGCCGCCGTGGTGCCGCTCAGCGGGCTGGCCGTCACCCCCTTCCTGGACCCGGAGCTGTGGCGGACCTACGCGAACTGGTGGCCGGGCCTGACGCAGGTCCTCGTCGCGGCGCTGGTCATGCGGCGGCACCGGCTGGCGGCGCTGGTCGCCGAGGGGGCGTCGGCACTCGTGCTGGGGGCCTGCCTGCTGTCCTCGGACCTGCCGGACCGGGACGTCGACTTCGCCGCGCTCAACCAGCCGGCCATCGTCTGGTTCACCGCGAGCCTGGGGGTGAGGCTCCTCTTCGACCGCACCGCGCGGGACGTGGCGCGGTTCGAGGCCGACGCCGGGCGCTCGGTGGCGGCCCGGGCCGGCGCCGAGGCCCGCGAGCGCAGCGCCCGCCAGCGCCGGGCCGACCTCGAGCACAGCGTGGTGCCCCTGCTGCGGCGCGTCGTCGAGACCCGTCCTGACGACTGGCCGGCCCTGTCCCGCTCGGCCCTGGCGGTGGAACGGCGGCTGCGCGACGACCTGCGCGCCCGCGACCTGCTCGACGAGGTCGTCCGGACGGCCCTGCGCGAAGCCCGCGACCGCGGCTGCGAGGTCGACGTCGTCGACGACCGGGGTCCCGCGCAGACCGGACAGGACTTCACCGCGGAACTGCGCGCCGTCCTGGCCCCGGTCCTGACCGCCTGCGGCACGGCCCGGGTGACGCTGCGCCTGCCGCCCGGCGGCCGGCTGGCGACCCTGTCGGTGGACGGTTCCCGACGGGAGGCCGAATCCGTGGCCGACGTCCTGCGGGCCGCGCGGCACGCCGGCCCGCGGCTGGACGTCACGAGCGACCTGCAGGTCGACGACCTCGGCGGTTCGCTGTGGGTGGAGTTGCGCCCCCGCTGAGGCGGCTGGTGCGGGCTCAGCCGGCACGAGGCCGTCTGGTCGCCCCCGCACGACCCGCGCGCTGGGCAGGGTGCTCGGTGAGCTCGCGCGGGAGTGCGTCTCCGACGTCGCCCCGAGGCACCCCGCGGCGCTGCGGCTGTCGCAGGAGGCGGTGACCTCACCACTGCCGCTGGACGAGCTGGCCCGGGCCCGGCTCGACGTGGCCGCCGAGCACCTGCTCAGCGGTGCAGGGGTGAGCACGGCCGCGCGCCGGGCCGGTTCCGCGACCCGGGCGGGGTTGTTGCGGGCCCTGAGCCGGGAGACGGGGCTGAGCACCCGGGAGATCGCGCTCGACCCCCCGGGTGCGCTGCCCAGGCCGTGATCCCGCCGACGGTGCGGTCAGGCGATCCCGTGGACGGCCAGGAACTGCCGCATCCGCCGCGCGGCCAGCGCCGGGTCGGCCAGCACCCCGGCCTCGTCGGCCAGCCGGAACGTCTCGGCCTGGTGCACGGCGCTGCGGGCGGAGTGCAGGCCACCGACCATCGCGTACCCCGGTTGCCGGCCGTCGAGCCAGTTGAGGAACGCGATCCCCGCCTTGTAGTAGGGCGTCGGCGCCCCGAACACGTGCCGGGCCAGCGGGAGCGTCGGGTCGAGCGCCGCCCGGAAACCCGTCACGTCGCCGGCGTCGAGGCGCACCAGCCCCGCCGCGGCGACGTTCGCGATCCCGGCGAAGATCCCCAGCAGGGCGTCGGAGTGGAACTGCCCGTCGCCCTCGATGAGTTCGGGGTAGTTGAAGTCGTCGCCGGTGTAGAGCCGGACACCGGCCGGCAGCCGCCGCCGCAGTTCCTTCTCGTGCTCGGCGTCGAGCAGCGACACCTTCACGCCGTCGACCTTGGCGGCGTTGGCGTGGACGAGGTCGACGAACACGTCGGTCGCGGCGGCCACGTCGCGCGCGCCCCAGTAGCCCGCCAGCGCCGGGTCGAACACGTCCCCGAGCCAGTGCAGGACGGCGGGTGTGCGCACCTGGGACAGCAGACCCGCGTAGAGCTCGAGGTACTCCTCGGGCCCGGCGGCCGCGGCCGCCAGGTGCCGGGAGGCCATGAGGATCGGCTGGGCGCCGGTGTCCTCGACGACCTGCAGCTGCTCCTCGTAGGCCGCGCGGATCACGTCCACCGGATGGATCCCGGGGTCGAGCTGGTCGGTGCCGACCCCGGCGGCGATCCGCCCGCCCACGGCGGCGGCCTCGGCCGCGCTGCGGCGCACCAGTTCGGTCGTCGCGGCGAAGTCCAGCCCCATCCCCCGCTGGGCGGTGTCCATGGCCTCGGCCACGCCGAGGCCGAGGGACCACAACCGGTGCCGGAACGCCAGCGTCGCGTCCCAGTCCAGGTCGGCCGGGGCACCCGGGACGTTCTCCGCGCCGACGCGCGGGACGACGTGCGCGGCCGCGAACACCGTCCGGGTGCGGGCCGGCCCGCTCGGCACCTCCCAGGCCACGGATTCGCGGACGGCGTGCTCGAGGAGTTCCACCGAACCGTCGGGGTTCCTGCGCGGCAGTGCCAGGACGTCCCCGGTGAGCGCACGGTCGACCGTGACCGTCACAGCGAGATCTCCGGCAGTTCCACGCGCCGGCCCTGCGCCGACGACTGCAGGCCCGCCTGCGCCAGCCGCACCCCCCGTGCGCCGGAGAGGAAGTCGTACGGGTGCGGGGTGTCGGCGACGACGTGCCGCACGAACTGCTCCCACTGGGCCTTGAACCCGTTGTCGAACCGGCCGTTGTCGGGGACGGGCAGCCAGTCGTCGCGGTAGCGGTGCTGTTCGGGCAGGTCGGGGTTCCACACGGCCTTCGGGGTGGCCGAGCGCGGCTGCACCCGGCAGTTGAACAACCCCGCCACGGCACTGCCGAGGGTTCCGTCGACCTGGAACTCCACCAGTTCGTCGCGGTCGACGCGGACGGCCCACGAGGAGTTCAGCTGCGCGACGACGCCGCCCTCGAGTTCGAAGATGGCGTAGGCGGCGTCGTCGGCGGTGGCCTTGTACGCCTCGCCCTTCTCGTCGTAGCGCACCGGTAGGTGCGTGACGGCCTTGGCGGTGACGGCCTCCACCGGCGCGATCGTCTGCTCGAGCACGTAGTTCCAGTGGCAGAACATGTCCGCGACGATGCCGCCGCCGTCCTCGGCACGGTAGTTCCAGCTCGGCCGCTGCGCCGGCTGCCAGTCGCCCTCGAACACCCAGTACCCGAACTCACCGCGGACCGAGAGGATCTCGCCGAAGAACCCCGAGTCGACCAGGCGCTTCAGCTTCACCAGCCCCGGCAGGAAGATCTTGTCGTGGACGACGCCGTTCTTGACCCCGGCCCGCGCGGCGGCCCGGGCGAGCTCGATCGCACCCTCGAGCGTCTCGGCGGTGGGTTTCTCCGTGTAGACGTGCCGGCCCGCGGCGACCGCCTTGAGGATCGCCTGCTCCCGCGCGGAGGTGAGCTGGGCGTCGAAGTAGAGCGGGTAGTCGTTGTCGGCCAGGGCCGCGTCGAGGTCGGTGGTGAAGTTCTCCAGGTCGTGGCGGCGCGCGATGTCGCGCAGCTTCTCCTCCGACCGGCCCACGAGCAGCGGCTCGAGCTGCACCTTCGAACCGTCCGGGAGTTCCACGCCGCCCTGCTCGCGGATGGCCAGGACCGACCGCAGCAGGTGCTGCCGGTACCCCATCCGACCCGTGACGCCGTTCATGACCACACCGAGGCGTTGCACCATCGCTGCCTCCTCCAGTCCAGGTTGGGAATGCGCTTTCCAGAGGCTAGGCCAGGCCGGCCGGTCCGTGCAAGGATCCGCCGCGTGCTGATTCCAGGGTTGTGCTCGGTCACCTACCGGAACCTCGACGCCGACGGCGTCCTGGACCTCGCCGCCCGGGCCGGGCTGCGCACGGTCGAGTGGGGCGGCGACGTCCACGTCCCGGTCGGCGACCTGGCGACGGCGCGGTCGGTGGCGGCCCGCACGGCCGAGGCGGGACTGACCGTGGCCTCCTACGGGTCCTACTTCCGCGCCGGCGTCCACGGGGGGTTCTCCGACGTCCTGGCCACCGCCGTCGCCCTCGGGGCGCCGCGGATCCGGGTGTGGGCCGGCGACCAGGGTTCCGCGGGAGCCGACCGGGCGCCCGTGGTCGCCGCCCTGGCCGACGCCGTCCGCCAGGCCGCCACCGACGGCGTGCAGATCGGCACCGAGTCGCACGGCGGCACCCTCACCGACACCACGGCCTCCACCCTGCAGCTGCTGGCCGAGGTCGACGACGCGGTCGGCGCCCCCCTGCTGACCACCTACTGGCAGCCGACGGTCGACGAGGACGACGACGCAGCCCTGGCCGAACTGGCCACCCTGCTCGACCGGGTCAGCACCGTCCACGTCTTCTCCTGGCTGCCCGGCACCGACCGGCGACCCCTGAGCGCCCGGGACTCCTTGTGGCAGCGTGCCTTCACCCTGCTGCGCCAGCAGGGACGGCAGCACGACGCGCTGCTGGAGTTCGTTCCCGGCGACGACCCCGCGGTGCTGGGCCGGGAGGCCGCGACCTTGACGGGGTGGCTGAACCCCTGACCGCCGACGGCGGGTTGTGAAGGTTTCCGGCACCGCCCTCAGGGCGCGCTCAACCGCTGCTAGGTTCCGGCACAGCCGTTCGGGGAGCTCCCCGGAACCGACCGGAGGTCCCCCGTGGGTGTCGCTCGCACCGTCGTCTTCCCTGCCCTGCGCCTGGTCGTCTGGGCCCTGATCGCCGTCGCCCTGCTGTACATCGCCTTCGGCCGCTCGGCGACCGCGGACGCCGACCCGGCCGCCGGCCCCCACGCCGTCGTCGAGCCGCCCGCGGCCGCCGTCACCCGCGGCGACGTGACCAACACCGTGACCCTGCAGGGCACGATCGAGGCCGACGCGGCCACCACCGTGAAGGCGACGGCGAACGGCGAGGTGGGCCGTCTGCGCGCCGAGGTCGGTCAGGTCGTGGACGAGGGGACCCCGCTGTTCTCCGTCCTCGTGACCGTCGAACCGCCCGCCCCGACCGACCCGCTGGCCCCACCGGCCGCCCCCACGACGAAGACCGTCACCGTGACGGCCACCGTCCCGGGCACCCTGATGACGCTGGACGTGCTGGCCGGGCAGTCGGTGACCATCGGTCAGGAGGTCGCGCGGATCAGCCCCGGAACCCTCACCGCGACCGCCTCGATGACCCAGGCGCAGCAGTTCCGGCTGCTGGAGCCCCCGACCACGGCGCAGATCACCGTGCCCGGCGGCCCGGGCACCTTCGAGTGCACCGGCCTGCGCACCGGCACGCCGGCCGCGGGGCAGGAGACGCCGAGCGGCCCGGACCAGGGTTACGCCGACCCCTACGCCGACCCCTACGCCGACCCGTCCGCCGCGCTGACCGGCGCGCAGGTCTCCTGCGCCGTGCCGCAGGGCGTCCAGGTCTTCGCCGGGCTCTCGGCGACGATGGAGGTCACGGCGGGGTCGGCGACGGGTGTGCTGCTGGTGCCCGTGACGGCCGTGCAGGGCAGCGTCGGGATGGGAAAGGTGTGGGTCGTCGCCGACGACGGGACCCGGACCGAGACCGACGTCACCCTCGGCCTGACCGACGGGCAGAACGTCGAGATCACCCAGGGCCTGACCGAGGGCCAGCAGGTCCTGCAGTTCGTGCCGAACACCGACACCCCGGTCGACGCGTACGGGACGTACGGGATGGGCTACTGATGGATCCGGTGGTCTCCCTCACCGGGGTGAGCCGCAGCGTCCGGCTGCCCGACGGCACCGACCTGCACATCCTCACGGGCGTCGACCTGCACGTCGCCCGCGGCGAGCACGTCGCCGTCGTCGGCCGCTCGGGGTCGGGCAAGTCGACGCTGCTGAACATCGTCGGCCTGCTCGACGCGCCGACGACCGGGCAGTACCTGCTCGACGGCAGGCCCGTCGCGGGGCTGTCCGCCCGGCGCACCGCGCGGCTGCGCGGGCAGACCTTCGGGTTCGTCTTCCAGCAGTTCAACCTGCTGCCCGGGCGCACCGCCACGGAGAACGTCGCCAACCCGTTGCTGTACGCCAGTGGCCGGGAGTTCCTGCAGCGCAGACGCATCGCCCGCGACATGCTGGACCGCGTGGGGCTGGGGCACCGGCTGGACACCATGCCGGAGAAGCTGTCCGGCGGGGAGCAGCAGCGCGTCGCGCTGGCCCGCAGCCTGGTCCGTCGGCCGCGGGTCCTGCTGGCCGACGAACCCACCGGGGCGCTCGACGTCGACACCGGCAGCGCCGTCATGGACGTCCTGGAGGACCTCGTGCGGACGGACGGGACGACCCTGGTGACCATCACGCACGACCTGTCGGTGGCCGCGCGCGCCGACCGGCAGTTCCGGCTGGACCACGGCGTGCTCACCGAGATCACCGGTGACGCCGTCGCGGCCGCCACGGCCCACCGGGAGACCTCGTGATCGGTCTCCTCGCGGCGATCTCGGAGGCCTGGAGCGAGATCCGCGTCCACCGCGTCCGCGTCGTCCTGTCGCTGGTCGGGGTGTTCCTGGCCGTGTTCGCGATGACGACCGTCACGGCCGTCGGGAACATGGCCCGGCAGATGGTCGGCGAGAGCACCGAACGCTCCTCGGGTCGTCCGGCGACCATCCGGGTCGAGGCCTCCCCGATGGGCACCCCCAGCGCCGGGAGCGCCCAGCAGGCCCAGGAGGCGCTGCGCAGCGCGGCGGTGCGCCACGAGGCGACGTGGTGGGGTCTGGCGTCCTCGCCGTACGGCGGCGGCGGGCAGCTGACCGTCCGCTTCCCCGCGGGCACCCAGTTCGTCAGCGCCACCACGGTCGACCCCAGCTACGGCACGATGCACCGCATCATCACCGACCAGGGCCGGTGGTTCGCGCCCGCCGACACCGACGCGTTCTCCCCGCGCATCGTGGTCAACCAGGTGTTCGCCGACCAGCTCGGCGGCTTCGACCCCGCGGCCCCGCCCACCGTCGTCCTCGGCGGCCAGACCCCCGTGACGGCGACCGTCGTCGGGATCTCCGGTTCGGCGGGCTACGACGCGACCGTTCCCGGCGCCTACGTCCTCAACGCCGACGTGCAGCGGTGGAACCTGCTGGGCGAGACGGGGAGCCTGTACCCGCCGGGGCTGGAGTTGTGGGTCCCCGACACCGACGCCGAGGCGCTCGTCGCGGCGCTGGAGTCGGAGGTCGCGGCCAGCCTGCCGGGGTACTCGGTCTGGGTCCAGCGCCAGGACGCCGGTGACGAGCTCGGCGTCGTCGACACCGTCCTGGCCTACGGGGTGCGGGGCGTCGGCGTCTTCGCGCTGGTGCTGGGCGGGATCGGCGTGCTCAACGTCGGGCTGGTGACGGTGCGGCAGCGGATCCGGGAGATCGGTGTGCGCCGCAGCTTCGGCGCGACCGGGGCCCGGGTGTTCTTCGCCGTGCTGCTCGAGAGCGTGGCGGCCACGTTCGTCGCGGGGTTCGCAGCGGTGATGCTGTCGATCATCCTGATCTCGAACTTCCCGCTGGAGGCCGTCCTGCCCGCGGGTCTCACGCTGGAGGACGTTCCGCCCTTCCCGGTGCAGGCCGCGGTCGAGGGGCTGCTCGCCGCGACCGCCGTCGGCGCGCTCGCCGGTCTCGTCCCCGCGACGATGGCGGTGCGCGCCAAGGTCATCGACGCCATCCGCTACTGACCCGCCCGCCGTGGTCGAGCACCGTCGTGCTCGACCACGGCGGGGGTCGTCAGTGCGACAGCGCCAGGTAGGCCAGGAGGTCGTGGCGGGTGATGACGGTGACGGGCTTGCCGTCCTCGACGACCACGGCCGCGTCGGCGCTGGAGAACACCTCGCGGGCCTCCTCGACCGACTGTCCCGACCCGACGAGCGGCAGCGCCGGGCCCATGTGCGAGCTGACGGCGTCGGACATCTTCGCCTTGCCGGTGAACAGCGCGTCGAGCAGTTCCCGCTCGTTGACCGACCCGGCGATCTCCCCGGCCATCACGGGCGGCTCGGCGCCCACGACGGGCAGCTGCGAGACGCCGTACTCGCGCATGATCCCGATGACGTCGTGCACGGTCTCGGTCGGGTGCGTGTGCACCAGCGCCGGCAGCCCGTCGGACTTGTGCCGCAGCACGTCGCCGACGGTGCGGCCGTCCTCGCTGTCGAGGAAGCCGTAGGACGACATCCAGTCGTCGTTGAAGATCTTGCCCAGGTAGCCGCGGCCGCCGTCGGGCAGCAGCACCACGACGACGTCGTCCGGGCCGAGGTCCTTCGCCGCGCGCAGCGCCGCGACGACGGCCATGCCGCACGACCCGCCGACCAGCAGGCCCTCCTCGCGCGCCAGGCGCCGGGTCATCTGGAAGGAGTCGGCGTCGGAGACGGCGATGATCTCGTCCGGGACGGAGGGGTCGTAGGCGGTGGGCCAGAAGTCCTCCCCGACGCCCTCGACGAGGTAGGGGCGACCCGTCCCGCCGGAGTAGACCGACCCCTCGGGGTCGGCGCCGATGACGCGGACGTTCCCCTGCTCCTTGAGGTAGCGGCCGGTGCCGGTGATGGTGCCGCCGGTGCCGACGCCGGTGACGAAGTGCGTGACCTTGCCCTCGGTGTCGGCCCAGATCTCCGGGCCGGTGGTCTCGTAGTGGCTGCGCGGGCCGTGCACGTTGGCGTACTGGTTCGGCTTCCAGGCGCCCTCGATCTCGCGCACGAGGCGGTCGGAGACCGAGTAGTAGGACTGCGGGTCCTCCGGCGGGACGGCCGTCGGGCAGACCACGACCTCCGCACCGTAGGCCTTCAGGACGTTGCGCTTGTCGACGCCCACCTTGTCCGGGCACACGAAGACGCACTTGTAGCCGCGCTGCTGGGCGACCAGGGCGAGCCCGACGCCGGTGTTGCCGCTGGTGGGCTCGACGATCGTCCCGCCCGGCTTCAGCGCCCCCTCGGCCTCGGCGGCCTCGATCATGCGGGTGGCGATGCGGTCCTTCACCGACCCGCCGGGGTTGAGGTACTCGACCTTCGCCAGCACGGTGCAGGCCAGGCCCTCGGTGACGCGGTTGAGCTTGACCAGCGGGGTACCGCCCACGAGGTCGACGACGGTCTCGGCGTAGCGCATGGGCCCATCATCCCGCACCGGCCGGACGCCGCCGACGGGCTACCGCCGGAGGGCGGGCACGTCGATCCCGCCGAGCTGCTCCCAGCCGGGAGCGATCGCGGGCCCCGCTCCGTGGACCACCTCGTCGTCCTCACCGTCCCGCGAACGCGTGCAGGGCGTGGTCACGGTGGTCCAGGATCCAGTGGTGCCGGGCGCCGAACCGGGCGTCGTCGCGCACGTCGCGCACCCAGTCCGCGGAGGCGTCCCCGGGTGAGGTGACCCCGACGACGAGCGTGGGGGCCGTCCCGGTCCAGTTGACCCGCGGGTCGGCGGGCGTGCGGTCGAGGACCACCACGTCCGGCTGGTACTCGCGCTGCGTGCCCGGCGGACGCCAGGCCCACTCCGTGACGGTGACGAGGCCCGCCCCCTGGAGCACGGCCCGGAAGTCGTCGGCGGCGTTCTGGTGTTCGAAGGTGCCCCGGGGAATCACGAGCAGGTGGCCGCCGACGTGCTCGCCGTGGACGTCGTCACCGAGCGCACAGAAGTCCTCCCAGGTCATCGGAGCCACCTGGGCAGACCCGCTCACCTCCGCCGCCACGCCCGTCACAGCAGCTGCGAGCCGGCCTCCGTGACGGCCCGCGCAGGTGGGCCGTGGACGTCACAGCGCCCGCCGCAGCGTCGTCAGCACCTCCTGCGCGGCCGCGAGCGCCGCATCGTCGCCGAACCGCACGACGTCCCCGCCGACGACGGCGAGCTGGTCGCCGATGCCGTGGGTCGCGAGCACGGGCAGCGGCCGCCGGGGCTGTCCTTCGGCGTCGGCGGCCAGGTCGGCCAGGGCCTGCGCGGCGGTCCGCACGACGTCGGCGGGGCTGGTGCCCTCCCCCGGCCGGGGCCGGTCCAGGCGGCTCAGCGGCAGGCCCCGGATGCGGTCGGCCTGCAGGGTCAGGAAACGCGAGAGCTCGGCACGCCGGACCTCCGGCGTGCCGAGCTCTGGGACGGTGCTCACCGTGTCAGTGAAGCACCGGTGTCAGTCGTTGCCGCGCAGGATCGCGATGAGGCGCAGGATCTCCAGGTACAGCCAGACCAGCGTCACCATCAGGCCGAAGCCGGCGCGCCAGGACTCCTTGACGGGCAGGCCGTTGCGGATGCCCTGCTCGATGTAGTCGAAGTCCAGGACCAGGAACAGCGAGGCCAGGACGACGCCGAAGGCGCTGACGACGATGGCGAGCAGGCCACCGCCGGCGTAGACGCTGCCGAAGCCGAGCAGGGCCGAGCCGAGGTTGACCAGCGCGAAGACCAGGTACCCGATCCCCGCGATCATCAGGACCTTGGTGAAGCGCGGGCTGTTGCGGACCACGCCCGTCTTGTAGGCGATGAGCATGCCGCCGAAGGCCGCGAGCGTGCCGATGACGGCCTGCCCGATGATCCCGTCGTACAGCGAGGCGTACATCGCCGAGATCGCACCGACGAACACGCCTTCGAGGACCGCGTAGGCGAACATGACGCCCGGGCGGACCTTGCGGGACACCTGCGCCCAGATGCCCAGCACCATCGCGACGAGAGCCGGGACGATGACCGCCCCGAAGCCGAGCGAGCCGTTGCGGACACCGAGGTACCCGCCCGCGGCGCCCACCAGCAGGACGGCGAAGAGCGACGCCGTGCGGACCACGACGTCGTCGAGGGTCATCCGGCGCGACTGCGCCGGGGTGGCGGACGGCTTCTGGTACCAGTCCTCGAGCGTGCGCGCGGAGGCGTCGGCGGGCGCCGCCTGACGCGACGAGGTGGGTGCGTCGAACGTCGCGTAGCCGTTCTGCTTCCACTCGTTGCTACGCGCGAAGACCGGGTTCTTGCTCTCCATGGCTCCCCTCCGGAGCAGTGTTCAGTCAACCCTTGCAACGGCCAAGCACCTGCTCGCGTTCCCCTGCGGGGTCACGAAGGGATCACGATGGGAGTACCCGGGACGGGGATCGAACCCGCACGCCGCGAACGGCCCGGGGGTTTAAGCCCCGTGCGCCTACCAGTTACGCCACCCGGGCAGGGCGACGCCATCATCTCAGCCCCGGGGCGAGGACCGCGCGGCCCGTTCGAACTCCGCGAACGGGTGCGACAGCGCGCCCAGCGCGACGGCCTCGCGGTGGAACAGTGCGGCCTGCACCCAGCCGAGCAGGACCCCCGCCTTGCGCCCCGGGGTCGGCACCTTCGACAGGTGGTACAGCCGGTGCACCAGCCACGCCGGGTAGCCGCGCACCCGCAGCCCGTGGATCTGCGCCACCCCCTTGTGCAGCCCGAGGGAGGCGACCGAGCCCGCGTCGGCGTGCCGGTAGTCGCGCGTGGCCCTCCCGCGCAGCTGCGCGAGCAGGTTGTCGGCCAGCACGCGCGCCTGCCGGACGGCGTGCTGGGCGTTGGGCGCGCAGAAGGTCCCCGGTCGCGTCAGGTCCGGGACGGCGCAGCTGTCCCCGGCGCCCCACGCGGCCTGCACCCCCGGCACGCGCAGGTCCGCCCCGACCCGCAGCCGCCGCTGCTCGTCCACCGGCAGGTCGGTGGCCTCCAGCAGCGGGTGCGCCTTGACGCCGGCGGTCCACACGATCGTGCCCGCCTCCAGCTCCCGGCCGTCCGACAGCACGACGCGCCCGTCGAGGCAGGAGGTCATCGTGGTGCTCAGGGCCACGTCGATGCCCCGCGAGCGCAGCACGTCGGCCGCGTACCGGCCGAGGCGGTCCCCCACCTCCGGCAGGATCCGGTCGGTCGCCTCCACCAGCACGAAGCGCAGGTCCGCCGGGCGCAGGCCGCGGTGGAACCGCATGGCGTAGCGGGCCATGTCCTCGATCTCGGCGATGGCCTCCACGCCGGCGTACCCGCCGCCGACGAACACGAACGTCAGCGCGCGGCGGCGGACGTCGGGGTCGGCGCTGGACTCGGCGAGGTCGAGGTTGGACAGCACCCGGTTGCGCAGGTGCACGGCCTCCTCCACCGTCTTGAACCCGATGGCCTGCTCGGCCAGCCCGGGGATCGGCAGCGTCCGCGACACCGAGCCGGGGGCGACGACGAGCACGTCGTAGTGCAGGTCGCGTTCGGCGCCGTCGGCCGCCCGGACCCTGGCGACGCGGTCGGCGTGCCGGACCGCCACCACGTCCCCGGCCACCACCTCGGCCCCGGCCCCGGCGTGGGACAGGGTGCGGCGCAACGAGACCACGACGTTGCGGGCGTCGATGGACCCGGCCGCGGCCTCGGGCAGGAACGGGTGGTAGGTCATGTAGCCGCGCGGGTCGACGAGGGTGAGGTGCAGCTCGCCGGGGCGGGCCCGCCGCAGCAACCGCAGGCAGGTGTTCAACCCGACGTAGCCGCCGCCGACGACGAGGATCCGCACGGGGGCCGGGGCTGACACGGTGCTGACACTAACTGCCGAGGTCCGCCGCCCTCGCGATCACGTCGTCGAGCATCTGCACCGTGAGCCGGCCGGTCGAGGTGTTCTGCTGGCTGACGTGGTAGCTGCCGAGCAGGACCACCGGCCCGTGCGGGCCACCGAGTTCGGCCTGCGCACCGTGCCCGAACCTCGGCTGCGGGCGCGGCACGGCCCATCCCGCGCGCCGGGCCGCACCCAGCGTCGAGGCCCACGCGAACGCGCCCAGGGCCAGCACGACCTTCAGGTCACCGGCGACGAGGCCGAGTTCGGCGTCCAGCCAGCCGCTGCAGGTGTCCCGTTCGGCCGGGGTGGGTTTGTTGTCCGGCGGAGCGCACCGCACGGGCGCGACGATCCTGGTGCGCCGCAACGTCAGCCCGTCGGCGGCGTGCAGCGACGTCGGCTGGTTCGCCAGCCCCGCGCGGTGCAGACCGGCGATGATCCAGTCCCCCGAGCGGTCCCCGGTGAACATGCGGCCGGTGCGGTTCCCGCCGTGCGCGGCCGGGGCCAGGCCCACGACGAGGATGCGGGGGTCGGCGACCCCGATGCTGGGCACGGGCCGGCCCCAGTACGGCTCGGTGCGGAACGCGCGCCGCTTGAGGCGGGCGACGTCCTCGCGCCAGGTCACCAGCCGCGGGCAGGCCCGGCAGACGCAGGCGCGGGCGGACAGTTCGGCCAGGTCGGTCCGGGCGAGCTCGTGCACCTCGTCGGCGGTGTGCGCGACGGGGGTGTCCGGACGCGAGGGGTCCCCGGGCCAGCCCGTGCCGGGCGCGACGGGCGAGCCGAAGGCGCCCTCAGCGGGCGACGTCGTTGGCGAGGTTGTCGAGGAGTTCACCGTAGATCCGGTCCAGTCCGCGCGGGGCGAAGGTCCGCTCGAAGAAACCGCCGATGCCCGAGGCGCCGTTCCACTCGCTGGTCACCACGACCTCGGAGGCGTCCGGCCCGTCGGACTCCACGCGCCAGGTCGTCACCATCGAGGAGTTCTCGTCGTTCTCCACCAGGGCGTGCCGGTCGGTCGAGGTGACCGTGGCCAGGACGTCGCGCACCCGCTTCTTGGTGGCGTGCAGCTTCCAGCGGACCACCGTTCCCGGACCCTGGCCACCTTCGAGCACCTCGTAGTCGGTGAACTGCTCGGGCAGCAGGTGTGGCCGCGTACCGCGGTAGTCGGCCAGTGCGGCGAGGATGCGCTCGGCGGGCGCATCGATGCGTCGAGTGGTCGTGGCGGTCACGGTGCTCATGCTTCCCACCCTGCCAGATGTGCGGTTTGCTGCAGGTCATGGTGACGCCGGACCAGGTGCGCGGCTGGGCGCTGGAACTGCCGGAGGCCCACGAGGAGGAGACCTGGGGCGCGGCGACGTTCCGCGTCCGCACCAAGATCTTCGTGATCCTGCGCGAGGACGTGGGCGTCGCCTCGGTCAAGGCGAGCCTGGCCGACCAGGCCGAGCTCATCGCCGGCGACGGCCGGACCTGGGCCGTCGCCCCGCACACCGGCCGGTTCGGGTGGGTGCAGGCGACGCTGGCCGGCGCCGACCCGACCGAGCTGCGCTCGGTCGTGCTGGAGGGCTGGCGGCGCACCGCCCCCCGGCGCCTGCAGCTCGCCCTCCCCGACGACCTGCGCGCCCTGCTCCCCCGGCGCTGAGGGCGGCCGGGGGGTCGGGGGGTCGGGGGGTCGGGACCGTTGTGACAGCGGGCCGGTAGGTCCGGCCCTTCGTCACAACGGTCCGAACGCTCAGAGCGTCCGCGCCATCGCGACCGCGATGCCGTCGAGGATGTCGTGCTCACTGGTGACGACCTCGGTGATCCCCGCCTGCGCGACGACCCGGTCCAGCACCGTCTCCCACACCAGCGCGCCCGCACCGATGACGTCGACGCGGCCCGGATGCACGAACGGCATCGCCGCGCGCTCGGCCCTGGTGACGTGCAGCAGGCGCTCGCACGCCTCACGGACCTGCCCGACCGGCAGCCGCACCCCGTGCAGGCAGCCGGGCGTGTACTCGGCCAGCTCGATGGCGGCGGCCGTGATGGTCGTGATGGAGCCGGCGACGCCGACGAGGGTGCGCGTCCGCTCCAGCGGGACGTGGCTGCCCGCCAGCACGGACTCGACGTCGGCGCGGGCGGCGGCGACCTGGGCGGCGCTGGGCGGGTCGTCGTGCAGGTGGCGTTCGGTCATCCGCACCGAGCCCATGTCCAGCGACCGCGCGGCCTCGACCTCGCGGCCGCCGAGGACGAGTTCGGTGGACCCCCCGCCGAGGTCGACGACGAGGAACGGCGCCTGCTCCGCGGGCAGCTCGGCGGTGGCGCCGGCGAAGCTCAGCGCGGCCTCCTCGTCGCCGGTGACGACGTCGGGCGAGACTCCGAGCCGCTCACGGATCCCGGCGAAGAACTCCTCGCGGTTGGACACGTCGCGCGAGGCCGACGTCGCCACGAACCGCACCGCCCCGGGGCGGTGGCGGGCGATGAGTTCCGCGGCGTTCTCGACGGCGGAGAAGGTGCGCTGCAACGCCTCCGGCGCGAAGGTCCCCGTCCTGTCGACGCCCTGCCCGAGCCGGACGACCTCCATCGTCCGCTCGAGCTCGCTCGTCCGGCCGGTGGCCGGGTCGACGTCGGCGACGAGCAGGCGCAGCGAGTTCGTGCCGCAGTCGACGGCGGCGACCCGCACGGTCTGCGCGCTCACGCGTCCTCGGGGGTGTGCGGGCAGACGGCGGGCCAGCCGCCGTCGGCGCTCAGCAGGGCGAGGGTCTCGTCGCCGATCGGGTTCACGCCCGGGCCGGCGGCCAGCGCGTGCCCGACGAGGGCGTGCAGGCACTTGACGCGGGTGGGCATGCCCCCGGCGGAGATGCCGGCGATCTCGGGCACGTCGGCGTCACCGAGCGCGGCGCGGCGGCGCAGGAAGTCCTCGTGCGCGCGGGCGTACGCAGCGCCCAGCTCGGGGTCGGTCTCGACGCGCCGGGTCATCTCCCGCATGAGCCCGGAGGCCTCGAGGGTGCTGATGGCGCCGGCGGCGATCGGGTCGACGAGGTAGTACGTCGTCGGGAACGGGGTGCCGTCGGGCAGCCGCGGGGCGGTCTCGACGACGTCGGGACGGCCGCAGGAGCACCGGTGCGCGATGGCGACGACGCCGCGCGGCACCCGGCCGAGCCGGCCGGCGATGCTGTCGAGGTCGGCCTGGGTGGCGGGGGTCGCGCCGGGGTTGGAGGTCACGTCCTGCTCTCTAGTTCGTGCTGGAACTGCTGCTGCCGCCCAGTCCGGGCGTCCGGGCCGGTGCGACGTCGTCGGTGTTGCCGGCCAGCCGCAACGACTCCCAGATGTTCTCGTACCAGGCGGCCGAGGGCTTCGGCACGCTGGTGGCGGCCTCCTGGGGGGAGACCGCGTCGGCGTCGGACTCGCCGTCGACGACGTAGGGGACCTCGCCGGGCATGACGAACCGCAGCCGCTCACGCGCCTGCGTGATGACGTACGCGTCGTCGTCCCAGCGGTCCTCCTGCGCCCGGGCGGCGGCCAGGTCGTCGGTCTGCTGGGAGATCTGCGCCTCCAGCCGGCCGATCTCGGAGCGCTGCTCGAGCCACTTCTGCAGACTCGGGACGAGGAAGATCGCCAGGAGCAGCACGACGGCGGACAGGACCAGGGCGCGCGGGCCCCGGGTCCGGCGGCGGTCGGCCGCGGTGAGCGTGGCGGCGCTGCGCCCGCGGGCCGCGGGTGCCGGCCTGCTGGAGGTCGCCCGCCCCCGGGCGTTCCCCGGCCCGCGACCGGCCCCCTGGCGCGGCGCAGCACTGCGCCCCGCGGCCCCCGCCGAGCGGGAGGGGCTGCGGGGCGCAGTCGGACGTCGCGTCGCCATGGGTCCTAGCTTCTCCCGGACGCGCCGATCACCGGCTCAGGCGCGCCCGGTGAAACCCGCCGAGCGCGGGAAGGCCTTGGCGCCGGCGTAGCGGCCCGCGTCGTCCAGCTCCTCCTCGATGCGCAGCAGCTGGTTGTACTTCGCGACGCGCTCGGAGCGGGCCGGAGCGCCGGTCTTGATCTGACCCGAGCCCACCGCGACGGCCAGGTCGGCGATCGTGGTGTCCTCGGTCTCGCCCGAACGGTGGCTCATCATGGTGGTGAACCCGTTGCGGTGCGCCAGGTCGACGGCGTCGAGGGTCTCGGTCAGCGAACCGATCTGGTTGACCTTGACCAGCATCGAGTTGCCGGCGGACAGGTCGATGCCCTTCTGCAGGCGCTCGGGATTGGTGACGAACAGGTCGTCGCCGACGAGCTGCAGCTTGTCGCCCAGCGCGTTCGTGATGTGCTGCCAGCCGTCCCAGTCGTCCTCGGACAGCGGGTCCTCGATGGAGACCAGCGGGTACTCGGCGACCAGGCCCTCGTAGTAGCCGGTCATCCACTCCGCCGACCGCTTCGAGCCCTCGAAGTCGTAGCCCTCGGCGCCGTAGAACTCGGTCGCCGCGACGTCGAGCGCCAGGGCGATGTCCGAGCCCGGGGTGAAGCCGGCCTTGCCGATGGCCTCGAGGATGAGGTCGAGGGCTTCCTTGTTGTTCGGCAGGTCGGGGGCGAAGCCGCCCTCGTCGCCCAGGCCGGTGGCCAGGCCGCGGGACTTCAGCACCGACTTCAGCGCGTGGTACGTCTCGGCACCCCAGCGCAGCGCCTCGCGGAAGGAGGACGCGCCGACGGGGGCGATCATGAACTCCTGGATCGCGACGCCGGTGTCGGCGTGCGCACCACCGTTGACGATGTTCATCATCGGCACCGGCAGCAGGTGGGCGTTCGGGCCGCCGAGGTAGCGGAACAGCGGCAGGTCGGCGGCCGAGGCGGCGGCCTTGGCCACGGCCAGGGAGACGCCGAGGATGGCGTTGGCGCCCAGGCGGTTCTTGTTCGGGGTGCCGTCCAGGTCGAGCATGACCTGGTCGATGATCCGCTGCTCGTGGGCGTCGTGACCGACCAGGGCCGGGCCGACCTCCTCGATGACGGCCTCGACGGCCTGCTCGACACCCTTGCCCAGGTACCGGCCCTTGTCGCCGTCGCGGCGCTCGTTGGCCTCGTAGGCGCCGGTGGACGCGCCGGACGGCACGGCCGCCCGGGCGAAGGTTCCGTCGTCGAGCAGGACCTCGACCTCGACGGTGGGGTTGCCGCGCGAGTCAAGGATCTCGCGAGCTCCGACGGCCTCGATGGTGGCCACGCGCACTCCTCGTGCTTCTCGATGTCGTCTTGGGTCGTCTTGGGTCTTGCGGCCCGAGCCTAGTCGCCTCCCCCGCGGCGGGAACCACCACCCGAGTCCGGGCGTCACCTGGAGAGGGATCACCGTCGAACGAAGGGTGCTGGTTGTGAGCGAGGCCGACAACGCCTGGCGGTTCGAGGTCGACGGCGTGCAGCACGACGTGGACGTCGACGTGAGCACGATGAGCGGGAAGATCGTCGTCCGGCTGGACGGCGAGGTCCTGGAGGAGGACCGCATCTGGTTCTCCGACAAGGAGATCCGCTTCCCCCTCGGCGGGCACGAGGTGCAGGTGGACGTCGACCTGGCCTACGGCGGCTTCTCGACGCGGTCCTCCCTGCGCCTGGACGGCCGGCACGTGGAACCGTTGCGGCGCTAGCCGGCGAGCCGCGTCCAGCCCAGCCGGCCCGCCCCCACCAGCCCCGACCCGCGAGGCAGGTCGGAGGTGCTGATCCGCACGTCGGCCAGGTGCGGGTAGACCGCGAACTCCGCGTACGCCCGGCGCAGCGGGTCCATGAGCACGTCCCCGGCCGAGGCCACTCCCCCGCCGACGACGATGTCGCTCAGGTCGAACAACGCCGCCGTGGACAGGAACGCCGAGGCCAGCGCGCGGGTCCCGGCGGCGATGACGGCGGCGGCGATCGGGTCGCCCGCGCGGGCGTCGGCGGTGAGGACCTTCGCGTCGACCTGCTCGCCGACCCGCCAGCCCTGCGCGTGCGCCGCGCGCACCATCGCGGGTCCGCTGGCGTACGCCTCGACGACGCCCAGCGCCCCCGACCCGGGCAGCAGCTCCCCGTCGAGGACGACACCGACGTGGCTGATGAACCCGGCGTTGCCGGTCTTGCCCGCCAGGATGCGACCGTCCAGGACGATGCCGCCGCCGATGCCGGTGGACACGACGACGCCGAGCATCGACGGTGAGCCGGCCGCGGCGCCGATCCACTGCTCGGCCGCGGCGAAGCACTGCCCGTCCTGCGCGAGCGCGGCGTCCACGTCGCGTCCCAGCACCTTCGACGCCGTCGACGCCACGTGCTCCACGAGCGGGAACCCCCGCAGCGAGGCGATGTTGACCGGGTGGACGGTGCCGCTGGCGGTGTCGACCGGGCCGGCCGACCCGACCCCCACGACGTCGGCCACCTCCAGGCCGGCCTCGCGGGCGTCGGTCAGGACGCCCTCGACGAGGCCGGCGAGCGCCCGGGCCACGGCACCGGCGTCGGTGGCCTCGGTCGGCACCTCACGGTCGTGCCGCACCGATCCGTCGTCGGCGACGAGGCCTGCGGCGAGCTTGGTGCCACCGATGTCGATGGCCAGCACGTGGGTCACGACGCGGACCCTACCCAGCCCGCTCCGCTTCCCGGGCTGCCGTCTCCAGACGCCGGGTGGCCGTGCGCAGGGCCGCCTCGGGGTCGACCCCGGCCGCGTGCGCCCGCCGGACGAGCGCCAGCAGCTCCTCGCCGATCCGCTCCTCACCGGCCCGCTCCTCACCGGCCCGCTCCTCACCGGCCCGCTCCTCACCGGCCTCGGCCTGCGTCGTCCCGTCCAGCCCGTTGCGCTGCAGCCGGCCGAGCACCTTGTCGGCCCGGGCCAGCGCCGGCAGCTGCAGCGGGATGCCGTCGAGCACGCTCTCGCGGGTCTTCTCGGTCGCCTTGATGGCGTCCCACCCCGCCTGCAGGTCCGCCGCGACGGCCTCCCCGGCGAAGACGTGCGGGTGCCGCCGCTCCAGCTTGGCCACGATGGCCGCCGCGACGTCGTCGATGTCGAACGGCTCCTCGGGGTCCTCCTGCGCCACCCGGGCGTGGAAGACGACCTGCAGCAGCAGGTCGCCCAGCTCGTCGCGCAGCTCCTCCCGCGTCCCCGTTTCGACGGCGTCGACGACCTCGTAGCTCTCCTCCACGAGGTACCGCAGCAGGCTCTCGTGGGTCTGCTGCACGTCCCACGGGCAGCCGCCGGGCGAGCGGAGGCGGTCCATGACGGCGACGAGGTCGAGGAGGGTCCTGCCGGGCGGCGTCGCGCTCATGGACGCAAGCTACCTGCACCCCGGTACGCGCACGGGTGGACGCGTCCCCCGACGCGACGACCGGAGTGGCTCTCGGCGGGGTCGACGCCCCCGCGTGCGGCCGGTTCCGGAGGGGCGCCCGATCGATCGAGGCGCCAGTGCTGATGACGACCACGGCGGAGGGATCAGGGCGTGCCGATCACTCGTCGGACCTGCCGCGCGACGACCGCTGCATCGAGGTTCGTGCGGACGAAGTCGCGGCCTGCGCGACCCAGGGCCGCTGCCTCCTCGGGTGCCGCCAGCAGCCGACTGATGGCCTCGGCCAGATCTGTTGCCGAGGGCGGCGAGGGCAGGAGGACACCCGCCCCTCCTGCCGCCACCGTCTCCGGGATCCCGCCCACGTCCGAGGCGATGACGGGGACCGCGTGGGCCATCGCTTCGGCGAAGGTCCGTCCGGCGGGCTCGGCCCACGTGGAGGGCCCGACGAAGACGTCTGCCCCGCAGTAGAAACGGGACAGTTCCGTCGGCGGTACGAACCCGACGAACTCCACGACGTCCGACACCTCGTGCGCCGACCGTCTCAGGCCCCGTGAGTACGCGGTTTCCGTGTCCGTCCCGAAGGCTGCGGAACCGACGATGAGCACCCGGACCGGCGGGAGGCGGCCGGTCGAGCGCAGGAGCTTCACCGCCTCGACGAGGAGGTGCACCCCCTTCTCCGGCACGAGGCGACCCACGAACAGCAGGCAGGCCGACCCCTCGACACCGAGTTCCCGACGAGCCTGCTCGCGCAGTTCCCGCGACGGCGCCTCCGAGGGAGGCGTCACGCATTCCGGCGTGACGGTGGTCGCACGGATCCCCGGCACTGCCCGCGTCAGTTCCTGCTCCACGAACGAGGAGCAGCAGTCGACGAGGTCAGCCGCCCGCAGTCCCGCTGCCGGACGAAGGTGGAGGTTGCCCATCCGCAGCACGATCCGGGCATCGGGCAACTCGCGTCTGAGCCACGGGACGAACTGCGCCCGGTTGAAGACGTAGACGACGTCGGCGTCACGGAGATGCTCCACCGCACGACGCATGTAGTGCCGCTGGGTCCACACCACCTCTACCCGGTGGCCGAGCTTCGGCACCTTCGACAGCAGCCTTCGCCCGCGGCGCAACACCCGTGGTTCGCGCACGTAGCGAACGTCGGGATGCGTCACCGATGGATCTGTCCCAGCCGTCGCCACGATCCGCAGGTCGACGTCGTCGAGGTGTGGGAGCAAGGCTTCGAGCCAGATCTGGAACGCACCGCCGGCCGTGGCGGGGAAAGTCAGCCTCTCGGGGAGGAGGAAGGCGACTCGAGGGTTCACCGCGCGTTCCCCGCGGCCACCGCCGCCTTCTGGTCCAGCAGCACAGCGTTGACGAACTCCGTGACCCACGCCAGCATCTCGGCGTCCCGCAACGGCTTGCCGCCGATCCGCGCGGTCATCGGCGCCGGCACCAGCGCGACGTCGAGGGCCGGTTTGAGGATCGTGCCCGGGTACAGCCGCTTGAGCCGCAGCTCCTTGGACTCGGGCAGGTTGATCGGCGCGAACCGGACCTGCTTGCCCATGAGCGCGACCTCGCGCAGCCCGCCCTGACGGGCGACGATGCGGAACTTCGCCACCTCCAGCAGGTTCAGCACCGGCTGCGGCGGGGTGCCGTAGCGGTCGACGAGTTCGGCGTGCAGTTCGACGAGGTCGGTCGCCGAGTCGGCCGCGGCCAGCCGGCGGTAGGCCTCCAGGCGCAGCCGCTCGGAGGGGATGTAGTCGTGCGGGATGTGCGCGTCGATCGGCAGCTCGATCTTGACCTCGGTGGGTTCGGGCTCGGCGTCCTCGTTCTCCGCCCCCGGCACCTTGTTGCGGACGTCGGCGACGGCGTCGGCCACCATCCGCATGTACAGGTCGAAACCCACGCCGGCGATGTGACCGGACTGCTCCCCGCCCAGCATGTTGCCCGCCCCGCGGATCTCCAGGTCCTTCATCGCCACCGCCATGCCGGACCCGAGGTCGGTGTGCTGGGCGATGGTGGCCAGGCGGTCGTGGGCGGTCTCGGTCAGCGGTTTCTCCGGCGGGAACAGGAAGTAGGCGTACGCCCGCTCCCGGCCGCGACCGACACGGCCGCGCAGCTGGTGCAGCTGCGACAGGCCCATGGCGTCGGCGCGCTCGACGATGAGGGTGTTGGCGTTGGAGATGTCCAGACCCGTCTCGACGATGGTCGTGCAGACCAGCACGTCGAACCGCTTCTCCCAGAAGTCGAGCACGACCTGTTCCAGCCGGTGCTCGCCCATCTGACCGTGCGCCGTCGCGATGCGCGCCTCGGGGACGAGTTCCTTCAGCCGCGCCGCCGTCCGCTCGATCGAGGACACCCGGTTGTGGATGTAGAACACCTGCCCCTCGCGCAGGAGCTCACGCCGGATCGCCGCGGCGATCTGCTTCTCCTCCTGCCCACCGACGTAGGTGAGCACGGGGTGCCGCTCCTCCGGCGGGGTGGCCAACGTCGACATCTCGCGGATGCCGGTGACGGCCATCTCCAGGGTGCGCGGGATCGGTGTGGCGCTCATGGCCAGCACGTCGACGTTGGTGCGCAACGTCTTCAGCGCCTCCTTGTGCTCGACGCCGAACCGCTGCTCCTCGTCGACGATCACCAGGCCGAGGTCCTTGAACTTCACCTCGCCGCTGATGAGCCGGTGGGTGCCGATGACGACGTCGACCGAGCCGTCGGCCAGCCCCGCGATCGTCTCCTTCGACTCCTTGCCGGGTGTGAAGCGGGACAGCGGCTTGACCGAGACCGGGAACTGCGCGTACCGCTCGGCGAACGTCTTGAAGTGCTGCTGCACCAGCAGCGTCGTCGGCACGAGCACCGCGACCTGCTTGCCGTCCTGGACGGCCTTGAACGCCGCGCGCAGCGCGATCTCCGTCTTGCCGTACCCGACGTCGCCGCAGATGAGCCGGTCCATCGGGATCGGCTTCATCATGTCGGCCTTCACCTCGTCGATGCTCACGAGCTGGTCGGGCGTCTCGACGTAGGCGAACGCGTCCTCGAGTTCGCGCTGCCACGGCGTGTCGGGGCCGAACTGGAAACCCTTGGTCGCCATCCGCGCCGAGTACAGCCGGATGAGGTCACCGGCGATCTCCTTGACGGCCTTGCGGGCCCTGCTCTTGGTCTTGGCCCAGTCCGAGCCACCCATCTTCGACAGCGTCGGGGCCTCGCCGCCGGTGTACCGGGTGACCTGGTCGAGGGTGTCGGTGGGCACGAACAACCGGTCGCCGGGCTGGCCGCGCTTGCTGGAGGCGTACTCCAGGACGAGGTACTCGCGCGTGGCGCCCTGGATCGTGCGCTGCACCATCTCGACGAACCGGCCGATGCCGTGCTGTTCGTGGACGACGAAGTCGCCGGGCCGCAGCGACAACGGGTCCACGGCGTTGCGCCGCCGGCGCGGGGCCATCCGCCGCATGTCCTTGGTGGACTGCCCGCCGACGCCGGTGATGTCGGACTCGGTGACCAGCGCGGTCCTCAGCGCCTCGGCGACGAACCCGTGCTCGACGCTGGCCGTGGTCACCGTCACCACCGACGGGACGGGTTCCTCGACGAGGTCGTCGACCAGCCGGGCGGGGACGTCCTCGCCCGAAAGCATCTCGACCAGGCGCTTGGCCGGGCCGTGCCCCTCGGTCGTCACCACGATGCGCCAGCCGGCCGAGGCCAGGTCACGCAGTTCGTGCAGCGCCTTCTCGGTCTCCCCGCGGTACCCGGCGACGTCCCGGGCGCCCACGCGCAGGATGCGCACGTCCTCCAGGTCGCGCAGTTCCTCGTCCTCGACCAGCGAGGTGATGGACCACCACGGCCGGCCGGTGGCCTCGGCGTGCGCGCGCACCTCGGCCAGCGTCGCGAACGAGGAGGCCCCCAGGTCGACGGGCGTCTGCCCGCCGGCGGCGGCGTTCATCCAGGCGGCGTCGAGGAACTCCGCGCCGGTGGCGACGAGGTCGTGCGCCCGGGCCCGGACCTTCTCGGGGTCGGCCAGGACGACGTGCGTGCCCGCGGGCAGCACGTCCAGCAGCGGTTCCATGCCGTCGACCAGGGCCGGGGCCAGGGACTCCATGCCCTCCACCGCGATGCCCTCGGCCAGCTTCGCCAGCACGTCGGCGGCCCCGGGCAGCGTCTCCATGAGCGCGCGGGCCCGTTCGCGCACGACGTCGGTGAGCAGCAGTTCCCGGCACGGCGGCGCCCAGACCCCGTCGGGCTCGACCTCCAGGGTGCGCTGGTCGGCGACGGAGAAGGAACGGACCTCCTCGACCTCGTCGCCGAAGAACTCCACGCGCAGGGGGTGCGGGCGGGTGGGCGGGAAGACGTCGAGGATCCCGCCGCGGACGGCGAACTCGCCGCGGCGCTCCACCATGTCGACCCGCGTGTAGGCCGCAGCCGCGAGCGCCTCCACGGTCGCGTCGAGCCCGACGTCGTCGCCGGCGCGCAGGCGGACGGGTTCGAGGTCGGCCAGTCCCTTGACCAGCGGCTGCAGCACCGCCCGGACGGGGGCGACGACGACCCGCACCTCCCCCGTGGTCGGGTCGTCCGGGGAGGGGTGCGCCAGCCGGCGCAGCACGGCCAGCCGCTGGGCGACGGTGTCGCTGCGCGGGGACAGCCGTTCGTGCGGCAGCGTCTCCCAGGCGGGGAACTCCGCGACGGTGTCGGCGGGCAGGTAGCAGCGCAGCCAGGTGGCCAGGTCCTCGCACTCGCGGCCGGTGGCGGTCACGACCAGCAGCGGGCGCTCGGCGGCGAAGGCCGAGAGCAGCGCGGGACGCACGCCGAGGGGCGCCACGACGTCCAGGGCGCTGCTGCCACCCTCGCGGGCGGTCTCGACGGCCGCGCGGACGGCCGGTTCGGTGCGCAGGACGTCGAGCAGGCCGGTGAGGCTCACGAACACTCCGGTAGTCGTCGTGGAGGGGTGCGACCACCCTACGTCCGGCGTCCGACACCAGCTCCGCGTGCGCGGCCGCTGTGGACGCCGGTCCCGGCTCGCTACTGTGCGCCGCGTGTCCGGCCACTCCTCGCTGTCCTCCGACCAGCCGCTGCCGAGTCGACGGTCCCGGCTCGAGGAGCGCCGCCGCCGCCGCGAGGCACGCACCCGCCGCGGTGCCCTCTGGGTCGTCGTGTGGGTGGTCGTGCTGCTGGTCGTGGCGTGGGTCGTGGCGGTCGTGGTGTCGGGAGCCCAGGCGGCCCGGGCGCTGCAACGGGTGGCCGACCAGGTGCCGGTCCTCGAGCAGCAGGTGCGGGACGAGGACTTCACCGCGGCCACGGCCACGGCCGCCGGGCTCGACGAGGACGCCGCGGCGGCCGACCGGGCCACCCGGCAGTTCCCCTACCGCCTGGCCGAGCACGTGCCGTGGGTGGGCGACCAGCTGTCCGCCGTGCGCGGAGGAGCCCACGCGGCCGCCCTGCTCACCGCCCCGCTGCCGCAGGCCCTGCAGACGGCCGGGAACGTCGTCAGCGACGGGCTCGTCTCGGCCGACCAGGCGGTGGACGTGGCCGGCCTGGCGCAGCTGACCCCGATCGTCACCGACTACCGGACGCGCATCGCGCAGGCCCGGGAGTCGCTGCACGCCGGGGAGAGCCCGGCCGTCCTGTCCCTCATCAGCGACCGCCTCGACCCGGTGACGGCGCAGCTGGACGAGATCGCCGGCCCCCTCGACACCGCCGCGCAGGTGCTGCCGCAGCTGCCGTCCCTGCTCGGGGCGGACGGAGCCCGCACCTACCTCGTCGCCTTCACCAACCCGGCCGAGATCCGGCCGGTGCAGGGCATCGTCGGTGCCTACGCCTACCTGTCGGTGGACCAGGGGAAGATCTCGCTCACCACGACCGGCACCGACGGAGACCTGTACGACGCGCGGGCCGACGTCTCGGCGGTCGGCCCCGAGTTCGCGGCCCTGTACGGCGAGGACGCCTCGCTGGTGCAGAACCTGACCGTCGGCGGCAGCGCCGACGAGGCGGGGGTGCTGGCGTCCTCGTTGGTGACCGACGCCGGGCTGCCCGCACCGGACGTCGTCGTCTTCGTCGACCCCGTCGGGCTGGGACAGCTGCTCGGCCCCGACCACGCCGCCCTGGAGCTCGGCCCGTTCGGGCAGGTCGCCACCGCCGACGTCGCCCGCGTCCTCATGTACGACGCCTACGTCACCTACGGCGCGAACCAGGCCGCCCGCAAGGCCTTCCTCGCCGCCACCTCCGCGGCCGCGTTCCAGGCCGTGCTGTCGGACGGGTTGTCGACCGCCACCCTGGACGGTGCGCAGGAGGCCGTCGACTCCGGTCACCTGGCCGTGTGGTCCTCGCGCCCGGCCGAGCAGGCCGCGCTGGAGACCGCGGGGGTCGCCGGTGTCCTCGGCGAGCCCGTCGACGGCACCGTCCACGTCGGCCTGACCAACACCGAGCCCTCCAAGCTCGACTACTGGGTGCAGCCGGCCTTCGACCTCTCGGCGCCCTGCGCCGCCGGGGGCACCGCGCGCGGCTCGCTGACGCTGACGCTGACGAACACCGTGCCGGAGGACATCCCCGACTACGTCGCCAACGCCACCGCGCGCACCGCGCTCGGCGAGCGCACCGCCCAGCAGACCGTGTCGCTGTGGGTGGCCCCCTGGGTGGGGCTGGAGGGGGCGAGCGTGAACGGGCAGCCCGTCGCCACGGCCGTGGACAGCGAGGGGGGCTGGCGACTGGTCCGGCTGACCGTCGACGTGCCGCCGGGCGCACCCGCCGTCGTGCAGTGGACCTTCAGCGGCTCCGCCGAGTCGCTGCCGCGCACGGTGACCGGCCCCACCACGGCGCTCGCACCGACCGTGACCGCGGCGGCCTGTACCCCGTGAGGGTGCACCCGAACGTGCGCGGACCATCACGGAAGGGCAACACGTCACACGATTCGCCCAGATCGGCTGGACTCAAGGGGTGACGTTCCGTCATCCTGGGGCGGCCTCGCGATCACAGGGTTCGCTGGGGCATCGAAAGTGGGGGGAACCACCGTGCGCACTACCGCCCGCCTGGCTGCTGCCGGGGCTCTGACCGTCGCCGTCCTCGGCGCCACCTCCGGGGCGGCCTTCGCCGACACCTACGCTCCGTCGACCCCGACGCCGTCCGTGTCCGACGTCGTGACCCCGTCCGCGTCCCCGACGACCGGTGGCTCGACCCCGTCGGCGTCCGTGGCCGACACGGCCGACTCCACCACCCCGGCCGCCGTCGGCGACTCCGGCGACGAGCTGGCTTACACCGGCGCCGACGTCCTGCCCTGGGCCGCGGCCGGCACCGTGCTGGTGCTCGGTGGCGCCGCGATGGTCGTGGCGAGCCGTCGCAAGCCGGGTCGCTCGCACTGAGCTGAAGCCCTCACCGCGAAGGGCCGCCGAGTCGTCTCGGCGGCCCTTCGCGCGTTCTCGGTCCAGGAGCAGGTCGGGCAGTCCGCTCGGGATCCCCTCCGGGGAGCAGTGCGTGGACCTGGCTCGCGCACAGCACGTGGTGGCGACGGCAGCCACAGGTTGCCGGGCGGCACCACTCCGTCGTCCAGGCGGCGGCCCGGTGAGCGCGACGGCGGACGTGCGTCGAGGCCGAACTCCGCGAACTCGTCGAACACCGCAGGCACAGTGCCCCGGACCAACCGCGGGCGCGCCGGGGATCCGCTCGAACCTGCGGACCGGGACGTCGACGACCTGACGCGGAACCCGCCCGTCCACGGGGTGTTCTCAGGCGGGCGCGTGGAACCTCTGCTGCGCGGCCTCGAGGCCCTTCCCGACGAGTTCCTCGACCGCGTCGGCCGCGTCCATCAGCAGGAACGGCAGGTCCTTCTTCTCCGTGCCGGAGAACTCCTTGAGCACGAAGTCGGCCGGGTCCTGGCGTCCCGGGGGACGGCCGATCCCGACCCGTACCCGCAGGTAGTTCTTGTCCCCCAACGACTTCGAGATGGAACGCAGGCCGTTGTGGCCGCCCTCGCCACCACCGCGCTTCAGGCGCACGGCGCCGAAGTCGATGTCGAGCTCGTCGTGCACGACGACCAAGCGCTCCGTGGGGACCTCGAAGTACTTCGCCAGCCCGGCGACGGGGCCACCGGAGACGTTCATGTACGACGTCGGGGCCGCGAGGACCACTCGCGGCCCGGGTGCACCGCCGGGCAGGACGCCGAGGCGGACCTCGGCGATCCTGGCGCCGGAACGGTGCCGTTTGAAGGAACCCCGTGTGCGCGACGCCAGCTCGTCGAGCACCATCTGGCCGACGTTGTGCCGGGTGCGTTCGTACTCGGCGCCGGGGTTTCCCAGGCCGACGACGAGCCAGGCGTCGCTCACGGGGTCAGTCCTCCTCGATCAGGCGAGCAGGCTCAGGCCTCTTCGCCCTCGACGGGGGTGTGCTCCTCGCGCACGATGCCGGCCTCGGCCTCGGCGGCCTCCAGCTCGGCCTCGGCCTGGGCGGCGCTGGCGGCGGCGGTGACGACGACGACCAGCTGCTCGGCGTCACCGGCGAGGGAGACGCCCTCGGGCAGCGAGATGTCCGAGGCGGCGACGTGCGAACCGGCGGCCAGACCCTCGACCGAGACGGTGACCGACTCGGGGATGTGGGTGGCCTCGGCCTCGACGGACAGGGTCGTCAGCTCCTGCTGGACGACGGTCTCCGGGCCGGCCTCGCCCTCGAGGTGGACGGGCACCTCGACGGTGACCTTCTCGCCACGGCGGACGACCAGCAGGTCGACGTGCTCGATGAAGCCCTTGATCGGGTCGCGCTGGACGTCCTTGGGCAGGACCAGGTGCGACGCGCCGTCGAGCTCGACGGAGAGCAGCGCGTTGGAGGCGCGCAGCGCGATCATGGTGGCGTGCCCGGGCAGGGCCACGTGGATCGGCGCTTCGCCGTGGCCGTAGATGACCGCGGGGATCTTGTCGGCGCGACGGATGCTGCGGGCAGCGCCCTTGCCGAAGCTGGTGCGCGCCTCGGCGGTGAGCTTGGTCTCGGCCACGGTGGAACTCCTCGATCTCGGGGGCTGGTGCTTCACAGGCCCCGGGAGAGCACGACGACGTCGAGACTTCCACCGCGTCGATCACGGTGACGCTCGCGCGTCACCCTCGCCGAGGCAACCGGCGACAACTGTACCTGCTGCGAGCGCCCCTCAGCGTCCGCGCAGGAGTGGACCGTTGACGCACCGGGCCGGACCTACCGGCCCGATGCGTCAACGGTCCCCACGCGGAGCCGTCAGCTGTGCCCGTCGAACAGCGAGGTGACCGACCCGTCGTCGAAGACCTCGCGGATGGCGCGCGCGAGCAGCGGGGCGATCGAGAGGACCTTCAGCTGCGGGAACTGCTGGGACTGCTGGATGGGCAGCGTGTTGGTCACGACGAGCTCGGAGATCGGCGAGTTCTTCAGCCGGTCCACGGCCGGGCCGGACAGCACGGCGTGCGTCGCGGTCGCGATGACGTCGGCGGCGCCGTTGGCCTTGAGGGCCTCGGCGGCCTGCACGATCGTGCCGGCGGTGTCGATGAGGTCGTCGACCAGGACGCAGGTCCGGCCCTCGACGTCACCGACGACCTCGTGCACCTTCACCTGGTTGGGCACGTTGGGGTCGCGGCGCTTGTGGATGATCGCCAGCGGCGCGCCGAGGCGGTCCGACCACAGGTCGGCCACCCGCACGCGCCCGGCGTCCGGGGACACGATGGTGATGTTCGAGCGGTCGACGCGCTTGCCGACGTGGTCGGCCAGCAGCGGCAGCGCCCACAGGTGGTCGACGGGGCCGTCGAAGAAGCCCTGGATCTGCGCGGTGTGCAGGTCCACCGACATGAGCCGGTCGGCGCCGGCGGTCTTGAACATGTCGGCGATGAGCCGGGCCGAGATGGGCTCGCGGCCGCGGCCCTTCTTGTCCTGACGGGCGTAGCCGTAGAACGGCGCGACCACGGTGATGCGCTTGGCGGAGGCCCGCTTGAGCGCGTCGACCATGATCAGGTGCTCCATGATCCACTGGTTGACGTTCGAGGTGTGGCTCTGGATGACGAACGCGTCCGAACCGCGCACGCTCTCCTCGAAGCGGACGTAGATCTCGGAGTTGGCGAAGTCGTAGGCGCTCGTGGGAACCAGTTCCGCGCCGAGCGCGGCCGAGACCTCCTCCGCCAGCTCCGGGTGCGCGCGCCCCGAGATGAGCACCATGCGCTTCTCGCCCGTCGTGGTGATGCCGGTCATGCCTGGCTCTCCTGCCCTTCAACACTGCCGTTGAAACCGTTCTGAGCCCGCTGCGCCGCCTCGGCCGCGGGAGTTCCTGGACGCTTGGTGAGGGTCCAGCCCTCGAGGTTGCGCTGCGGCGCCACGTTGATCGCGAGCGCCCCCGGGGGGACGTCCCGGCGGATCACCGTGCCCGCGCCGGAGTAGGCGCCGTCGCCGATGGTCACCGGGGCGACGTACATGTTGTCCGACCCCATGCGCACGTGGTCCCCGACGGTCGTGTGCGACTTCGACACGCCGTCGTAGTTCACGAAGACGGAGGCGGCCCCGATGTTGGAGTGCTCCCCGATGGTCGCATCCCCGACGTAGGACAGGTGCGGGACCTTCGACCCGCGGCCGATGCTGGCGTTCTTCGTCTCGACGAAGGTGCCGATCCTGCCGTCGGCGCCGAGCCGGGTCCCGGGGCGCAGGTAGGCGAAGGGCCCGACGTGCGCGCCGTCGCCGATGACGGAGGAGGAGCCGTGCGTGCGCTCGACGACCGCGCCGGCGCCGACCTCGACGTCGGTCAGCGTGGAGTCGGGGCCGACGACGGCGCCGGCCCCGACGCGGGTGGTGCCGTGCAGCTGCACGCCGGGGCGCACGGTCACGTCCTGCTCGAGCTGGACGTCGGCGTCGATCCAGGTGGTGGCGGGATCGACGATCGTGACGCCGGCCAGCATCCACCGGCGCAGCGTGCGGCGGTTGGCCTCGGCCGACGCCTCGGCCAGCTGGGCGCGGTCGTTGACCCCGCGGATCTCCCACTCGTCGTCGAGGGCGAGCGCCTCGACGCGACCGCCGTCGGCGCGCACGAGCGCCAGGACGTCCGTCAGGTAGACCTCGCCGGCGGCGTTGTCCCGGCCGACGCGACCCAGCGCCGAGCGCAGCGCGGCGACGTCGAAGGCGTAGATGCCGGAGTTCACCTCCCGCACCGCGCGCTGCTCGGGGGTGGCGTCCTTCTGCTCCACGATGGCCGTCACGCCGGTGTCGTCGCGCAGCACGCGACCGTAGCCGGTGGGGTCGTCCAGGACGGCGGTGAGCACGGTCATGGCGTTGCCCGCACTGGTGTGGGCGTCGGCGAGCCGGTTCAGCGTGGCCCCCGCCAGCAGCGGCACGTCGCCGTAGGTGACCAGGACGGTGCCGCTGAGGTCACCGGGGAGGGCCTCGAGGCCGCACTGGACGGCACGGCCGGTGCCGGGCACCTCGTCCTGCAGGGCGACGACCACGTCGGGGTGGGAGGCGGTCACGGCCTCGCGCACCCGGTCGGCCTGGTGGCGCAGCACGACCACGAGGTGGCCGGGGCCGGTGGCGCGGGCGGCGTGCAGGGCGTGCGCCACGAGCGGGCGTCCCCCGAGCGGGTGCAGCACCTTGGGGGTGGCCGACTTCATCCGGGTGCCCTCGCCGGCGGCGAGCACGATGACGGCGGCGGGCGGGACGGCGGTGGGCTCAACGGTGGTGGTCACGCGGTGCGCGCTCCTCGCGGCTGGACCTGTCGACTCTGCCGGGGTCACCGGACTGGTGAGTCGGCCGGTGGCGTCGGCGGACAGAGGCGAGGATAACGGTCCCGGCGGCGGCTTCCGGACCAGCCGGCAGCTCCCGGGAGAGGATTCGAACCCCTACTGGACGGGACCAAAACCCGCCGTGCTGCCGTTACACCACCCGGGACGGCTGCTGCGGGGCCCATCCTGCCAGCTCCCCCGCCGGGCTCGATCACCCGTCCGGCAGGATGGTCCCGTGACCCCAGGACGTGCCCGCCCCCGCATGACCGGTGGGGAACGCCGGGAGCAGCTGATCGGTGTGGGCCGCTCGCTGTTCGCCGCCAAGGGCGTCGAGGGCACCACCGTGGAGGAGATCGCGGCGGCGGCCGGCGTGTCCAAACCCGTGGTCTACGAGCACTTCGGCGGCAAGGAAGGCCTGTACGCCGTGGTGGTGGACCGCGAGATCGCGGCCCTGCTGGGCGACATCACCCGGGCGCTGTCGGGCCGCGGCAGCCCGCGCACGCTGCTGGAGCGCGCCACGATCGCCCTGCTGGACTACATCGAGGGCTCCACCGAGGGCTTCCGGATCCTCGTGCGCGACTCCCCCGTGACGCAGACGACCGGCAACTTCGCCAGCCTCATCTCCGACATCGCCCGGCAGGTCGAGCACCTGCTGGTCGACGCGTTCGCCGCGCGCGGGTACGCCCCCGAACGGTCGGGGATGTACGCCCAGATGCTCGTCGGGATGGTCGCGATGACGGGTCAGTGGTGGCTGGACACCCGCGAGCCGGACAAGGAGGAGGTCGCCGCGCACCTGGTGAACCTCGCCTGGAACGGCCTGACCGGTCTGGAGCCCGAACCCCGCCTGTCGGCCCGGGCCGGGTCCCGGCGATCGCTGGAGTTCCCGGGGTGAGCACACCGCAGACGCCGGGCGACCGACCCCGGGTGGGTGCAGGAACGAGTGCGGGGATCGAGGCGGAGGGCGAGGCGGGGGGCGACGCGGGGGTCGACGAGGTCGACCTCATCGTCGCCGCCTGGCGCCGGGAGGCACCTCAGCTCGACGTCGAGCCGCTGGAGGTGCTGTCCCGGGTGGCTCGGCTGGCGCGCCACCTGGACCGGCTGCGGCGCAGCGCCTTCGCCGCGCACGATCTGGAGACCTGGGAGTTCGACGTGCTCGCCGCGCTGCGCCGGGCCGGCGCCCCGCACGAGATGTCCCCCGGTCAGCTGCTGGTGGAGACGCTCGTGACCAGCGGCACGATGACCAACCGGGTGGACCGCCTGGCCGGCCGCGGCTTCGTGCAGCGCCGCCCCGATCCGGACGACCGGCGCAGCGTCCGGGTGCGCCTGACGAGCGCGGGGTCGGACGTCGTGGACGCGGCGCTGGCCGACCTGGTCCAGGCCGAGCACCGCATGCTGGACGTCCTGGGACGCGAAGAACGCCGAGCACTCGCGACGCTGTTGCGTCGGGTGTCGGCGCCCTTCGAGCACTGAACCTCTTCGGCTCAGTACGCCCCGCGCCCGCGGAGCACGGCCCCGGCGGTCTTCCACAGGATCATGAAGTCGAACGTGAAGGACCAGTTCTCCACGTACCGGACGTCGAGGCGCACCGACTCGTCCCAGTCCAGGTCCGAGCGGCCGTTGATCTGCCACAGACCGGTCAGGCCGGGCTTGACCAGCAGGCGGCGACGCATGTCGTAGCCGTACGCGTCGACCTCCTTCTGCAGCGGCGGCCGCGGGCCGACCAGCGACATCTCGCCACGGACGACGTTGATGAGCTGGGGCAGCTCGTCGATGGAGTAGCGGCGCAGGACGCGGCCGACGCGGGTGATGCGCGGGTCGACCTTCATCTTGAACAGGACGCCGTTGCCGTCGGTGGAGTCGCGCAGGTCGATGAGCAGCTTCTCGGCGTCGGTGACCATCGAGCGGAACTTCATCATCGGGAAGGTCTTGCCGTCCTTGCCGACGCGCTGCTGCTTGAAGAAGACCGGGCCGGGGTTGTCCAGCTTGATGGCGATGGCCAGGAACAGGAACAGCGGACTGAGCACGATCAGCGCCAGACCGGCGCTGACGCGGTCGACCGTGGTCTTGGCCAGCCGGCGCACCCCTTCCAGCTCGGGGCGCTCGACGTGCAGCAGCGGCAGGCCGCAGACGGGACGGATCGCCACGCGCGGGCCGATGACCTCGGTCAGGGCCGGGGCCACGACGAGGTCGGCGCGGGTGGCCTCCAGCTCCCAGCCCAGGCGGCGCAGGCCGGGACCGTCGAGCTCGGGGCAGGCCGTGACGGCCACGACGTCGGCGTCCACGCTGGTGACGGCGTGCCGGACGTCGTCGAGGCTGCCGATGACGGGGATGCCCAGTTCGCGCAGTTCGGCGTCGTCGGCCTCGCTGCCCCGGCCGCCGGGGACGCAGGCCCCGACGATCCGCATGCCGTGGTAGCTGGCGCGGTGCAGCTGGCGGGCCATCCCGGCGACCGCGGCGCGGTGCCCCACGGCCACGACGGTCTGCCCGGCCTCACCGCGGGTACGGCGGGAGTGCAGCTGCTGGCGCAGCGCGTACCGGCCCACCAGGGTGAGCAGGATGGCGATCGGGAAGGCCACGACGACGTACCCGCGGGCGATCTCGAGGCCGAAGGCCCACGAGCTGGTGCCGACCAGGGCCACGACGGCCAGCCCCGCGGTCAGGACGCGGTGGAACTCCTCCGAGCCGACCCCCAGGAAGCGGGGTTCGTAGGTGCGCAGCGCGCCCATCGCGACGACCCAGATGACCGGCAGCAGCACCGCGCAGGCCACGACCGCACGACCGGAGGTCGTCGCCAGGTCGGCCGGGGAGTCGTTGAAGCGGGCGAAGAAGCCGACGAAGGCGGCGAGGGCGGCCGACAGGGCGTCGACCGCGACGATCTTCTGGACGTAGGTGCGCTGCCAGGCCGGTGTCCGCTCGGCCAGTCCCATGGCGCCCCGCTGACGCGGGACCAGCAGACGCTCCCGGCGGACCGGGTCGACGATCTCGTCCGCTGGTGAGGTGCCGAGGAGTTGGTCGTCCAGTTCGCCCGGTGCCGTTCTGGCGCCGGGCACGTCGCTGATGCTCAAGGTCCCCCCTGGACTTGGTGCGTCGGCCGCCGATCACCGGCGGCGGCCCCGGAGTGACGCCCCCACGTCAGACCACCGGTGCGTGGCTCAGAGTAGGGGAAAGCCACCCGAACGACGCAAGGGGTGACAGCGCGCGTCACGGATCCCGTGCACGATTGGACCCGATGGGCTCACCCGTTCAGCGTAGTGATCACGGTCGACCACGCTGAGTGATCGAATCGGTGAAGCGGTCACTCCACCAGTTCCGAGGCCGTCAACCACAGTTCCTCGAGCTGTTCACGCTCGGCACCCAGCGCGCGCAGCTCACCGTCGAGCGCGGTGACGGCCGCCAGGTCGGTCGCCTGCGCGGCCAGCTGCGCGTGCAGCTGCTCCTCGCGGCGCGACAGCTTCTCCAGCTGCCGTTCGACGCGGGCCATCTCCTTGCGGGCCGCGCGCACGGCGGCGCCGTCGACGGCGGGCACCCCGCCGTTCGCCGACGGCTCCACCGCGGAGGCGGGACGCGTCTCCCCCGCGGCTTTGAGCTGCGCCCGCCGCTGGAGGTACTCCTCCACCCCGTTCGGCAGGTCGCGCACGGTGCCGTCGCCGAGCAGGGCGACCTGCCGGTCGGTGATGCGCTCCAGCAGGTACCGGTCGTGGCTGACCACGACGAGGGTTCCGGGCCACCCGTCGAGCAGGTCCTCGACCGCGGCCAGGGTGTCGGTGTCCAGGTCGTTGGTCGGCTCGTCCAGCAGCAGGACGTTCGGCTCGGCCATCAGCAGCCGCAGCAGCTGCAGCCGGCGGCGCTCACCGCCGGACAGGTCGTCCACGCGGGTCCAGGCGCGCTGGGCGGTGAACCCCAGACGCTCCAGCAGCTGCCCGGCCGAGACGTCGCGGTCGCCGAGCCGGACGTGGCTGGCGACCTTGTCGGCCGCCTCCAGCGCCCGCAGCTCGCCCACCTCGTCGAGTTCACGGACCTCCTGCGACAACGTCGCCACCACGACGGTCTGCCCGCGCCTGACCCGGCCCGCGTCCGGCACCTGGGTGCCGTTGACCAGCCGCAGCAGCGAGGACTTGCCCGCGCCGTTGACGCCGACGATCCCGACCCGGTCGCCCGGGCCCAGCCGCCACGTCACCCGGTCCAGCAGGGTCTTGCCGCGGAAGGCGAGGGTGACGTCCTCGAGGTCGACGACGTCCTTGCCCAGGCGGGTGGTGGCCATCCGGGCCAGCTCGACGGTGTCCCGCAGCGGGGGCACGTCCTCGATGAGGGCGTTGGCCGCGTCGATGCGGAAGCGCGGTTTGCTCGTGCGGGCCGGAGCGCCGCGGCGCAGCCAGGCCAGCTCCTTGCGCAGCAGGTTCTGCCGGCGCTCCTCGGTGACAGCGGCGACGCGGGCGCGCTCGGCCCGGGTCAGCACGTACGCGGCGTAGCCGCCGTCGTAGGCGTCGACGACCCCGTCGTGGACCTCCCAGACCCGCTCGCAGACCGCGTCGAGGAACCAGCGGTCGTGGGTGACGACCAGCAGCGCGCCGGATCCGGCGGCCCACCGGCCGCGCAGGTGCTCGGCCAGCCAGGCGACACCCTCGACGTCGAGGTGGTTGGTGGGCTCGTCCAGGACGACGAGGTCGTGCTCGCCGGCCAGCAGGGCCGCCAGCGCGACCCGCCGGCGCTGGCCACCGGACAGCGTGGAGACGACGGCGTCCAGGCCGCCGACCTCGGAGGCGTCCAGGTCGCCGAGCAGGCCGGCGACGACGTCCCGCACCCACGACTGCGAGGCCCAGGCGTGGGCGGGCTGGTCGCCGAGCACGGCCTCGCGCACGGTCGCCCCGGGCGGCAGGGTGTCGGCCTGCGACAGCATGCCCAGGCGCAAACCACCGGTGTGCGTGATGCGGCCGCCGTCGGGTTCCTGGCTGCGGGTCAGCAGGCGCAGCAGCGTCGACTTCCCGTCGCCGTTGCGGCCGACGACGCCGATCCGGTCGCCCTCGGAGACGCCCAGCGACACCTCGTCGAGGAGCGTGCGCGAGCCGTGGACGACGGTGAGCCTCTCGGCGCTCACCAGGTTGGACATCAGGAGCCTCTCGTGGAACGGGTGGTGCCGACGGGTTCGAGGACGCGTGCCCCCGGGACGGGTCCGGTCGCGGTGCGCAGCCGGCCCTCGCCGAGGACCGGGGCCAGGTCGCGGACCAGCCGCCGGGCCTCGGCGGGCGAGGAGACCAGCAGCGCGACGGTCGGCCCCGATCCGGAGACGACCCCGGCCACGGCCCCGGCCGCGCGGCCGGCCTCCAGGGTCGCCGTCAGCTCGGGGGCCAGCGAGCAGGCGGCCTCGGCCAGGTCGTTGGACAACGCCTCGCCCAGCGCCTGCACGTCCCCGCTGCGCAGGGCGAACTCCACGGCCTCCAGGCGCCCGTCGGCGGGCGGGGCGCTCCAGTCGTCCAGCCCGCGCAGCCGGTCGCACTCGGCGAAGACGGCCGGGGTGGACAACCCCGCCGTGCCCAGGACGAACACCCACGAGAAGCTCGCGGTGGTCAGGACGGGCACCAGCCGATCGCCGCGGCCGGTGCCCACGGCGGTGCGCCCGTGCAGCCCGAAGGGCACGTCGGAACCGAGCTCGGCCCCCAGTTCGGCCAGACCGTCCAGCCCGGAGTGCAACCGCCACAAGGCGTCGCAGGCGACCAGGGCCGCGGCGGCGTCGGCCGACCCCCCGGCCATCCCGCCCGCCACCGGGACCTCCTTGCGCACGTGCAGGTGCACGGGCTCGTCGACGCCGGCGCGCTCGGCCAGCAGCCGCGCGGCCCGCAGCGCGAGGTTGGACCCGTCCAGCGGCACACCGCTGACGTCGGTGCCGCCCACGGACTCGACGGTGATGCCGTACTCGTCGGCGGGGGTCGCGGTGACGTCCTCGTGCAGCGAGACGGCCTGGAAGACCGTCACCAGGTCGTGGAAGCCGTCGTCGCGGCGCGGCCCGACCTGCAGCAGCAGGTTGACCTTGGCCGAAGCCCGCGCGGTGACCCCGGCGGAGGGGGTGGAGGGACTGCCGGACACGAGGTCCGACCCTACGGTGTCGTCGGGAGTCCACCCGACCTGGACGCCTGGGCGGCGATGCGGGCGAAGTCCTCGACGGTCAGCTGCTCCCCGCGCGCCGAGGGGTCCACCCCGGCCGCACGCAGCAGCTCCTCGGCGCGCGCCGGCGACCCGGCCCAGCCCGCCAGGGCGGCGCGCAAGGTCTTGCGGCGCTGGGCGAAGGCGGCGTCGACGACGGCGAAGACCTGCTCACGGGTCGCCGACGTCCGCGGCGGTTCGCGGCGGGTGAAGGCCACGAGCCCGGAGTCGACGCGCGGCACCGGCCAGAACACCGGCGGTGGCACCGCCCCGGCGCGCTTGGCGACGGCGTACCAGGCCGTCTTGACACTGGGCACGCCGTAGGTGCGGCTGCCGGGTCCGGCCACGAGCCGGTCGGCGACCTCGGACTGGACCATGACGACGCCGTGCCGCAGCGTCGGGAAGCGCTGGAACATCGTCAGCAGCACCGGGACCGCGACGTTGTAGGGCAGGTTCGCCACCAGCGCGGTGGGCGCCGGCCCGGGCAGCTCGGTGACCTTCAGCGCGTCGGACAGGACGACCTCGAAGGACGTCCCGGCCCGGGCGCGCTCGGCCAGGGTGGTCGGCAGCTCGGCGGCCAGCACCGGGTCGATCTCGACGGCGACGAGGCGGTCGACGACCTCCAGCAGCGCCAGCGTCAGCGAGCCGAGCCCGGGGCCGACCTCGACCACGACGTCGTCGGGGGCCAGGTCGGCGACCCGGACGATGCGCCGGACGGTGTTGGCGTCGACGACGAAGTTCTGCCCGAGGGTCTTCGTCGGTCGGATGCCGAGCCTGTCGGCCAGGTCGCGAACGTCCCTGGCCGACAGGAGGGAACTCAGAGCTTCTTGCCGCACACGGGCCATTGTCCGGCACCGGAGCGCTGGTAGAGCAGCTTGGCGCGGTAGGTCTGCTCGTCGGCCGAGGCCTGGCTGGGCAGGCCGCTGCCGCCGACCGACTTCCAGGTGCTCACCGAGAACTGGTAGAGGCCGTGGTACTTGCCGTTGGCCGAGACGATCGAGGGGTTGCCACCCGACTCGCACTTGGCCAGCGCGCCCCAGTTCAGCGAGTCGGCGCCGCCGCCGACGGACCCGCCACCACCGGAGGACGAGGAGGACGAGGAGGACGAGGAGGACGACGAGGACGACGAGGCCGCCGCGGGCGCCGGGGCCGGCGCGGGCCGGGCCTTGGTGCCGACCTGGACGACCTCCTCGACGGGGGCGAGGTCGACGACCTCGCCGGTCACGTCGTGCTGGGTGCGCACACCGTCGCGGAACACGTCGGCGTAGGTGAGGGTCTTGGACCCGTCGACGCCGGCGGTGACGACCTTCTTCTCCCCCTTGTAGAGGGTGTCGGTCTCCTCGGTGCGGGTGCCGTGCGCGATCGCCACCTGCTCGGTGCTGGTGGAACGGTCGATCCGGATGACGCCGACGGTGAAGCCGGGGGTCAGGCGGGTGTCGCCGGCCGCGGTGACCTCGTCGCCCTCGCGGACGGTCACGCCGGCCTCGGCCAGCAGGCCGTCGACGTCGGTCGCGGTGCTGGTCAGCCCGATGCGCTGGCCGTCGGCGAAGACCGCGACCTCCTTGGGCGTGGTCACGTCCAGGGCCAGACCCTGGCGGCCCAGCGGCTCGGAGCGGGAGGCGGACAGCTTGGCGCCGTCGGCGCGCACGTCGAGGTCGGCCAGGGCCGCGTCGACGGTCTGCGCGGTGGTCCAGTAGGTCTTGGTCTCACCGTCGACGGTGAGCGTGAGCTCGCGGCCGTAGCGCACGACGATCGTCTGCCCGTCGGCGAGTTCCGTGTCGGCGGCGGGGGCCACGATGTCGTGCTCCCCGATCGAGATGCCCTGGTCCTGCAGGACGTCACCGACGGTGCCGCCGAAGGCGCTCACCTCGGTCCGCTGCCCGTCGGCGTCGACCACGACGTCCTTGTCGAGGGCGGTGAAGGCGACCGTGCCGCCGACCACGGCGGCCAGGCACGTGCCCCCGGCGGCCAGGCGGACGGTGCGGGAGGTCTTGCGGACAGCGTGGGCGAGGCGCAACTGCACGAGGGATCCTTCGACGATGTGCCCGGGCACGAGATCCGGACGCGCGTCCGCCCGGAGGGACCCCCGTCCCCGCGCGCACACGATTCGTCCAGCCGCCTCGATCCGGCCGACAGGAGCGGACCGTAACCGCTCCGAGACCTCTTCGACAAGCTCCCGTGACCGCTTGACCCGGTGATCACGCCGTCACCCTCGTGATCTGCACCCGTTGAGCCGATCGGGTGGCCGGGTGCGTGACCGAAGTCACCCGGCGACGTCACCAGGGCCCGTAGACCGCTTCCGTCGTGGCGGTGAGCTGCGCGCACAGCTCGTCGAGGTCGGCTCCGAGGGTCCGCGCCATCGCCCGGACCGTCAGCGGGACGAGGTAGCCGGCGTTCGGCCGGCCCCGGTGCGGGGTCGGCGTCAGGTACGGCGCGTCGGTCTCGACCATGATCCGGTCCCGCGGCGCGGCCCGCAGGGCCTCCCGCAGCGGCTCGGCGTTCTTGAACGTCACCGTGCCGGCGAAGGACAGGTGGTAGCCGGCGTCGCCGCAGACCCGGGCCATGGCCGCGTCGCCGGAGAAGCAGTGGAACACCGTGCGCTCGGGCGCGCCCTCGTCGGCCAGGACGCGCAGGACGTCCTCGTGGGCGTCCCGGTCGTGGATCTGCAGCGCCAGCCCGAGTTCCTTGGCCAGCCGGATGTGGGCGCGGAACGCCTCCTCCTGCAGGTGCCACTGCTCCGGCGGCGTGCGGAAGTGGTCCAGCCCCGTCTCGCCGACCACCCGGACCCGCGGGTGCGCGGCCAGTGAGGCGATCTCGGCCAGCGCCGCCTCGTACTCTCCGGCGGCCACGAGGCCGGGGACCTCGTTGGGGTGCAGGGCGACCCCGCCCAGCAGCTGGGGGTGGTGGTCCAGCGCGGCGACCGTCCAGCGCGCGGCGTCCAGGTCGCAGCCGATCTGGACGCTGCGCGGCACCCCCGCCGCCGCGGCCGCCGCCAGCAACGCCTCCACGTCCTGCGGGGTCTCGCAGTCCAGGTGCGTGTGGTTGTCGACGACCGCGACCGCGAGCGGTTCGGGCGCGGGTGGGCGCGTCACTCCTGCAGCCGCGCGAGTTCGTCCTCGACGACCGCGGCGACGTCGAGCTTGGTGAAGATGGGCGTCGGCGCGGCCACCGGGGTGCCCGGCACGATCGGGTGCGGCGCCCACTGCGGCAGCGTCTCCCCGCGCCGGTAGTCCCCGGTGAGGACCGGGTACGGCCGGCCGTCGTCGAGGTCGGTCACCTCGCGCAGTTCCGGCAGCGGCGAGACCGTGCCGGTCCCGCCGAACGCCTCGTGCACCTTCTGCGCCGAGTGCGGCAGGTACGGCGACAGCAGCGTCCGGCAGTCCGCGACGGCCTGCGCCGTGACGTGCAGGACGGTCCGCATCCGCTCGGGGTCGGAGTTCTTGATCTTCCAGGGTTCCTGGTCGGTGAGGTACTTGTTCACCTCGCCGACGATCCGCATGGCCTCCCCCAGCCCGGCGCGCTGGCGGTGGTGCTCGATGAGCTCGCCGACGGCACCGAAACCGGCCCGCGTGGTGTCCAGCAGCGCGCGGTCGGCGTCGGTCAGCTCGCCGGCCGCGGGGATCTCGCCGACGTTCTTGGCGATGAGCGAGGCTGTCCGGTTCACCAGGTTGCCCCAGCCGGCGACGAGTTCGGAGGTCGCGCGGGTCGCGAACTCCTGCCAGGTGAAGTCGGAGTCGTTGTTCTCCGGCCCGGCCGCGGAGATGAAGTACCGCAACGCATCCGGCTGGTAGCGGGCCAGGACGTCGCGCACGTAGATGACGACGCCGCGGCTGGAGGAGAACTGCTTGCCCTCCATGGTCAGGAACTCGCTGGCCACGACCTCGGTGGGCAGGTTGAGGTTCCCGAACTTGCCGGGCGACCCCCCGTGCGACCCCAGGCCGTCGTAGGCGAGGAGTTCGGCCGGCCAGATCTGGGAGTGGAAGGTGATGTTGTCCTTGCCCATGAAGTAGTACGACTCCGCGGACGGGTCGGTCCACCACTTGCGCCAGGCGTCGTCGTCGCCGGACCGGCGCGCCCACTCCACCGACGCCGACAGGTAGCCGATGACGGCGTCGAACCACACGTACAGCCGCTTGGCCGGGTTGTCCTCCCAGCCCGCCAGCGGGATCGGGATTCCCCAGTCGATGTCGCGCGTCATGGCGCGGGGTTTCATGTCCTCGAGGAGGTTCCTGGAGAAGTTCAGGACGTTCGGCCGCCACCGTCCCGTCTCCCCCCGGCCCTGCAACCACGACCCCAGGGCGTCGGCCACGGCCGGCAGGTCGAGGTAGAAGTGCTCGGTCTCCACGAACACCGGCGTCTCGCCGTTGATGCGGCTGTGCGGGTTCTTCAGCTCGATGGCGTCGAGCTGGTTGCCGCAGTTGTCGCACTGGTCCCCGCGTGCGCCGTCGTAGCCGCAGATCGGGCAGGTTCCCTCGACGTAGCGGTCGGGCAGCGTGCGGCCCGTGGACGGCGAGATCGCGCCCATGCCCTTGCGCGCGACCATGTAGCCGTTGCGGTGGACCGTGCGGAACATCTCCTGCACGACCGCGTGGTGGTTGGCCGTCGTGGTGCGGGTGAACAGGTCGTAGGACAGGCCCAGGCCCTGCAGGTCCTCGGCGATGACCCGGTTGTACCGGTCGGCGAGCTGCTGCGGGCTCAACCCCTCCTGCTCGGCCTGGACCAGGATCGGCGTGCCGTGCTCGTCGGTGCCGGAGACCATGAGGACGTCGTGACCCGCCATCCGCATGTACCGGCTGAACACGTCGGAGGGGACGCCGAAGCCGGCGACGTGGCCGATGTGACGGGGGCCGTTGGCGTAGGGCCATGCCACCGCGGACAGGACGTGGGTCATGGCCGTGAGTCTAGGCGGGGGCCGGGACGCCCGGACCGCCCGTCCGCCGCCTCCTCGCCGAGCGGGTGTTCGAAGACCGTCGTACGGTCGCTGCGTGAGCGAACAGCAGACGCCCGAGCAGCCCTCCGACCCCACGCAGAGCGCCGAGAAGGACCCCGAGACCTGGGTCACCGGCGACGAGCCGATGACCGGACCCCAGCGCAGCTACCTGCAGACGCTGGCCCGCGAGGCCGGCCGCGACCTGCCCGACGACCTCGACAAGGCCCGTGCCTCCGAGCTCATCGACGAACTGCAGAAGGAGACCGGCCGCGGCGCCTCCTGACGCGCTAGCGTCCTCACCGTGGACAGCCGGCCGGACAGTCGCCTGGTCAACGTCGTCGTGGACGCCGACGATCCGGTCCGCCTGGCGCACTGGTGGCGCCAGGCCCTGGACTGGCGTCTGGGCTACGCCGACGCCGACGAGACCGACGTGGTGCCCCCCGAGGGCGAGCCCGGGATCGAGCTGGTCTTCCTGCACGCCCCCGGCACCAAGCAGGGCCCCAACCGGGTGCACCTGGACCTGGACTCCTCCTCCCCCGCCGACCAGCGCGAGACGGTCGAGTTCCTCCTCGACCTCGGCGCGCGCCGCGTCGACGTCGGTCAGGGGAACGCGCCGTGGGCCGTGCTGGCCGATCCGGAGGACAACGAGTTCTGCGTCCTGGACCCGCGGCCGGAGTACGACGGCACGGGCCGGGTCGCCGCGATCGTCTGCCTGGCCGCCGATCCGCCCGCGCAGGCGCGGTTCTGGTCCCCGCTGGCCGGGATGTCCGTCGTGCGCAGTTCGCCCCGGGTGGCGGCGCTGCGCGGCGCGGGCGGGCCGTACCTGGAGTTCGTCGCCTCCTCCACCCCGCACACCGTGAAGAACCGCTGGCACCTCGACGTCCGCGCCACCGCGCACGGCCGGGGCCGCGACCGGGTGCTGGCCGACGCCCGGGACGCCGGCGCCCGGCACGTCGACATCGGCCAGGGCACCGGCGTCAGCTGGACCGTCCTGGCCGACCCGGAGGGCAACGAGTTCTGCGTGCTGTCGGGAACTACGGGATGAGCAGCAGCTTGCCGGTCGTGCGCCGGCCCTCGAGGTCCTCGTGGGCGCGCCGGACGTCCTCGAGCCGGTAGGTGTGCCCGACCCGCACGTCGAGGTCGCCGGCCGCGATCCAGCCGAACACCTCCTCGGTGCGCGCCAGCAGTTCCTCCCGGGTCTGCGTGTAGGACCCCAGCGTCGGCCGGGTCAGGAACAGCGACCCCGCGGTGTTGAGCCGCTGGACGTCGAACGGCGGCACCTGCCCGCTGGACCCGCCGAACAGCACCATCAGCCCGCGCGGCCGCAGCGCCTGCAGGCTGGCGTCGAAGGTGTCCTTGCCGACGCTGTCGTAGACCACGTCGACGCCACGGCCGCCGGTCAGCTCCCGCGCCCGCGCGGTCGCCTCGGCGTACCCGACGACCTCGTCGGCGCCGGCCCGGCGCGACAGCTCGGCCTTCTCCGGCGTCGACGTCGTCGTGAGGACCATGGCCCCGCGCAGCTTCAGCATCTGCGTCAGCAGCAGTCCCACCCCGCCGGCGCCGGCGTGCACCAGCGCCCAGGTGCCCCCGGTGACGGGGTAGGTGTCGGTGCACAGGTAGTGCGCCGTCAGCCCCTGCAGCAGGACGGCGGCCGCCGTGTGCGCGTCCACCCCTTCGGGAACGGGCACCAGTTCGGCCGCGGGCACGAGCACCTGCTCGGCGTAGCTGCCCGGCGCCTCCTTCCAGGCCACCAGCTGCCCGAGCTCGAAACCCCGCACCCCGGCGCCGAACCCGGCGACCCGCCCGGCGCCCTCGCTGCCCAGCACCGCCGGGAGCTGCAGGGGGTACACCCCGCCGCGGCGGTAGGTGTCGATGTAGTTGACGCCCGCGGCCTCGACGTCCACCAGGACCTGCCCCGGTCCGGGCTCGGGCGCGGCGACGTCGGCGACGGTGAGGACCTCCGGCCCTCCGGTCTTCTCGATCTGCACGGCTCGCACGCGCGGCATGGTGCCACTGGTCGTAGCGTCGCGCCCATGCAGATGCGCACGCTCGGCACGACGGGCATCCAGGTCAGCGAACTGTGCCTCGGCGCGATGATGTTCGGCGCCTGGGGCAACCCCGACCACGACGACTCCGTGGCGATCGTCCACCGCGCCCTCGACGCGGGCATCAACTTCGTGGACACCGCGGACGTCTACTCCCAGGGCGAGAGCGAAGAGATCGTCGGCAAGGCCCTGCTCGGTCGCCGCGACGAGGTCGTCCTGGCCACCAAGGTGCACAACCAGATGGGCGAGGGCGTCAACCGCTCCGGCAACTCCCGGCGGTGGATCGTGCGTGCCGTCGAGGACAGCCTGCGCCGGCTGCAGACCGACCACATCGACCTGTACCAGATCCACCGGCCCGACTACACGACCGCGATCGACGAGACCCTCGGTGCGCTGACCGACCTGGTCCGCGCCGGCAAGGTCCTGGCCATCGGGTCCTCGACGTTCCCCGCCTCGCTCGTCGTGGAGTCGCAGTGGGTGGCGGAGGAACGCGGCCGGGAACGCTTCGTCACCGAACAGCCGCCGTACTCGATGCTCGTGCGCGGCATCGAGGAGGAACTGCTGCCGGTGACGCAGCAGTTCGGGATGGGCACCCTCGTGTGGTCGCCGCTGGCCGGTGGCTGGCTGTCCGGGAAGTACCGCAAGGGCGCCGACCACCCGACCAGCAGCCGGTCGCAGCGGATGCCCGCCCGCTACGACATGTCCGACCCGGCCAACCAGCGCAAGTTCGAGGCCGCCGACGCCCTCGGTGCGCTCGCCGACGAGGCCGGCGTGTCCCTGGTGCACCTGGCCATCGCCTTCACCCTGCGCCACCCCGGCGTCACCAGCGCCATCATCGGCCCGCGGACGATGGAGCAGCTGGAGAGCCAGCTCGGCGCGGTCGACTACACGGTCCCCGAGGACGTGCTGGACCGGATCGACGAGATCGTCCCGCCCGGTACGACGTTCAGCGCCGCCGACGGCGGCCGCCGTCCCCACCCCGGGTTCGAGAAGGCCGGGCGCCGCCGCCCCGCGTGAGGCCTGTGGACAACTCCGAGGGGTTCGGCGCGACCTGGGGCACCCTCGTCGGGTGGACCCCGTGGAGACCCTCCGCCGCGCCGGCGGCGCCGCCCGAACCCGCCGCCTGCGGAGCGTCCCCCGCCGAACTCTCGAACGCGCCGTGGCCGCCGGCCTCGTCGAGCGACCGGAGGCGGGCCTCTACCACCTGCCGAACTGCGATCCGGCGGCACTCGCGGCCGCCGCGGTGGACGGCGTCCTGTCCTGCGCCTCGGCCGCGGTGGATCGCGGCCTGCCGGTGCTCGGCGTCGCCCGGCCCGTTCACGTCACCGCATCGCGCGGAACCACGAGGACCTGGCCGCGAACCGTCGTCCACCGCCGCGAGGTCTCACACGACGGCCGCCGCACGGATCTTCTGCAGACGCTGCTGGACTGCCTGCGTTGCTGCGAGGCCCATGAGGGGGTGGCGATCGCCGACCACGCCCTGCACCACGACCTGGTCTCGCAGACCGAGCTCGCCGCCGCCCGCAGGTCGCTGCACCCCAGCGACCCCGTTCGCGCGTTGCTCGACCTGGTCGATGGCCGGTCGATGTCACCGCCGGAATCGTGGGCGCGGGTCTTCCTCGTCCTCGCCGGGTTCGCGGTCGACACCCAGGTGTTCATCGACGAGGTCGGCTGGATCGACATCCTCGTCGACGGCTGGCTGGTCGTGGAGATCGACGGTTCCGAGTACCACCGGGAGTCGAAGGCGTTCGCCAACGACCGGCGCCGCGACCGGGCTGCCTACCCACAGGGGTACGTGGTCATCCGTTTCCCGGCCGTGGAGGTCCTCCGACGTGAGACGTTCCTGCAGGAGGTGCGGCGCGTTCACGCGGCCGGCCCACCCCGTCGGTGACACGGATCCTGCAACGAGACGCTCAGACGGTGGGTCGAAAGCCCGGAGCGGGGTCTCGATGCAGGATCCGTGACACGTCAGAGCTCCACGAGGACCCGCACGTCGTGCGCACCGAGTGCCAGCACCGACCCGGCGGCCAGTTCCACGCCGCTCACCACGTCCCGAACGTCCACGGGCAGTTCCACGCTCGCGGGATCGAAGGACCAGTTGTGCAGGAACCGGACGGTCGAGGAGTCGCGGGCCGTCGCCGAGGTCGCCGTGACCGTGCCCGAGGTCCCCCGCCACGACGTGTCCAGCCCGGCGAGGACCCGGTCGAACACCGCGCGGGCCAGGGTCGCGTCCGGAACCGTGCCGACGGTCGTCACCCGCCCCGAGCCCGCGGCGCGCGTGGTCACGGCGGGCCACCGGCCGTAGTGCCGGTCCTCGTAGGTCGCCAGCACCTCTGTCCCCTCGAGCACCTGCAACCCGTCGGCCCAGCGCGTCGCGGTACCGGGCAACCCGGTGACGGGGACGTCGCGGACGAGGTTGGAGAACTCGTCGTACCAGACCCCGGCGACCTCGGACAGCACCGCGGGCTGCCGGGCGGCGCGGGCCCGGTTCTCGGTGTCCCCGTACCCGGTGCGCGGGCCGAGCACGAGGTGGCCACCTGCCAGGGCGTAGCGGCGCAGGAAGTCCAGCGAGTCGTCGTCGGCGACGTAGAACCCCGCCGCGACCAGCACCGGGTTCTGCGCCACGAACTCCTCGAGGTCGCCGGCGCCGTCCCCGCCGAGCTGGCTCACGTGCAGCAGACGCTGCTGTGCCCCGGCCTCGAACGCCCCGCGGTAGAACGGCTCGGTGATTCCGGTGTAGGCCCGCCGGTCCGGGCCACCGTCCGCGGTCGCCAGCGGCGGCGCCTCCTGCATCGACCACTTGCTGTCGCTGGAGTACACGTGCGTCACGTCGTGGTGCGGTCGCAGGCCCGTGACCAGCGCGCCCGCGGCCTTGAACTCCGCGCCGAGCGCGGCGATCTCGGCGAACACCCTTCCCGGCTGACCCGAGTGCGGCAGCACGCCGCCCCAGTAGGTCTCGGCGCCGAAGTGCAGCGTGTGCCAGTGCCAGTACTCGACCATGTCGGCGCCGCGCGAGACCAGCGCCCACCCGGCCTGCCGCCACTGCCCGTCGAACCCGGGCCGGTTGACCCACGGCATGCCGATGGCCTGCGCGTCGGTCTCGGTGACCAGGAAGTTGGCCTGCCGGGACGAGCGCATCCGGTCCGCGGACTGGTACAGCGCCCAGACGCCGTTCGTCGTCCAGCCCTGCTGCTCCCGCGCCGGCGCCGGGAGTTCAAGGCCCTCCTGCATCGTGTAGTACGGGTTGCCCGCGGTGACGTCGAGCCGGGCGGTGAGCGCGTCGTCCTCGACCCCGGGCCGGTCGTAGGCGATGCAGGTGGTGACGAACTGCTGCTCACCGGCGTACTCGCGGACGATGTCGGCCTGCCACCCGATGAACTCGGTCGTCAGCTCCGCCTGGAACCGTCGCCAGGCCAGGTCGTACTGCGGCTGGACGTTGCCGTCCGGGCGCCACAGGTCGGTCCAGTCGCTCAGCCGGTGCGACCAGTAGGCCAGGCCCCACTCGCGGTTGAGCGTCTCGACGTCGCCGTACTGCCGGCGCAGCCGGTCGACGAAGCGCTGGAACACCCCGTGGTTGTGGAAGAGCTGCATGCCGGGTTCGTTGTCGACCTGGAACCCGACGACGGCGGGGTGGTCGGCGTAGCGGGCCACGACGGCCCGGACGACCCGTTCGGCATGGAAGCGGAACGCGGGATGGGTGTAGTCGACCTCCTGCCGCTGCCCCCACCCCATCCGCACACCCGTCGCGGTCTCCCCGGCGATCTCGGGGTAGGTCCGCGCCAGCCACGGCGGCACCGCGTAGGTCGGGGTGCCGAGCACGACGTCGATGCCGCGTTCGTGGGCACCGTCGAGGACGGGCTGCAGCCAGTCGAGGTCGAACCGGCCGTTCTCGGGTTCCCACGTCGACCACACCGACTCGCCGACGCGGATGACGGTGAAGCCGGCCTCGACCATGAGGTCGAGGTCCTCCTTCAACGTCGGTGCGGCCTGGTACGCCGGCTGGTACTCGTGGTAGTAGGCGGCGCCGAAGCGCACGCGGTCCGGGGAGGTGTACACGTCAGCCCTTCACCGCGCCGGCCGCCAGCCCTTCGAGCAACTGCTTGCGCAGCAGCAGGAAGACCAGGATCGTCGGCACGGTGGCGAGCACCGCGCCGGCCAGCACGAGGTCGTAGGAACGGTTCTCGGACAAGAACAGCGTCTGCAGGCCCAGCGGGATCGTCGCCCGGTCGATGTCGGAGACGATGACCAGCGGCCACAGGAAGCTGTTGTAGCTCTGCAGGAACGTCCACACCGCCAGGGCGCCCAGCGAGGGCCGCAGCAGCGGCAGGACGATGGTCAGGAACGTCCGCATCTCGCTGCAGCCGTCGATGCGGGCGGCCTCCAGGACGTCGTCGGGCACGGACTGCACGATGTACTGCTGCATCATGAAGATGCCGAAGGCGGGCGCCACCCACGGCACGATGAGCGCGAACCAGGGGTTGCCCAGCCCGGCCTTGACCAGCAGGACGAACAGCGGCACGAGGATCACCGCGAACGGGATCGACAGCGAGCTGAACATGATCGAGAACAGCAGCCGCTTGCCGCGGAAGGTGTACTTGGCGAAGCCGAACCCGGCCATGGCGCAGACGAACACCGACACGACGGTGGCGACGACGGCCACGGTGGTGCTGACGCCGAACCACGCCCAGAACGGCTGGGTGGTCAGCAGGTTCCGGTAGTTCTCCAGCGTCGGGTCGCTCGGCAGGAGCTGGACCGGGACCGCGAAGATGTCGCCCCGGTCCTTGAACGACCCGGACAGCGCCCACAGCAACGGGGCCAGGAAGGCGAGCGCGAGCACGGTCAGCGTGACGTACAGCAGCACCCGCCCGGCGCTGGGCCGGGGGCGCCGGACGGTCACCCGCGACTGGCCGACGGGACGGTTCACGGTGGTGGTGCTCACGAGGTCCTCCCGATGCCCAGCAGCCGGTTGAACCCCTGGCTGACGAGGAACACGACGACGAACAGCACGACCCCGGCCGCGGCCGCGTAGCCGAACTGCTGCCGCTCGAAGGCGGCGCGGTAGATGAACATCGCGACCGACAGGGTCTGGTCGCTGGGACCGCCGCGGGTCAGCAGGAACGGCTCGTCGAAGATCTGCGCGGCGGAGATGAAGGAGGTGACGGTGACGAACGCCGTGACCGGTTTGAGCGCGGGCAGCGTCACCGAGGTGAAGCTGCGCCACCAGCCCGCACCGTCCAGCGCGGCCGCCTCGTACAGGTCCTTCGGAACGTTCTGCAGACCGGCCAGGAAGAAGATCGTCAGGTACCCGGCCCAGCGCCACAGCATGACCAGGGAGATGGCGACCTTGGCGATCGCCGGTTCCCCCAGCCAGTCGACGCCACCGATGCCGAACAACGCCTGCAGCACCGAGTTGGCCAGCCCGTAGTTCCGGTCGAACACGAGGCTGAAGATGAGCGCCACGATGATGGGCGAGACGACCATCGGCACGAAGTAGGTGACCCGGAACGCGTCGCGCGCTCGCAGCCCCCTGGCGTTCAGCGCCGTTGCCAGCAGCAGCGACACCGGCACGATGACGACCACCGCGACAGCGACGTAGACGAGGGTGTTGGCCAGCGCCTTGTGGAAGCTGGAGTCGGTGAGCAGGTTCGCGTAGTTGCGCAGGCCGACGAACTCGGGGGTCCCGAGCCCGACCCAGCTGGTCGTGCTGAGGTACAGCGAGGCCAGGATCGGCACGACCATGAACAGGACGAACAGCACGTAGAACGGGGCGATGAAGGCGTAGGGCGCCTTGGTGCCGGTCACCGTGCCGGTCTGGCCCCGGGTACCGCTGAGGACCGGGGCGGACACTCGCTGCGTCGTCGCCACGTCGCTCACCTCCCTGCCTGGTTGGTGAAGTCCTCGACCGCACCCTTGATCGCCTGCGCGGGGGTCAGGTCCCCGCGGTAGGCGCTCACGAGGTAGCCGGAGAGGACGTCGTTGAGGATGGACACGTCGGGACTCTGGTAGTACTCCGGGACGTCGTCGACGAGCGTCCGGTAGACGTCGATGAGCTGCTGGCCACCGAAGTACTCGTCGGCGACCTCGAGTTCGGGTGAGTCGAAGACCGACCGCAGGGTCGGCAGGTAGGTCAGTTCCTGGAAGCGCCGCACCTGTCCCTCGTGGGTGATCCAGGTGGAGGCGATGAAGTCGGCCGCGGCCTGCGTGTTGGCCTCCTCGACGATCGCCGCGAATCCCGTTCCGCCGCCGACGGCCGTGGCGAAACCACCGCCGGACCAGGCGGGCATGGCCCTCAACCGCCAGGCTCCGGACTGCTCGGGGACGTTGGGCTTCAGCCCGAAGGCGGAGTACCAGCTGGCCATCCACAGGCCTGCGATCTTCTCCGACTTCAGCCCGGCCTGCATGCTGGCGCCGTAGAAGTCGTTGACCGTGGTGATGAACCCCGACTCCAGCCCGTCGACGACGAACTGCAGCACCTCGACGGCCTCCGGGGAGTCCAGGACGAGGTTCTCGTCCTCGTCGAAGAAGCGGCCACCGCGTTGCAGCAGCAGCATCTGGTAACCCTGGACGATCTGCCCGAGGTCGCTGCCGGCGGCCAGCACGCCCAGGGAGACCCCGTGCTGCTCGGCGGCCCGGGCCCCGACCTGCGCGAGCTCGTCCCAGCTGCCGACGTCGGTCGGCAGTCCGTACTTCGCGAACAGGTCGTCGCGGTAGTAGTACACCGTCATCGGGGTGTCGGAATCGAGCGCGTAGAGCTTGCCGTCCTTGGTGTAAGGGGCCTTGCGCGCGGCGATGAGGTCGTCGCCGAGGTCGGCGACACGATCGGTCCAGTCGAACAGCAACCGCTCGGCCAGGTCCCCGCGCTGCAACCGGGCGAACTGGCCGATCTCGATGCCGATGACGTCGGGTTTGCCGCGTTCGGCGACGGCCTGGGCCAGCAGTTTCGTGATGAGGTCCTGCGCACCGGCGCGCGTGGTGTCCATGGCGTAGCGGAAGCTCGTCGCCGCGTCGGCGGCGGGGATCCCGCGCTCGAAGAACGTCTGGTACCCCTCGTCGTGGGTCCAGAAGTCGAGCGTGACGTTCCCGGACGTCACGGGGGCGGCCGGCCCGGATCCGCAGGCGGCCAGGAAGGCGGCGCCCGCGCCGGTTCCGGCCAGCCGCAGCGCGTCGCGCCGGCTCAATCTCGAGGGCGACATCGTTGTCCTCTCCAACTCCTCGTTCGGGTCTTCAGGAAGGTGGTGCCGTCGAGCCCCGCACCACGAGCGAGGGCACGGAGCGCGTGGGCCGCGGCGGGGCGTCCCGGCCCTCGATGCGGTCCACCAGGCGGGTCAGGGCCAGGTCGGCCGCGAGCTGGAAGTCCTGCCGGATCGTGGTCAGCGGCGGGTTGACGAACTCGGCGGCGGGGATGTCGTCGAGGCCGACGACGGACAGGTCCTGCGGAACCCGGCGACCGGCCTCGACCCAGGCGCGGACGAGGCCGATGGCCATCTCGTCGTTGGCGCAGAACACGGCGGTGACCGTGGGGTCGTCCAGCAGTCGGACCCCGGCGCGGTACCCCGAGGCCGCGGTCCAGTCACCGGTCAGGGGTTCGGGCACCTCGCGGCCGGCGTCCAGCAGCGCCTCGCGCCAGCCGCGCGCGCGGTCCCGCGAGGTCCACCAGTCGACGGGCCCGCCGACGTGGTGGACGGTGCGGTGGCCCAGGCCGAGCAGGTGCCGCACCGCGGCGCCCACCGCGGCGACCCAGTCGTGCCCCTCGACGTCGGGGCCGTGCCCCGTCGTGAGCACCGGCACCGGGGCGGGGTGGCGCAGCAACGGGTGGTCGTCGACGGGTTCGTCGATGAGGACCCCGTCGACGCCCTGCGCCAGCAGGGACTCCACCGCGGCGGTGACGTCCCCCGACGGGCCGGCGGCGGTCAGGCTGATCGAGTAGCCGCGGGCCCGGGCGGCGTGCTCGAGGGCCACGAGCCCCTGCGCCGGCCCGTACAGGTCACGGCCGGACCAGACGACGCCCACCCGCCGGTTGCGGCCGGTGAGCAGGGCGCGGGCGGCGGGGTTGGGGCGGTAGCCGAGCTCCTCGGCGGCGCGCAGGACGCGGTCGCGCACGTCGGCGGACACGTGCGGCTCGCCGTTGACGACGCGGGAGACCGTCTTCTGCGAGACGCCCGCGAGGCGGGCGACTTCGACGCCGGCGGGGCGGCGGTCGGCCACGGGACCTCCTCGTCTGGTGCGTTGACTACCTTGTCAACACCGAGTGTCTACGTAGTCAACGGGAAACGTCAACAGGTACCGCGAAGGAGGTTCCGGCGGTCAGCCGCCGCTGCTCTCCCGGACCACGAGACGACCCGAGACCGTCAGCAGGCGCTCGGGGCCGTCGTGGCCGGCCAGCCGGTCGGCCAGCAGGCGCAGCGCCAGGTCTGCCATCTCCGAGCGGTCCAGCGCGATCGACGTGAGGGTCGGCGAGGAGTACTGCGCCTGCTCCACGTCGTCCACACCGACGACCGCGACGTCCTGCGACCGCAGCCCCAGCCGCCGCAACGCGTGCAGCGCCCCGAAGGCGAGCAGGTCGTTGGCCGCGAAGATCGCGTCGACGTCGGGCCGGGCGGCCATCAGCGCCAGGGTCGCCTCGTAACCGTGCTGGCGCTCCCACTCCGGCACCGGCCACAGCAACGCGGGATCGAACTTGACCTTGGCGCGCCGCAACGCCTTCCGGTACCCCTCCACCCGCTGGGCGACGACGGGCGGGCGGTCCGCGGTCCGCGCCTTGTCGCCGATGAACGCGACCGTGCGACGGCCGCTCTCCAGCAGGTGCCGGACGGCGGTGTCGCCCAGGTCGACCGAGTCGATCGTGACCCGGTCGAAACCCGACCCCTCGCCGTACTCCCCGATGAGCACGGCCGGCGTGCTGTCGCGCCGTTGCGCCAGTTCCCCGATGGGCATGCTCTGCGGGGCGAAGACGAGACCGTCCACCAGGCGCACCGGGAACCCGGCGGCCACCTCGCGCTCGCGGTCCAGGTCGCCGTCGGTCTGCTCCACCAGCAGCGTGATGCCCCGCTCGCGCGCCGCGTTCACCAGCGCCGAGGCGAGCTCGCCGTAGAACGGGCTGGTCAGGTCGGGCAGGGCCAACGCCACCAGCCCCGTGCGCCCCTGCCGCAGCTGGCGGCCGATCCCGTTGGGCCGGTAGTCGAGCTCGGCGATGACGGCCTTGACCCGCGCCCGCATCTCGGGGCGCACGTGCGGGTGGTCGTTGACGACGTTGGACACCGTCTTGATGGACACCCCGGCGGCCGAGGCGACGTCCCGCAACGTCGTCGGGCGGGAAGCGGCTCGCCGCGCGGTGTCTTGGGGCACCGGGGCATTGTGCCACCGAAGGTCGGGCCGGAGCCTTGACGTCGCCCCGCCTTTCGCGTTGACTGCTTCCAACGTTGCAAGCCCTCCCACCATCACACCGCCGTGACGCCTCACCAGGAGAGAACCTCGTGCGCACCGCTCGCCTCGCCCTCGACCCCGCCTTCACCGTGGGTCCGGTCCCGCGCCGGCTGTTCGGCTCGTTCGTCGAGCACATGGGCCGCTGCGTCTACACCGGCATCTTCGAACCCGACCACCCCAGCGCCGACGAGGACGGTCTGCGCACCGACGTCCTGGAACTGACGAAGGAACTGGGCCCCACCGTGGTCCGCTACCCCGGCGGCAACTTCGTCTCCGGTTTCGAGTGGGAGGACTCCGTCGGCCCGCGCGAGGAGCGTCCCCGCCGCATCGACCGCGCCTGGCGATCGGTGGAGACCAACCAGTTCGGTCTCGCCGAGTTCGACGCCTGGGCCCGCAAGGTCGGCACCGAGCCCATGATGGCCGTCAACCTCGGCACCCGCGGCCTGCAGGAGGCCTGCGACCTGCTGGAGTACAGCAACCACACCTCGGGGACGAAGTACTCCGACCTGCGCGTCCAGCACGGCTCCAAGGATCCGTTCGGCATCAAGTTGTGGTGCCTGGGCAACGAACTCGACGGCCCCTGGCAGACCGGCCACAAGACGGCCGCCGAGTACGGCCGGCTGGCCGCCGAGACCGGCATGGCCATGCGGTCGATCGACCCGGACATCGAACTCGTCGCGGTGGGTTCCTCCAGCCGCTCGATGCCGACGTTCGGCGCGTGGGAGCAGACCGTCCTGGAACTGTCGTACCACGCCGTCGACTACGTCTCGCTGCACGCCTACTACCAGGAGCACGACGGTGACGCCGCCAGCTTCCTGGCCTCCGCGGTCGACATGGACCTGTTCATCGACCAGGTCGTCGCGACCGCGGACGCCGTGCGCGCCAAGGGCAAGCACACCAAGAAGATCAACCTGAGCTTCGACGAGTGGAACGTCTGGTACCAGACCAAGCCGCACCACGGCCCGGGCGTGGAACCGTGGGACGTCGCCCCGCGCGTCATCGAGGACGAGTACTCCATCACCGACGCCGTCGTCGTCGGCACCCTGCTGAACTCGCTGCTGCGGCACGCCGACCGCGTCCACATCGGCGCCCAGGCCCAGCTGGTCAACGTCATCGGCCTGCTGCGCAGCGAGCCGGGCGGGGAGGCGTGGAAGCAGACCATCGCCCACCCGTTCGAGCAGGTGCGCCGCCTGGCCACCGGGAACGTGCTGCAGGTCGTCACGACGTCGGACAAGTACGAGACCGCGAAGTTCGACGCCGTCGACGTCGTGGACGCCTCGGCCACCTACGACGACGAGACCCTCACGGTGTTCCTGGCCAACCGCGACCAGGCCGACTCCGCCTCGGTGGAGGTGCCGCTGCGCGGTTTCGGCGTCGACCGCGTGGTCAACGCCAAGTACCTCGCCGCGGCCGAGGGCCAGGACCGGCACACGACCAACCTCGAGAACCACTCCGCCGTCGGGCTGCGCACCCTCGACGACGTCACCGTCACCGAGGGTCTGGCGACGGTCGTCCTGCCCCCGCTCAGCTGGGCGGTCGTGCAGTTCCGCAAGGCCTGATCACACCTCGGCCAGGCGCCGGCGCAGGAGTTCGGCCAGCTCGACCGACTCCCCATCGCGGGCGCCGCGGCCGATCTGCAACGGCGGTTCCGCGGGGTCCAGGTGGATCCCGCGGAACCGTCCGAGCAGGCTCGGTGCGACGTCCAGGACGTAGTACTCCCCCGCCCCGTCGACCCCCAGCGACCCGTTGGCGCGCAGGTACCAGCCGACGACGTCGGTGCGGTACCGCGCCGAACCCGCGCGGGCCCTCAACGTCTCCGGGGCGATCCCGCGCCGCTGCAGTTCGGCCACGAACTCACGCAGCATCGCGCGCGCCTGCGCCGTCTCCGCCGCCCGGCCGCGCTCCCACCACTCAGCAGTCACGCCCCCATCAGAGCAGCAGGTCCGCCGCCCCACCGATCGACCGCCACGCCGGCGCGTCCTCCCCGGCGGCCGCGGGGACCAGCCCCGGCAGCCGGTCCGCCGCCACCAGCGGACCGAGGTCCAGGGCGGTGAGGTCGCCGATGTCGGCGACCGGCACCTGGAACGTGCGGAACCCGCCGAGCTCGGGCGCCCCCTGGGGGCGCGTCCCGCCGACGATCTCCTCGACCAGCGGTGTCTGGTCCAGGACGAACCCCGCGCTGGCCAGCACCGACACCTCCTGGTCGGGGTCGAGGTCGGCCGGCTGCGGCAGCAGGTAGGCCGCGATCTTGTAGAAGCGTTGCGGGATGCGGACCCCGCGGTACTCCGGGTCGTCCTCGGCGAACACCGGCCCGGTCACGACCACCAGACGCTGGTCCCACTGCCGGGCGTGGGCCAGGACGTGGTCCTCCAGTCCGAGCCACAGCTCCATCGACTGGTTGAACCGGGACGCCTGCGGCGCGGCGTTGGCGTAGGAGAACGTGTCCGCGTTGGCCGCGTGGGCCTCCGGCCCCCAGCCGGGGTCCCGGCGCCGCACGAGGTGCCCCCGGTCGAAGTCGTTGCGGGCGTACAGCTCGTTGCCCGCCTGCTCGTCCGGTCCCAGCCTCGGGTCGAGGAACCACCGGTCACCGCCGCGCTCGACGTCGACCAGGCGGGCCCCGTCGATCGCCACCACGGTCGCGGCCGCCAGCCGGCGGTCGAGGCGCTGCACGATCGAGAAGTGCGTGTACGGCAGGACGGTCACCTCGGCCCCGTCGAGCGGCACGGGCAGCGGAACCCACGGCCCCGGCGCCAGGAAACGCGGGTCGAAGCCCGCCCGTCCACCCAGCTCCAGCCGTTCGGCACGCACTCCGGCGCCTGTGCCCAGTCCCGTCTCGCTCATCCTCCGACTGTGCACCCGGCCACCGACACGGCGGCCCAGCACCAGGTGACCGGCGGGTGTCAGCTCAGCGCACGCTGCGCGAACACGTCCGCGGCCCGGCGCAGGAACTGCGCCGTCCCGGGTCCGAAGCCGTCGTACGTCGCCCGGAACCGCTCGTCGTCGACGTACGTCTGGACCAGGCCGCGGTAGGCCGAGGCGTCCGGGGTCCAGAACCTCGACACCCAGGCGTGGTGCCGCCGGACCAGCTCCTGCACCGCGTCGTCCTCGACGGCGTCCCCGCGGGCGGCCGCCGCGGCCAGGGCCGACCCGATCGCCTCGTGCTCGGCCAGGTGCGCCCGGCGGCCGTCCTCCCCCAGCTCGCGCCACGTGCGCTGCCCGTCCTCGTAGGCCTCGCGGCCCCAGCGCTGCACGACCTCCTCCTCGTGCTCGCTGCCGTCGAAACCGTCGAACATCTCGCCCATCTCCAGCTCCTGTCCTCTCCTGGTCTTCTCCAGCGTCGTGCGCACCGACTCCACGAGCCGGCCGATGCGGGCCGCCTCGGCCTGCAGCAGTTCCAGGTGCGTCGCGAGCGCGGCCTCCTCCTCGACCCGCGCGGCGAGGACGTCACCGATCGCCTGCAGGCCCAGGCCGAGGTCGCGCAGCAGCAGGATCCGCTGCAGCCGCCGCAACCCCGCCTCGTCGTAGTACCGGTATCCGCCGGCCCCCGTGCGGCTCGGGGTGAGCAGCCCGACGTCGGCGTAGTGCCGCAACGTCCGGCTGGTCGTCCCGGTGGCCTTCGCCACCTCGTGGATCGTCCACTCCCGCACACCGTCGGCCACGGGAAGGACCGTAGGAGTTGACGCCACGTCAAGCGCAAGGGGTGAGTGCGCGCCTCGTACCCTGACGGGCGTGCTGAACCTCCCCGCCCACGTTCCCGTCGTGACCCTGGAACGAGGTGGGCTCGTCGAGGGCGTCCACCACGGGTCGATGGCCGTGCTGGACGCCGCGGGCGGACCGCTGGCCCTCGTCGGCGACGTCGCCGCGCCGTTCTACCCGCGCTCGGCGCTGAAACCGCTGCAGGCCGTGGCGATGCTGCGGCACGGGCTGCAGCTGCCGCCGGACCTGCTCGCGCTGGCGACGGCCAGCCACTCCGGCGGCCCGGAGCACCTGTCCCGGGTGCACCGCATCCTGGAGCTGACCGGCGCCGGCCTGCGGGACCTGCGCAACGTCGCCGACCTGCCGCTGGGCGAGCCCGAACGCGCGCGGTGGCTGGCCAGCGGGCGGGGCCCGGAGCAGGTCGCGCAGAACTGCTCGGGCAAGCACGCCGCGATGCTCACGACGTGCCGGCTCAACGGCTGGGAGACCGCCGGCTACCTCGAGGTCGACCACCCGCTGCAGCGCGCGGTCGCGGCGACGATCGAGGAGTTCACCGGCGAGCCGGTCGCGGCCGTCACGACCGACGGCTGCGGTGCGCCGCTGTTCGCGGTCTCCGTCCTGGGCCTGGCCCGCGCGACGCTGCGGCTGGTGAGCGCCGATCCGGCGTCCCCGGAGGGTCAGGTGGCCGCGGCGCTGCGCGAGCACCCCGGCCTGGTGGCCGGGCGCGGGCGGGCGAGCGCGGACCTGGTCCGCGCGGTGCCGGGGCTGGCGGCCAAGGACGGCTACGAGTCGGTGCAGATCGCGGGGCTGACCGGCGCGGGCGCGCTGGCGCTGAAGATCGCCGACGGGGGCGACCGGGCCCGGCTGCCGCTGGCCAGTGCCGGTCTGGCGTTGCTGGGCGTGGACGAGGTTGCGCTGCAACCGTTCGCGACGCAGCCCGTGCTGGGCGGCGGCCACCGCGTGGGCACGCTGCAGGCTCTTCCGCTTGACCAGTACCGAAACTGTCAGTAGACAGATCATCACAGACGGTGGAGGGCGGTCAGTCGTGCAGGTGACCCGGGCCTACGCCGTGCTGCCCGTGCTGCCCGCGGACCTGCCGTCGGTGGAGCCGTGCCTGGAGCACCTCGTCGCGGCCGCGGACGAGGCGTCGGCGGCCGGGATCCCCACCACGCTGGTCGTCTCGACGTCGGCGGACCCCACCGCGCTGGTTCCCGTCCTGGCCAGCTGGACCCCGCTGGTGGACCTGCTCGACGACGTGGACCTCACCGTCGACCACCACCACGGCGCGAGCAGCGCGGACGAGCTGCGGCAGCTGACCGGCACCGGACTGGCCCGCACGATCGCGGCCCCGCGCTCGACCGTCGTGCTGACGACGACCTGCACCACGGGCGTCGGCCCGGGGTGGATCACCGAGCACGTGCGGCACCACCGCCAGGGCGCCTGGGCCAGCACCGCGCCGGTCCGCGGCGTCGAGCGGGACGGTACCCACGACGTGGTGGCCAACCTCGCGGTGCGGGCCGAGCTGCTGCCGGACGCGTTGCGCGCCGACGGCCGGCAGCAGCTGCACCTCGTGCACGCCGAGAGCCCGGTGGTGGCGACCTGGCGGGTCACCCTTCGGGCGTTTCCCTGAGGTCTTCGGCCAGGATCGCCACGAGGTCGCGGCGGGCCTTCTCCAGGACGTCGCTCGCCCGCCGCACGTCGCCCGGACGCCCGGACACCTCGATCTGCCGGTACGTCATGGCCAGCGCCGCGATCTGCCGGCGGAACTCGTGCAGGCGCTCGCGGTCCGGGCCGCCGCCACCGAGGTTCTCCCACGGCGGCGGGGTGTCGCCGTACTCCTGCTCGACGTAGCGCCGGCCCTCGTCGGTCAGCGTGAACTGCTTGGGGTCGGCGGGGTCGGCCGCGACGAGCCCCTCGTCCTGCAACTGCTGCAGGGTCGGGTAGACCGAGCCGGGACTCGGCTTCCACTCCCCCTCGCTGCGCCGGGTGACCTCGCCGATGATGCGGTAGCCGTTGCTGGGCCCCTCGGCCAGCAGGACGAGCACCGCGGCGCGGACGTCGCCGCGCTGGCGACGGCCCCCGCCCCGGCCGAAACCGCGGGGACCACGCCCCTCGAAGGGCCAGCCGGGGACGTCGAAGCCGAAGTTCTGCCCGAACTCGCGCGCGAACTGCCCGAAGGGCCCGCCGGGTCCCGGGTGGTGGCCCTTGGCGTGCTCCCAGTGACCACCCCAGGGACCCGTGTACCGGTTGCCTCTCATGCTCCACCTCCGTGTGCCTCCCGAGACCCGATGTCTCGCGATGCCTCGACGATATATCGCTACCTGTCGGAAGTGAAGCGCTCGCGGCCTAGTCGTTCATCGACTGGATCTGGAGCAGGTTGCCGACCGTGTCGTCGAAGACCGCGGTCGTGACCGGCCCCACGGCCCTCGCCGGCTGGGTGAAGACCACCCCGAGCGCGGCCAGCCGGGCGGCCTCCTGCGCGCAGTCGTCCACGACGAACGCCGTCGCCGGGATGCCGTCCGCGACGAGTCCCTCGGTGTAGGCGATGGCCACCGGGTGCTCGCGCGGCTCCAGCACCAGCTCCACGCCGTCGGGGTCCTCCGGCGAGACGACCGTGAGCCAGCGGTGCTCCCCCACCGGCACCTCGACCTTCTTCACGAAGCCCAGGACCTCCGTGTAGAAGGCCAGGGCCTTGTCCTGGTCCTGCACGAACACGCTCGTGTACGCGATCTTCACAACGGTCTCCACCTCTGCTCGACGTCCTGCAGGAAACGGCGCAGCGGCGAGGTGTCCAGGTCCAGGAAGGTGTACCGGCCCTCCCGGCGGGCCACGACGAGGCCGACCTCCTGCAGGACCGCGAGGTGCTGGGAGACCGCCTGCCGGGAGGACCCCGAACCGTGCTTCTCGATCAGCCGCACCCGCAGCTCGAAGAGGGTCTGACCGCTGCGCTCGGTCAGCTCGTCGAGGATCGCGCGGCGGGTCGGATCCGCCAGCGCCTTGAACACGTCGTCCACCGGCCCCGACGTTAGGCAAGTGCGTACTTGCCTGTCAATGGTCGCACTGTGGTGCTACCGTGACGGCAAGCGCTTTCCGATCCAGGAGGGACGAGCGGTGACGATCGACGACGATCTTCGAACGCACGGCGCGCAGGGGGCCCACGGGTTCGACGTCGAACCCTGGCGGTTCCGCCGGGAGGCCGGTGACCGTGAACGCGCCGAGCAGCGCGCGTACGTCGCGACGCACCCGGGCTGGTCGCTGGGGCAGGACTGCTACGTCAGCCCCTTCGCGGCCGTGGAGACCGAGGACCTGACCCTGGGCGACCGCAGCTACGTCGCCGCCCAGGCCTACCTCAGCGGCACCGTCTCGCTCGGTGCCGACTCCACCGTGAACGTGTCCGCCGTGGTGCGCGGCTCGGTGCGGTGCGGCGACGGCGTCCGCATCGGCGCGCACTCCTCGCTGCTCGGCTTCAACCACGGGATGGAACCGGGGACCGAGGTGTTCCGCCAGCCGCTGTCCTCGCGCGGGATCGTCGTCGGCGACGACGTCTGGATCGGCTCCCACGTCGTCGTCCTCGACGGCGTCAGCGTCGGCGACCACGCCGTGCTGGCCGCCGGCGCCGTCGTCACCAAGGACGTACCGGCCGGGGCGATCGTCGGCGGGAACCCCGCCCGCCGCATCCGCTGGCGGGTTCCGCCGGCCGGGGCGGGCGACGACCTGGCCCGGGACCTGCAGACGTTCGAGGCACGGGCGCGCTCGCAGGCCGGCGACGTCCTGGCCCGCTCCTGGAACCCTTCGCTGCCCGGGGGGCAGTTCACCGACGCCCCTGGCGCCGGGCCGACGGTCCGCGCCCAGTGCGACGCGCTGGAGATCGCCGCGTACCTGCTCGACGACGCTCCCCCGCAGTTGCCACGCGACGAGCAGCTGTTCCGGCTGCTGGACCTGCAGGACCCCGACACGGGACTCGTGCCGGTGTTCGGACCCGACGGCCTGCCCGTGCCCGGGGTCGATCCGCAGGACGGGAACGTCCTGTACCACCTGCTGTCCGTCGGGTACGCGCTCGACGTGTTCGGTGAGCGGTTCCGGCACCCGGTCGGGTTCTTCGCGCGGATGACGGCGCCCGAACTGCTGGACAACCTCCAGGCGTTGCCGTGGACGACCCGCGCGTGGAGCGCCGGCAGCTGGGTGGACGCGGCCGGCACCGCCTTCCGGTGGAACCTGGCCCGCGGCCTCGACGGCGTCCCCGGAACCCTCGAGGCGCTGTTCGGCTGGCTGACCGTGCACGCCGACCCCCGCACCGGCGCCTGGGGAACCCCACCGCCCGGGGAGGGGATGCTGCAGGTCGTCAACGGGTTCTACCGCGCCAGCCGTGGGACGTTCGCCCAGTTCGGCGTGCCGATCCCCCACCCCGAACGCCTCGTCGACACCGTCCTGGCCCACGCCTGCGACCGGCGGCTCTTCGCCCCCGAGCGCCGCAACGCCTGCAACGTCCTCGACGTCGCCCACCCCCTGTGGCTGGCGGGCAGGCAGACGGCGCACCGCCGCGAGGAGGTCGTCGAGCTGTCCCGCGGGCTGCTCGCCGACGCTCTGCGGACGTGGCGGGACGGACAGGGTTTCAGCTTCGCCGTGGGCCGCGAACCGGGCCTGCAGGGCACCGAGATGTGGCTGGCGATCGTCTGGCTGCTCGCCGACCTGACCGGGTTCTCCGACGTCCTGGGCTACCGGCCGCGCGGGGTGCACCGGCCCGAGGCCGCCCTGGAGCTGCCACGCTCGTCCTGACCGCCGACGCGGCGCTCGCCGGGCTGCTCCCGCGCCGCGCCCGGCGCGAGGGGCGGCTGGAGGTGCCGCACGAGGCGCACGCCACGCTCGGCCACGTCGTGCAGGCGGCCGGGATCCCGCTGACCGAGGTGGGGACGCTGCTGCTCGACGGCTCGGCCGCCGGCCCCGCGACCCGTCCGCCGGACGGTTCGGCCGTGCACGTCCCACCGGTCGTGCGCCCGCAGCCGGTGCCGGCGGGAGGGTTCCTGCTCGACGTCCACCTCGGCTCGCTGGCCCGCGGCCTGCGTCTGCTGGGGCTGGACGTGTCCTGGTCCCCCGACGCGGACGACGCCACCCTCGCCGCCCGCTCGGGCGACGAGGACCGGGTGCTGCTGACCGCCGACCGCGGGTTGCTGCTGCGCCGGTCGGTGCGGCACGGGGCACTGGTCCGGGCCGCCGGCGCCGACGCGCAGCTCCAGGACGTCCTCGACCGGTTCCGGCCCGAACTCGCGCCGCTGACCCGCTGCACGGCGTGCGGCGGCGTGCTGCGGCCGGCGGCCCCGGGGGAGGTCGCCGGCGAGGTGCCGGAGGGGACTCGCCGTTCGTACGCGGAGTTCTCCCGGTGCACGGCCTGCTCGCGGGTCTACTGGCGCGGCGCGCACTCGCGGCGCATCGAGGAGTTCCTGGCCCGCTGGGCCGGAGCCTCCCCTCCCCGCAGTGGCTGAGGTCGCGGGGGGAAGCTGGCCACCCGACGGCGCGACGACTCTCCGCAGTTGTGCTTGATCACAGGAGTGCTTGATCACCGAGGGTGCACTGCAGCGCAGCACCCCGATCGTGATCAAGCACTCCTGTGATCAAGCATGACTGCCTTCGGCGAGTCCGACGACGGACGCCGCGACGCGGGACGCGCGCCACCGACGGGCTACCCGTGACGGCTCCCCGCTGCCGACCGCAACGCCCGCCCCGGCACCGCGTCCGTCCGGACCCCGTCGGCCACCACCGGCACCCCGCCCACGACCACGTGCGGAACCCCCACGGCCTGCCGCCTCGGCTCGGCGAAGCTCGCCCCCGCCGCGACCGTCGCGGGGTCGAACAGCACGAGGTCGGCGACCGCCCCGGGCCGGAGCACGCCGCGGTCGGTCAGCCCCAGCCGGCGGGCCGGCCGCGACGTCAGGTGGGCGACGCACTCCGCCAGCCCCAGCACACCCTCCTCGCGGACGTAGTGGCCCAGGTAGTGCGGGAACGTCCCCCAGGCGCGCGGGTGGGGTCTGGCCCCGACGAGCAGCCCGTCGCTGCCGCCCGTGTGGACCGGGTGGGTCATGATGGCGCGCACGTTCTCCTCGTGGCCGACGTGCTGCAGGATCGTCGTCCCGAGCCGGTCGCGGCGCAGCACGTCGACGAACACCGCGAAGGGGTCGCCCGCACCGGCCAGCTCGGCGATGGTCGAGCCGACGAGGTCGGCCAGCGCCGGGTTCCGCACACCGGAGACCTGCAACGTCTCCCACTCGGCGACCACGCCGTGGCACCCGTCGGAACCCTCGACCTCCAGGGCGTACCGGATGCGCCGCAACGCCTCGGGATCCTCCAGCCGGCGCAGGGTCTGCGCCGGACCACCCGCCGAGGCCCAGCTCGGCAGCACGGCGGCCAGCGTCGTGGACCCCGGCAGGTAGGGGTAGGTGTCCAGCGTGACGTCGATCCCGTCGGCCAGCGCCGCGTCGACGAGGGCGAGGAACTCCCCGGCCCGGCCGGCGTTGACGCCGAAGTTCATCGTGGCGTGCGTGAGGTGCAGCGCGGCGCCCGAGCGGCGCGCGACCTCGACCACCTCGGCGTACGCCTGGAGCGCACCGCGACCGTAGGAGCGCTGGTGCGGGGCGTAGAAACCGCCGAACTGCGCCACCACCTCGCACAACGCGACGAGTTCGTCGGTGCCGGCGAACATCCCCGGCGTGTACGTGAGCCCGCTGGACATCCCGAACGCGCCGTCGCGCATCCCCGCCGCGACCAGCTCGCGCATCCGCTGCAGTTCCGCACCGCTCGCGGGACGGTCGTCGGAGCCCACGACCACCATCCGCACGGTTCCCTGCGGCACCAGGTAGGCGACGTTGACGGCCGCGCCGCGGTCGACGCGGTCGAGGTACTCCCCGACGCTGCGCCAGGACCAGTCCAGGTCCGGAACGCCGTTCCAGCCGGCGAGCTGTTCCCGCAGCACCTCCAGCGCGACGTCGTCGACGGGCGCGTAGCTCAGGCCGTCCTGCCCGACGACCTCGGTCGTGACGCCCTGGGTCGTCTTGGCCAGGTGCGCGGGATCGGTGAGCACCGCGAGGTCGGAGTGGGCGTGCATGTCGATGAAACCCGGCGCCAGGACGAGCCCGCCGGCGTCCAGGGTGCGGGCTCCCGCGGTCGTCCCGACGTCGCCGAGCGCGGCGATGCGACCGTCGACGACGAGCGCATCGCCCTGCCGCGCGGGAGCTCCGGTGCCGTCGACGACCAGCGCGCCGCGGACCAGGAGGTTCACCCGGACCTCACCCGAACACCGTGCGCACCCAGTCCACGAGGACCGGCTGCGGGGCCAGCGCGTCGTCGACGACGGGCAGCAGGCCCCACTTGTCGAACGTCGTGCAGGGGTGCGACAACCCCAGCCGCAGCACGTCACCGACCCGCAGCTCGACCGTGCCGGGGAACCGGACGAACGTGTGCTGGTCGTTCAGCGCGCTCACCTCCGCCCCGTCCAGGGGTTCCGTCGCGCCCGTTCCCCCGCGCCGCACGGCCTGCACCACCGGCAGTCCCTCGTCGAACGGCAGGTCGCGCTTGCCCGCGTCGCACAGGGCCAGCCCCGGTTCGGGCCGGGAGACGACGCGCACCCAGCCGTGGACCGCCGACCGGAACCGGTCACCACCCACCCGGTTCAGCGGGGTGATGCCGGAGTAGAAACCGTCGTCGTGCGCGACGTAGGCGCCCGACCGGACGACCACCCGCGTCGGGATCGCGCCGGCGGGGTCGTGCAGCGGCGCCAGCACGTCCGCGACGACGTCGAAGAACGCGCTGCCACCGGCGGACACGACGATCCCCTCGGGCACGGCCGGGTAGAGGCCCTCGGCCAGCAGCCGGTGGTGCAGCGCCCGCAGGTCCGACAGGTAGGTCCGCACCACGGCCAGGCTCGCCGGGGAGTCGTCGTGCGCGAAGGCGCCCTCGTACCCGGTGACGCCGGCCAGCCGCAACCCCGGGGTTCCCCGCACGGCGCGCGCGACCTCGACGGCCGCGCCGATCGACCGCGCCCCGGTCCGGCCGCCCAGCCCCCCGAGTTCGACGAGCACGTCCACCGGCACGACCGCGTCGCGCACGTGCGGCGCCATCGCCTCGACCACCTCGACGCCGTCGGCCCACACCAGGACGCGGGCCGACCGCGGACGGGACAGGAGGCGCAGCACCCCGGGATCCAGCACCGGGTAGGCGGCCACGACCCACTCGAAACCCTCCGCCAGGGCGACGGTGAGCTGCCACGGCGTCGCGACCGTCAGCCCCAGCGCGCCCGCCTGCCGCTGCGCGCGCCAGATCGAGGGGGCCATCGTCGTCTTGCCGTGCGGGGCCAGGTCGACGCCCGCGCGCTGCGTCCACTCCCGCATCGTCGCGATGTTCGACGACAGGGCCCCGGCGTCGAGCGTCACCAACGGGGTCGGCAGGTCGCTCAGGCCGGGCCGTTCGGCGGCGTGCTCGGCGGCGTCCCGGCCCCACGCCGCCACCGGGACGGCCTTGAACCGGCGGTCCAGCGGTCCGAGGTCCTGCGCGTCGTACGGCACGACGTCCTCCGGCTCGTTGCACAACACGCAACGGCCGTTGCGTGTCTCCTGCGGTGGTTCTAGCATCGGCGCGTGCCCGGGTCAAAGGTCTCCCACCGGATCGTCTGCGTCGGTGAGGCCATGGTCGTCCTCACTCCCGCGCAGGACGTCCGGCTGGCCGACGCCGACACCTTCGTGCGGTCCGTCGGCGGTGCGGAACTCAACGTCGCCCTGACCCTGGGCCGCCTCGGCGTGGACGTCGCCTGGATCTCCCGCCTCGGCGACGACGGTTTCGGCGAGCACGTCGCAGAACTCGCCGCGCAGCACGGGGTCGACGCCGGTGCCGTCGCCGTCGACCCCCAGCGACCCACCGGCCTGTACGTCAAGGCGCCCGGCACCGCCGCCGACGGGACCCGGCGCTCGCGCATGCACTACTACCGCAGCGGATCGGCCGCCTCGGCGATGAGCCCGCAGTTCCTCGACGACCCCGCCGTGGTGCAGGTGCTGGCCGGCGCCGGGACCGTCCACGTCAGCGGCATCACCCCCGGCCTGTCCTCCTCGGCCGCGCGGTTCTGCGCCGAACTGGCGCACCGGGTCCGGGCGGCGGGGACGACGTTGTCGGTGGACCTCAACCACCGCCCCGTCCTGTGGCGCGACCGGGACGACACCCCCTTGCGCGACCTCGCCGAGGCCGCCGACGAACTGCTGCTCGGCGCCGACGAGGCCCGGGCCGTGTACGGCACCGACGATCCCGCGCGGCTGCGTGCGCAGTTCCCGAACGCCCGGCGCATCCTGCTCAAGCAGGAGGAGCACGGGGTCCTGGTGCTCGAACCCGGACGGCCCGACCGGCACGTCCCGGCCCTGTCCGTCGACGTCGTCGAACCCGTCGGAGCGGGCGACGCGTTCGCCGCCGGGTACCTCGCCGCCCGCTCCCGCGGAACCGACGTCGACGACGCCGTCCGGTTCGGCCACCGTTGCGCCGCAGCGGCTCTGGTCGTGCGCGGCGACCGGCCCGAGAACGTCCCGGTCCTGTGAGCCGGTCGCTGCTGCGGGCCCTGAACCTGCTCGACCTCGTCGCCGCCGGCACCTGCACCCTCGGCGACCTCGCGGCGGCCACAGGCACCCACAAGAGCACCGTGCTGCGCCAGCTGCGCGACCTGGAGGAGGTCGGCCTGGTCCACCACGACACCGGCCACCGCTACGTCCTGGGCCCGCACCTGTTCCGGCTCGCCGCGACGGCGCTGGAGAACTTCGACGTGCGCGCCGTGGCCGCGCCACGACTGCGGGAACTGCGCGACGCCGTCCGGCAGACCGTCCACCTCGCGGTCTTCGACGGGCGCCGCGCGACGTACGTCGACAAGCTCGAACCCCGCGACGCGCCCGTCCGGATGGCCTCCCGGATCGGGAACACCGCGGCCCTGCACTGCACCGCGGTGGGCAAGGTGTTCCTGGCCGACCTCCCGCCGGCCGACCGCGCCGAACTCGTCGGCTCCCTCGACCTGCGGGCCGTGACCCCCCGGACCCTCAGCACCGCCGACGCCCTGCTGGAGGAGGTCGAACGGGTGCGCGAGCGCGGCTGGGCGCAGGACCACACCGAGAACGAGACCTTCGTCAACTGCGTCGCCGCGCCCGTGCGCGGACCCGACGGACGGGTGCTGGCCGCGGTGTCGATCTCCGTGCCCGACGTCCTGCTCCCCCACGAGGCCGTCCTCGACCTCGTGCCCACGTTGTTGTCCGCGACCGCGGGCATCTCCCGCGACTGCGGGTACGCACCCCCTGGAGGAACCCCATGAGCAGCGGCCACCCCCGGACCGCCGTGACCACGACCGACGCCCCGGCGCCCGCGCACACCTTCTCCCAAGGGGTGCGCAAGGGCCCGGTCCTGCAGGTGTCGGGTCAGGGCCCGGTCGACCCGGTGACGAACGAGTACCTGCACCCCGGTGACGTGAAGGCCCAGACGCTGCGGACGCTGCGCAACGTCGAGGCGATCCTGCGCGCCGGTGGCGCCACGTTCGACGACGTGGTCATGCTCCGGGTGTACCTGACCACCCGCGACGACTTCGCCGCCATGAACGAGGCCTACGGGGAGTTCGTCAGCCGGAACTGCCCCGCGGGTGTCCTGCCCGCCCGCACGACCGTCATGACGGGCCTGCCGCGCGAGGAGATGCTCGTGGAGATCGACGCCCTCGCGGTCCTGGACTGAACCGGTGCACGGTCACGGCTGTGCACGGTCACGGTGGTCGTGCACAGCCGGGCGGGGTCAGGCGAGTTCGACGGCCGAGCCGGTCAACCCCTCGGCCCGGGCCCAGGCCATCGCCTGGTCGGCGGGCAACGGGCGGGCGAAGAAGAAGCCCTGCAGCTCGTCGCAGCCCAGCGCGCACAACCGGTCGGCGGCCGCGACGGTCTCCACGCCCTCGGCGACGACGACCAGGCCGAGCCGGTGGGCCAGCGCGATGACCGAGGAGACGATGACCTCGTCCTCGGGGTGGGCGACGAGTTCGGAGACGAACTGCCGGTCGATCTTCAGCTCGTGCACGGCGAGGCCGCGCAGGTGCCCCAGGCTCGTGGAGCCGGCGCCGAAGTCGTCGACGGCGACGCGCACGCCGCGTTCGCGCAGCGCCGCCACGGTGGCGCGCGCGCCGGCGGGGTCGTCGACGATGGCGGTCTCGGTGATCTCCAGGACCAGGTCACCGGGCGACCAGCGGGTCAGCGCGAGGGCCTCCTCGACGACCCCGAGCAGCCCGGTGTCCAGGCTGACGGCCGAGACGTTGACGGCCATCGACGTGGACAGCCCCTGGGCCCGCCAGGTCGCGGCCTGGCGCAGCGCGGTGATGAGCACCCAGCGGGTGAGGGCGTGGATGAGGTGGGTGCGCTCGACGAAGGGCAGGAAGTCGGCGGGCAGCAGCAGTCCGCGGACCGGGTGGTTCCAGCGCACCAGCGCCTCGAAACCCAGCAGCCGCGAACCGTCGCCGGAGACCTTGGGCTGGTAGTGCAGGGCGAGCTGGTCCTCCTCCATGGCCGACCGCAGCTGGCCCAGCAGTTCCAGGCCACCGGCCGAGTGCGGGTCGCTGGCCGCGTCGTAGCGCAGGACGCCGACACGGGAACGTTTGGCGGCGTACATCGCGACGTCGGCGCGCTGCAGCAGCCCCCCGAGGGAGTTCCCGTCGACCCCGGACAGGGCGATGCCGATGCTGCCCTGCAGGTCGATGGGCACCACACCGGCGTGGAAACCACCGACCGCGAGCGAGGCCAGGAGGCGCTTGGCGAGGAGTTCGAGTTCCGCCTCGCCCGCCGGGTCGGGCACGAGGACGGCGAACTCGTCGCCCCCCAGCCGGGTGACCGTGGCCCGGTCCCCCAGCGTTCCGGACAGGACCCGCGACACCTGGACGAGCACCTCGTCCCCGGCCGCGTGACCGAGGGTGTCGTTGACGTCCTTGAACCCGTCGAGGTCGAGCAGCAGCAGGCCCAGCGGCCGGCCGCGGGCGAGCAGCGGCTCACCGAGTTCCAGCAGCGCCCGCCGGTTGCCCAGGCCCGTCAGCGGATCGGTGCGGGCGAGTTCGGCGCGGACGCGGTCGCGCTGGCGGACCAGGACGGTGAGGGCGACGGCAGCGGCCAGCGTCACGACCACGGCGGTGGTCCACGCGATGACGAGGGCGCTCACACCGTTTCATCGGCACGCTGCGTGACGAACTGAGCCGTCGCGGGTCACTCGACGGGCGGAACGCTCCACCGCACGAGGACGCGGCGGCCGTGTTCGTGCCCGAGCTCGCCCCACGTGCCGGCCTCCAGGGCGAACAACGCCCCCGCGGTGGGCGACAGGCCCAGCCAGGTCGCGAGCAGGACCCGCAGGAAGTGCCCGTGCGCGACGAGGACGACGTCACCGTCGCCCTCGAGCGCCTCGGCCCGGCGCAGGACCTCCCGGGCCCGTGTCGCGACCTGCTGCACGGTCTCCCCGGGCCCGTCGCCCTGCACCACCCCGTCGTGCCAGACCGACCACGGCCGGCCGATCTCGGCGGAGATCTCCGGGGTGGAGCGGCCCTCGTAGGGGCCGTAGTCCCACTCGACGAGGTTCTCGTCGGTGTCGGTGGGGGTCAGGCCGGCCAGTTCGGCGGTGCGGCGGGCCCGTTCGCGGGGACTGACCAGGACCGCGGCCAGGGTGCGGCCGGTGAAGACGGGAGCGAGGTCGCGCGCCTGCTGCTCACCGACCGGAGTGAGTGGGACGTCGGTGGTGCTGGTGTGCTGCCCGGACAGACTCCACTCGGTCTGGCCGTGGCGGACGACGAGGATCGACACGGCCCGAGGCTACCGTTCCTGCTGTTCGATCGATCGATCAGTTCAGCCGGACCACCCAGGAGGTCGTCGTGAGCAACGGGACGGAGGACGGACCGGTCGCGCGCCGCGAACGCATCGCCGCGCTGGTGGCCGCGCGGGGCACCGCGCGGGTGTCGGACCTGGCCGCCGAGCTGGGCGCCGCCCCGGTCACGGTGCGCCGCGACGTCGAGGCGCTGGCCGGGCAGGGCCGGTTGCACCGCCGGCACGGGGTCGTCAGCGCCGCACCGCCCGACGTCGCCGCCCTGGGCACGGTGGTGGCGATCTCGGAGTCGCCCAGCGGATACCTCGGCGAGATCCTGCGCGGGGCCGACGCCGCCGTCGCCGCCCACGGCGGGCGCTACGTCCTGGAGGTCGCCCGGGACGCCGCCGCGACCCGGGCGGCGGTGCAGCGCGCGGCGCACGCCCGCGACGTGTCCGGGATCCTCTACGCCCCGCGGTGGCGGTCGGCCGACGAGCTGGCCAGCGACCCGGCCGCGGGTGCGTGCCCGCCGGAGGTGCCGATGGTCCTCGTCGAACGGTTCGCGCCGCGTGGATCGCTCCTGTCCCAGCGCGATGCCGTGCGCAGCGACCACGCCACCGGGGTGCACCAGGCCTTGTCGCACCTGCGGGCGCACGGGCACCGGCGCATCGTGGCCTTCTGCCGCGACGACTCCCCCACCGCGCGGACGGTGCGCGGCTGCTTCGCCGACGCGATGCGCTCGCTGGGCCTGCCGGTGCTCGCCGAGCCGGCGCTCAGCTCCGACCACGCCGACGCCGCCCGGCGGCTGGAGGCCCCGGACCCGGTGGAGGTCGTGCGCCGGCTGGGTGCCACCGGGATGCTGGTCCACTCCGACACCGACGCCCTGGGGCTGGTCCCCCGGCTGGTCGGGGCGGGGCTGCGGGTGCCCGACGACATCAGCGTCGTGGCCTACGACGACGTCGTCGCCGGGCTCGGCGACGTCCGGCTGACGGCCGTCGCCCCGCCCAAGCGGGAGGTCGGGCAGGCGGCCGTGGAGCTGCTGGCGTGGCGGGCCTCGGCCCCGCAGGCGCCCTACCGGCACCTGGAGATCGCCCCGCACCTGGTGGAACGGCACAGTGTCCGCTCCCCGGGCACGACCGATCGATCGCAGGTGATCGAACGGTCTTGACGGCGGGACGGCGCAACCGTGACGGTGACGCGATGCGGGCCGCGTTCGCCATGAACACCACCAGCTTCGAGCGCGTGGTCGACGAGCGGTTGGCCGAACGGCTGCAGCGCAGCGTGGACCTCGTGCGGGAGCCCCTGGCGGAGTTCGCCAGCCCGCAGGCCCGGGCCGTGCTCGCCGACGTCGAACTGCTCGTCACCGGGTGGGGCTGTCCGGTGCTGACACCGGAGGTCGTCGCCTCGGCACCGCGGTTGCGCGCCGTCGTGCACGCCGCCGGATCGGTGCGCCACCACGTGACCGGCGCCGTGTGGGACCGCGGGATCGCCGTGTCCTCGGCCGCGGCGGCCAACGCGCTGCCGGTGGCGGAGTACACCGTCGCGATGGTCCTGCTGGCCGGCAAGAACGTCCTGGCCGCCGCCGACGCCTACCGGGCGCAGCGGTCGCGCGCCGCCACCCGGGTGTCGGACACCGGCGGGAACCACGGGGCGACCGTCGGGGTCCTGTCGGCCTCGCTGGTGGGCCGGCGGGTGCTGGAACTGCTGCGGCCCTTCGACCTGCACGTCCTGGTCCACGACCCCTTCGTCCCCGGCGACGTGGTGCGCGCCCTGGGCGCCGAACCCGTCGGCCTGGCCGAACTGGCCGAGCGCAGCGACGTGTTCAGCGTGCACACCCCGCTGCTGCCGGAGACCCGTGGGCTCGTCGACGCCCCGCTGCTGGCGAGGTTGCGGGACGGGGCGACGCTCATCAACACCGCGCGGGGTGCCGTCGTGGACCCGGCCGCGCTGACCGCCGAACTCCTCAGCGGCCGGCTGAACGCCGTGCTCGACGTCACCGACCCCGAACCGCTGCCGATCGACTCGCCGTTGTGGGACCTGACGAACGTCCTGCTGACGCCGCACGTGGCCGGCTCGCTCGGCAACGAACTGCGCCGCCTCACCGACTCCGCCGCGCAGGAGGTCGAGCGGTTCGCCGCCGGCCTGCCGTTCGCCCACCCCGTCGCCCACCCCGCCCTGTCCAGAACAGCCTGAGGGAGAACACCCGTGTCCCTGTTGTCCGCGGTCGAAGAGGACCGCACCCTGTCCCCCGTCACCGGCTGGACGCGCGAGCACTGGGTCGCCGCCGCCGACGACCTGCTGCTGGCCGTCCGGCCGTGGGCCACGCCGGGGTTCGGCCGCATCGACCTGCCCGGCGAACCGGCCCGCGCGGGCTGGGTCTCCGACGGGCTGGAGGGTTTCGCGCGGACGTTCCTCACGGCCGCGTTCCGGGTCGCCGGCGCGGGCGGCGACGACCCGCACGGCCACCTCTCGCACTACCGGCGTGGACTGATCGCCGGAACCCGCACCCCCGGCGCCGACGACGCCGAGTCCTGGCCGTTCATCCGCTCGGTCCGGGTCGCCGGGCAACCCATGGTCGAGTCGGCCTCGATCGCCCTCGGTCTGGACTTCACCCGGGAGTGGTTGTGGGACACCCTGTCGGCCGACGAGCAGGACCGCGTCGAGGCCTGGTTGCGCGACAGCCTGCGGCACGAACCCGCCCCGAACAACTGGTACCTGTTCCCCATGTCGGTCGCCTCGTTCCTCACCGGCGTCGGCCGCGGCGACGCCGAGACCGAACGGGCGATCTCCCGCGCGCTGGACCTGCTCGAGGGCTGGTACCGCGGTGAGGGCTGGTACTCCGACGGCGACGGCGCGATGTTCGACCACTACGTCGGCTGGGCCATGCACCTGTACCCCGTCCTGTACGCCCACCTGCGCAGCGACCAGCCGGACGTCACGGAACTGGGCAAGCGGTTCGGCGCCCGGCTGCACGAGTTCCTCGGCACCTTCGCCCTGACCTTCGACGGCAACGGCGCCCCGCTGCACCAGGGCCGCTCGCTGACCTACCGCTTCGCCGCGGCGAGTTCGCTGGCGATGGGCGCGGTGACGGGTTCGACGCCGTGGTCGCCGGGGGTGAGCCGCTCGCTGCTGTCGGGCAGCGTGAAGTACTTCCTCGACCGCGGCGCCACGACCGCCGGGGTCTACTCGCGCGGCTGGCACGGCCCGCACCCCGGGATCGTGCAGCCCTACTCCGGGCCGGCGTCGCCGTACTGGCTGTCCAAGGCGTTCACAGCGCTGCTGGCCGGACCCGACCACCCGCTGTGGACGGCGACCGAGGAACCCGTGCCCGCGCACGGCCCGGCCGCCACCACCCCGATCGCGCCCGCGGGCTGGCTCGTGCAGTCCACCCCCGACGGCCTCGTCCGCGTGCACAACCACGGTTCCGACCACCACCGGCCCGGCGGCCACGCCGGGGCCGACCCGCTGTACGACCGGCTCGCCTACTCGACCCGGACCGGGCCGACGTCGGCGCGCAACGTCGCCGAGAACAGCGTGGTCGTCGGCGAACGCGGGTTCGACGGGATCCGGAACGCGTTCGAACCGCTGGGCACCGGACCGGGCTGGGCGGCGAGCCGGCACCACCCCGAGTTCAGCGGCACCGAACTGCCGCAGTCGCGGGTGCTCTCGCTCGTGCTCGCCCGCGGGGCGTGGGAGGTGCGGGTGTTCCGCTTCGACGCGGTCCCGGCCGGGGCGCCGGTGACGGTGACCGGGTGGGCGCTGGCCGCCGACCGGCCCGACGGGCTGCGCGACGACGTCCGGCCGGACGCCGTGACCGTGACCGCCGAGGGCCTGCAGTCCCGGCTGCACGCCGTCACCGGGTTCGACCGGGCCGACGTCGTGCGCGCTCCGGCCGGCACGGCGTACGGGGCGTGGGCGCTGGTCCCGCGGCTGCGCGGCACCGTGGGGACCGGTCCTGCCGTCGTGGTGGCCTGCCTGTCGGCCGACGACCCCGGTGCCGCCCCCGAGGTGGTCGCCGACGGCGCCCGGATCGGCGTGCTCTTCAGCGACGGGGCCCGCGCGGAGGTGACCCTCGACGCCGACCGCCCGCGCGTGGAGTGGTGAGATGTCGGTGTGGATCCCTTCGCCGACGTCCTGACCGCCAACCAGCAGTACGCGAAGACCTTCGCCGACACCGGCCGCCCCGGTGTCGCCGGGGTCGGCCTCGCCGTCCTGACCTGCATGGACTCGCGCATCGAGCCGCTGGACATGCTGGGCCTGAAACCCGGTGACGCCAAGATCCTGCGCAACGCCGGCGCCCGCGTCACCGACGACACGCTGCGCACCCTCGTCCTCGCGCACTACCTGCTCGGGGTCGAGCGCGTGCTGCTGCTCGCGCACACCGACTGCGGCATGACGAAGAACACCGACAGCGACGTGCACGCCAAGGTGCTGGCCCAGGGCGTGGACTCGCGCAGCATCGACTTCCGCACGATCGCCGACCAGCGCTCGACGCTCGTGCACGACGTCCAGCGCATCCGGTCCTGGCCGTTCCTGCCGCCGACGATGCCCGTCGCCGGCGGGATCTACGACGTGCGGACGGGCGCGATCGAGATGGTCGTGGGCGCCGACGCGACCGCCGAGGAACTCCCCGGCGACTGACGGGCCCACCCTCACCGGGGTGCACGACCACGGCGGTGCACGTTCACCGTGGTCGTGCACTCCGGTGAGGTCCGGGGCGAGGGAGCCGTGCCGGTGCTGCCGTCCGGGGCCAGGATGTCCCCGTGCCCGGACCCATCCAGTCGATCGAGCGTGCGGCGGCCGTGCTGCGGTTGCTGGCCGGCGCCGGGCAGGGCCTGGGCGTCGTCGACATCGGCAACGCGCTCGGCCTGCCCAAGACCACGGCGCACGGCATCGTCCGCACCCTGGTCGACGTGGGTTTCGTCGTCCAGGAGGAGTCCGGCGACTACCGCGCCGCCCCGGACCTGGCCGACCTCGGCCGGCCGCGCATCGACGCCAACGACCTGCGCGCGCGGGCGGTGAACTGGGCCGACTCCCTGGCCAGCCGCACCGGGGAGTCGGTCCGCCTCGCCACGCTCGTCGACGGTCGCGCGCTCGTGGTGCACCACGTGTTCCGGCCCGACGACAGCGCCCAGGAACTGCGGACGGGAACGTCGCTGCCGGCGCACGCCTGCGCCCTCGGCAAGGTTCTGCTGGCCTCGGCGCCGGTCCGTCCCCGCGGGCGGCTGACGGCGATGACGGCCCGCACGACCACCGACCCGACCGCCCTGCGCCAGGCGCTGGCCGCCGTCCGTGACCAGGGCTGGGCGCTGGACGTGGAGGAACTCGAACCCGGGGTGGCCGGGATCGCCGCCCCCGTGCGCGACCTGGGTGGGCTCGTCGTGGGGGCCATCGGGATCGACGGCCAGGCCGAGCGGATCGTCGACGGACGCGGCCGGCCCCGCGCCGGGCTGGTTCCCGCGGTGCGGCAGGCCGCGCGGTCGATCTCGCGGGGTCTGGGGGCGCGGGACGGCTGAACCGACTCGCCGGTCGGGCAGGATGACGCCGTGAGCGACGAGCGGCGCGGTGCCGCCTGGACCGAGGGAACGCGCCGACGACGTCGCTGCGCGGGCCTGAGGGAAGGCGGCGTCCCCCGCGCCGCGACGGAGCGAGCAGGATGACGCCGTGAGCGACGACCAGCGACCCGAGCACCGCGGCTACGTCGTCGCGATCGACCAGGGCACCACCTCGACACGGTGCATCCTGTTCGACCACGCCGGCCGCCTGGTCGCCGTCGCGCAACGTGAGCACCGCCAGCACTACCCCCGCCCCGGCTGGGTCGAGCACGACGCCGCCGAGATCTGGCGCAACGTCGCCCGGCTCGTTCCGCAGGCCATGGCGCAGGTGGAGGCCGGCCCGGCCGACGTCGTGGCGATCGGCATCGCCAACCAGCGCGAGACGGTCGTCGCCTGGGACCGCCGCACGGGCGATCCGCTCGGCCCGGCGATCGTCTGGCAGGACACCAGGACCGCCGACGTCGTCGAGGAGTTCTCCGCCGACGGCGGCGCGGACCGGTTCGCCGACGTCTGCGGCCTGCCGCTCACGACGTACTTCGCCGGCCCGCGGATCGCCTGGATGCTGCGCCAGGACGCGGGGTTGCGGCGCCGGGCGGCGGCCGGCGACGTGCTGTTCGGGACGATCGACTCCTGGCTGGTCTGGAACCTCACGGGAGGTCCCGACGGCGGCCGGCACGTCACCGACGTGACCAACGCCAGCCGCACCATGCTCATGGACCTGAGGACCCTCGACTACTCCCCCGCGATGCTCGAGGTGTTCGGCGTCCCCCGCGCCGCGCTGCCGCGGATCGTGCCGAGTTCGCAGGTCTACGGCGCGGCCCGCACCGTGGTGCCCGGCGCCCTCATCGGCGCCACCCTCGGCGACCAGCAGGCGGCGTTGTTCGGCCAGACCTGCTTCTCCCCCGGGGAGGCCAAGTGCACGTACGGCACGGGCAGTTTCCTGCTGATGAACACCGGCAACGAGATCACCCGGTCCTCCAACGGCCTGCTGACCACCGTGGCCCACCAGATCGGTGCCGAACCTCCGGCGTACGCGCTGGAGGGTTCCATCGCCGTCACCGGCGCGCTGGTGCAGTGGCTGCGGGACAACCTGGGCCTGATCTCGACGGCCCCGGAGGTCGAGACGCTGGCGGCGTCGGTGCCCGACAACGGCGGGTGCTACTTCGTCCCCGCGTTCTCGGGGTTGTTCGCCCCGCACTGGCGGGCCGAGGCGCGGGGCCTGCTCATCGGCCTGACCTCGTTCGTCACCAAGGGCCACATCGCCCGCGCCGCGCTGGAGTCGACGGCGTGGCAGACCCGCGAGGTGGTCGAGGCGATGGACGCCGACTCGGGTCTGCAGCTGACGTCGCTGCGCGTCGACGGCGGGATGACGTCGAACAACCTGCTCATGCAGACCGTCGCGGACGTCCTGGACGCGCCCGTGGTCCGCCCCATGGTCAGCGAGACCGTCTCCCTCGGCGCGGCCTACGCCGCCGGGCTCGCGGTGGGTTTCTGGCCCGACACCGAGGCGCTGCGCCGCCGCTGGCACCGCGCCGGGCAGTGGGTTCCCGCGATGGAACCCGCGCTGCGCGAACGAGGGTGGGAGGACTGGCAGCAGGCCGTGCAGCGGACGTTCGGGTGGATCCGGCACTGACCGCCCGGTCCCCGCCGACCCGCTCGGAACCCGGACCGGTGTCGGTTCCACCACCCCCGAACTCCTGCGGGAGGTCCTCGGCGAGTCGGCCGAGTTGGTCGAACCGGGCAGCGGTGCCCTGCGCGTCGTGCGGGCGACGTCCGGTACCCGGGCGCTGCAGGTGCGGGACCTGGGGTGGCGCGACGAGGGGCGCTGACCGGTGTCCTCAGCCGGCGTGGACGCGGGGTCTGGTCCCGGGGTCGGGTTCGGCGCGCCGCAGCACCTCACGCGTCACCGGCGCCACCTCACCGGAGCCGAGGAACAGGAACCGGACGATGTTCGCCAGCGGGTTGCCCTCCGACCACTCGAACCACACGTCGGGCAGCACACCCGTGCGGTCCCGGACGGCCAGGGCGACGGCGGCGATCGAGTTGGCGACGGCCGAGCTGCGGACGGTCAGGACCCGGTGGCCGAACCGTTCCTCCCCACGCACCCGCAGGTCGGTCTCGAACTCCGAGGCGTCGGCGACGGTCACCTCCAGGAAGACCACCGGTTCGTCTGCGGGGATGTGCTGGTCGCGTCGTTCGTCGTACCACTTCGCCGCGTACTCCGCCTCGTCCCGGGCGTCGGGTTCGTTGGCGACGACGTGCAGCGCGCCCCGCGCGGTGGCCTCGTCGAGGAACGCCTGGGCGACCTCGTCGAACTCGACTCCGCTGGCCCGCAGTTCGAAGGCCCGGCGCGCGCGGGAGACCAACGACACGGTGACGATGCCCAGGATGAAGCAGGCGGCGATCTTGGCGCCCTCGGGGCGTTCGACGACGTTCGCCACGGTGGTGTACGTGAAGACCACGGTGACGGTGGCGAAGAACGCCCGGGCGCGGCGTTCCCCCGCGCGGTGCGCCGACAGGGTCACCGCCACGGTCGCCGAGGTGATGAGCACCAGGACGCCCGTCGCGTACGCCCCGCCCTGCGCGTCGACGTCGGCGTCGAAGATCCAGGTCACGAGGAAGGCCACGGCGGTGAAGACCAGCACCAGGGGACGCACCGCCCGCGCCCACTCCGGCGCCATCCCGTACCGCGGCAGGTAGCGCGGGACGAGGTTCAGCAGCCCGGCCATCGCCGAGGCCCCGGCGAACCACAGGATGGCGATGGTGCTCACGTCGTAGGCGGTGCCGACCACGTTCCCCAGGTACTCGTGGGCCAGGTACGCCAGCGCACGACCGTTCGCCTCACCACCCGGTTCGAACTCCTGCGCCGGGATGAGCACGCTGGTCGCGAGGCTGGAGGCCAGCAGGAACGTGCTCATGACGATCGCGGCGACCGTCAGCAACCTGCGCGCACCGGCGATCCGGTCGGCCAGCCCGCGGCCGGAGTTCGTGCCCTCGATCTGCGGCATCACCAGGACCCCGGTCTCGAACCCCGACAACCCCAGAGCCAGCTGGGGGAAGACGATGAGCGCCGCCCCCAGCACCGCCCACGGTGAGGACCCCTGGGCCAGGACCGCCTCCCACCACCGTTCCACCGAGACCGGCTGACCGACGACGTGCGCGACCGCGTCGACCACGACGACCGCGTTGAGCCCGAGGAAGACCACGACGAGCACGACGGCGACCCCGATGGCCTCGCGGAACCCCCGCAGGAACACCGCCCCCAGTGCGGCCAGCAGGAGCAGGGTCACGCCGAGCTGGTGACCCTCGAGGAACTGCGGGACGTAGGGGTTCTCCAGCGCGTGCTTGGCCGCGTCGGCCGCGGACAGGGTCATGGTGATGAGGAAGTCGGTCGCGGCGAAACCCAGCAGCACCAGCACGAACAGCTTGCCGCCCCACCACGGCAGGACCTTCTCCAGCATGGCGATCGACCCCTCGCCGTGGGGGCTCTCCCGGGCCACCCGGCGGTACACCGGCAGCGCCCCGAACAGCGTCACCAGCACCAGGACGAGCGTGGCGATCGGCGAGATGACCCCGGCGGCCAGGAAGGCGATGGCCGGCTGGTAACCCAGGGTCGAGAAGTAGTCCACGCCGGTCAGGCAGACGACCTTCCACCACGGGTGCCCGTCGTGCTCGGTGGGGACCTGCCGGTGCGGGCCCGGCTGTCGCGCCACCCGGTCCCCGGTCCCCTCCAGCAACCACGATCGGCAGGTGTCACGCAACGGGCGGGTGGAGGTTTGCTGGGCACACACGGCTCCAGTGGTCCACCGCGGCGACGGGCGCGGCAAGCCGACCCACCCGACCGGCGGGAATCCTGACGCGTTCCTTACGCCTCACACCTCGAAGCGGTAACCCATCCCCGGCTCGGTGATGAGGTGCACCGGCCGGCCCGGTACCACTTCCAGCTTGCGCCGCAACTGCCCCACGTAGACGCGCAGGTAGTTCGTCTCCCGCCCGTAGGCCGGTCCCCAGACCTCCTTGAGCAGCTGGGTCTGGGTGACCAGCCGGCCGGCGTTGGTGACCAGCACCTGCAGCAGGTGCCACTCGGTGGGGGTGAGCTTCACCGGTTCCCCGGCGCGGGTGACGGTGCGGCGGGCGAGGTCGATGTGCAGGTCGCCGGAGTCGACGACGTCGGGGGTGCTCGGCTCGTGCACCTCGCCACGCCGGACCGCGGCCCGCAGCCGGGCCAGCAGCACGTCCATCGCGAAGGGTTTCGTGACGTAGTCGTCGGCGCCGGCGTCGAGGGCGTCGACGGTGTCGGCCGAGGCCGTCCGCGCGGTGAGCACGATGATGGGCACCCTGCTCCAGCCGCGGATCCCCGCGATGACCTCCAGCCCGTCCAGGTCGGGCAGCCCGAGGTCGAGCAGCACCACGTCCGGGTGCGCGGAGGCCGCGGCCTCCAGCGCCGAGGCGCCGTCCGCGGCGACCGTCACCTCCCAGCCGCGCGCGCCGAGGTTGATCGACAACGCCCGCCGCAGGCCGGGTTCGTCGTCGACCACGAGGACTCTGCTCACGCGTCCATCTTCTCCGGCAGTTCCGCGAGCTCGTGCGTGTGCCCCGCCGGCGGCAGTTCCAGGACCATCGTCAGCCCGCCACCGGGTGTGTCCTCGGCGTCCAGCCGCCCACCGACGGCCTCGGCCAGGCCCCGCGCGACGGCCAGCCCCAGGCCGAGCCCGGCCGTCGAACGGTCCCCCAACCGCTGGAACGGGGTGAACGCCCGCTCCTTGGCCGCGCCCGGCAGGCCGGGCCCGTGGTCGACGACGAGGAGCCGGACGGTCCGGCGGGCGTCCTCGGTCGCCACGCCGGCCACCACCTCGACGCCGGACCCGCCGTGGCGGACGGCGTTCTGCACCAGGTTGGCCACGACCCGCTGCAGCAGGCCGGGGTCGGTGGAGACCGGCGGCAGGTCGAGGGGGATCCGCACGTCCACGGGCCCCGTGTCGCGCACGGCCGCGTGCACCACCTCGTCGAGGTCGACGACCACGAGGTGGGGTTCGACGACCCCGCTGCGGACCCGGGTCAGGTCGAGCAGGTCGTCGATGAGGGCCTGCAACCGGTCCGCGGAGTTCCCCACCTCGGCCAGCAGCTCGTCACGGACGTCCTCGGGCAGGTCGATGTCCTTGGCCCGCAGGCTGTCCAACGACGCCTTCAGCGTCGCCAGCGGGGTCCGCAGATCGTGCGAGACGGCCGTCAGCAGCGCCCCGCGGACCGCGTCGCCCTCCTCCAGGCGGCGCACCTGGGCGGCCTCGGCCCGCAGCCGCTGCCGTTGCCGGACGGCGGCGATCTGGGCGCCGAAGGCCTCGAAGACGCGCCGGTCGTCCGCCCCGAGCAGCCGTCCCCGCAGGACCAGGCAGGTGGTGTCGTCCACGACCACCTCCGCGTCCGCGTCGCCGGGCTGGACGCAGACGGGGTCCCCCGTCGCGGCGACCACCGCCCACGGCGCGCGGACGTCCTCGCGCTCCAGCAGCGTCACCGAGTCGACGGAGAACGTCTCGCGGGTGTGCCGCAACGCCTCCTCGAGGGGGTCCTTCGCCAGCAGCGCCGTACGGGTGAGGACCGACAGCGCCTCGGACTCGGCGCGGCTGCGCTCGGCGTCGCGCAACCGGCCCGCGGCCTTGTCGACGGTGCTGGACAGCGCGACCGCGACGAGCAGGAAGACGACGAGCGCGACGGCGTTGGTCGGCTGGGCGATGGCCAGCTGGTGGTACGGCGGGGAGAAGAACCAGTTCACGGCGAAGCTGCCCAGCAGGGCGGCGGCCAGCGCGGGCCACAACCCGCCCACGAGCGCGGCCCCGACCACCACGACGAGGAAGCTCAGCAGGTCGGTGGCCAGGTCCTGCGTGGGCAGCGCCAGCAGCGCGGCGGTGACCACGGCCGGGCCGGCCACGGCCAGCACCCAGCCCAGCGCCCGGCGGTTCGGCGACAGCGTCGCGCGGGCCGGGCCCGGCAGCCGGAAGGGCCGGGCCTGTTCCTCGTGGGTGACGACCAGGACGTCGATCGCCCCGGAACCGCGGACCACGGCGTCGCCGACGCCGCGGCGGAACAGCGAGGCGATCGGTCGGTGCCGGCTGGCCCCGACGACGATCTGCGAGGCGTTCACGCCCCTGGCGAACTCCAGCAGCGACTCGGCGACCCCACCTCTGACCGGGTCGCCGACGACCTGGTGGTAGACCCCGCCCAGGTCCTCGACGAGGGCGCGCTGCTCGGCCAGCCGCGCCGGTGAGGTCCGCACCAGGCCGTCGCCGCTGGCGACGTGGACGGCGTGCAGCTCACCACCGGCGCCCCGGCCGGCGATGCGGGCGGCCCGGCGCACCAGGGTCGCCCCCTCGGCCCCGCCGGTCAGCGCGACCACGACCCGTTCGCGGGCCGGCCAGGTCACCTCGATCCCCTGCTGGGCCCGGTACCTCTCCAGGCCCTCGTCGACGCGGTCGGCCAGCCACAGCAGGGCCAGTTCCCGCAGCGCCGTGAGGTTGCCGGTGCGGAAGTAGTTCGACAGCGCGGCGTCGACGCGGTCGGCGGCGTAGACGTTGCCGTGCGAGAGCCTGCGCTGCAACGCCTCGGGTGTCATGTCGACCAGCTGCACCTGGTCGGCCGCACGCAGCACGGCGTCGGGCAGGGTCTCCTTCTGCTCGATGCCGGTGATGTGCTCGACGACGTCGTTGAGCGATTCCAGGTGCTGGATGTTCACCGTGGAGACGACGTCGATGCCGGCGTCGAGGATCTCGTGGACGTCCTGCCACCGCTTGGCGTTCCCGCTCCCGGGGGCGTTGGTGTGGGCGAGCTCGTCGACGACGGCCACCTGGGGGTGGCGGGCCAGCACGGCCTCGACGTCGAGTTCGGCGACCTCGATGCCGCGGTGCACGACCGTCCGGCGCGGCAGGACCTCCAGCCCCCGCAGCTGCGCCTCGGTCTTCTCCCGGCCGTGGCACTCCACCAGCGCGACGACGACGTCGGTCCCCCGCTCGGCGCGCCGGTGCGCCTCGTCGAGCGCGGCGAACGTCTTGCCCACGCCGGGGGCGGCTCCGAGGAAGACCCGCAGCCGCCCCCTCCGCTTCTCGTCCACCCGGGCAGTCTCGCTCACGGCTCAGCCCGCGAGCGCGGCCAGGGTGATGTTCAGCTCGAGCACGTTGACGTGCTCCTCGCCGAGGAACCCCAGCGCCCGTCCGCGCGTGTGCTCGGCCACGAGGCCGGCCACCTGCTGCCCGCTCAGCCCGCGGGCGGCGGCGACCCGCGCCACCTGCTGCTGGGCGTACTCCGGGGAGATGTCGGGGTCCAGTCCCGAACCCGAGGCGGTCAGGGCGTCGGGAGCCACCTCGGCCGGGGCGGTGCCGTCGGCGGCGGCCGCCGCGGCCCGCCGTTCCTCGACCGCGGCGAGCAGGTCCTCGTTCTCCGGGCCGAGGTTGGAGGCTCCGCTGGAGGTCGGGTCGTAACCGTCGCCCGCGGCCGAGGGGCGCGGCCAGAACCACGCCGGGCCGGTGAAGGACTGGCCGATGATCGCCGAGCCGACGTCGGTGCCCTCGACGCTGACGATCTGGCCGTCGGCGCGGTCGGGCACGATCCGGCCGACGGCGTAGACCGCCGTCGGGTAGAGCAGCCCGAGGCCGGCGGTGGCGACGAGCAGGAGCAGCAGTCCGGTGCGCAGCTGCCGGAACAGGTTCGTGGAAGTGGACATGTCAGCCGAGCCCCGGGATCTGGGAGACGATGAGGTCGATGAGCTTGATGCCGATGAACGGCACGACCACACCACCGACGCCGTAGACGAACAGGTTGCGGCGCAGCAGGGACGCGGCGCTGGAGGGCCGGTACCGCACGCCCCGCAGGGCCAGCGGGATCAGCGCGACGATGACGAGGGCGTTGAACACGATCGCCGAGACGACCGCCGACTCCGGGGTGGCCAGCCGCATGACGTTGAGGGCGTCCAGCTGCGGGAACGTCGTGACGAACATCGCCGGGATGATGGCGAAGTACTTCGCGATGTCGTTGGCGATCGAGAACGTCGTCAGCGCCCCGCGGGTGATGAGCAGCTGCTTGCCGATCTCGACGATCTCGATGAGCTTGGTGGGGTTGGAGTCCAGGTCGACCATGTTCCCGGCCTCCTTGGCCGCGGTCGTCCCGGTGTTCATCGCCACCCCCACGTCGGCCTGGGCCAGCGCGGGGGCGTCGTTGGTGCCGTCCCCCATCATCGCCACCAGCCGGCCACCGGACTGCTCGCGGCGGATGAGTTCGAGCTTGTCCTCCGGGGTGGCTTCGGCCAGGACGTCGTCGACGCCGGCCTCGACGGCGATCGCCCGGGCGGTGCGCTCGTTGTCACCGGTGACCATGACGGTCCGGATCCCCATGGCGCGCAGCTGCTCGAACCGTTCGCGCATGCCCTCCTTGACGACGTCCTTGAGGTGGATGACGCCGAGGACGCGGGCGGTTCCGCGCGAGTTCTCGGCCACGACGAGCGGGGTTCCGCCGGCCGTGGAGATGTCCTCGACGACCTGTCCCACCTCGGCGGGAACCTCGCCGCCGAGGGTGCGCACCCAGTGCGTCGCGGCCGCAGCGGCGCCCTTCCTGATCTCACGACCGTCGAGGTCCACGCCGCTCATGCGGGTCTGCGCGGTGAACGGCACGAAGGTCGCGCCCTGCAGTTCCCCCTCGGCACGGGCCCGCAGGCCGTACTGCTCCTTGACCAGGACGACGACGGACCGTCCCTCGGGCGTGGCGTCGGCCAGGCTGGACAGCTGCGCGGCGTCGGCCAGTTCCGACAGCGTCACCCCCGGGGCGGCGACGAGTTCGTGCGCCTGCCGGTTCCCCAGGGTGATGGTTCCGGTCTTGTCCAGCAGCAGGGTTCCGACGTCGCCGGCGGCCTCGACGGCCCGGCCCGACATGGCCAGCACGTTGCGCTGCACGAGCCGGTCCATGCCGGCGATGCCGATGGCGCTCAGCAGGGCGCCGATGGTGGTGGGGATGAGGCAGACCAGCAGCGCCACCAGCACGATCGTGCTCTGCGGACGCCCCGAGTAGACCGCCATCGGCTGCAGCGTCACGACGGCCAGCAGGAACACCAGGGTGAGGCCGGCCAGCAGGATGTTCAGCGCGATCTCGTTCGGCGTCCGCTGCCGGGCCGACCCCTCGACCAGTGCGATCATCCGGTCCACGAAGCTCTCGCCGGGTTTCGCCGAGATCCGCACGACGATGCGGTCGGACAGGACAGTGGTGCCCCCGGTGACGGCGCTGCGGTCACCGCCGGACTCGCGGATGACGGGGGCGGACTCACCGGTGATGGCCGACTCGTCGACGCTGGCGACACCGTCGACGACGTCACCGTCCCCGGGAACCGTCTCGCCGGCCTCGACGACGACGAGGTCGCCGACGCGCAGCTGGCTGGAGGGGATCCTGACCTCCTCGCGGCCGTCCTCCAGCCGACGGGCGACCGTCTCGGTGCTGACCTTGCGCAGCGAGGCGGCCTGCGCCCGGCCGCGGCCCTCGGCGACGGCCTCCGCGAGGTTGGCGAACAGGACGGTGATCCACAGCCAGGCCGCGATGACCCACGCGAACACCGACGGCTCCAGGACCGCCAGGACGGTGGTCAGGACCGCCCCGGCGGCCACGACGAACATGACGGGCGTGCGGGCCAGGTGCCGCGGGTCGAGCTTGCGGAACGCGTCGGGCAGGTTCTGCACGAGCTGGCGGGGGCTGAAGGCCCCGCTGGCGACCCGGTGCGGGGTCGACGCCTGGGTCTCGGCGGGGGTTTCGGTGAGGGTGCTCACGACTGCGCTCCAGTGAGGGCTTCGGCGATCGGGCCGAGGGCCAGGGCGGGGAAGAACGTCAGGGCCGTGACGACCACGACGACCGCGGTGTGCATCCCGGCGAACGTCGGGGTGCGGGTGGGCAGGGTGCCGACGGTGGCGGCGGCCGGCTTCTGGGCCGCGAACGCGCCGGCCAGGGCGGTGACCAGGACCATCGGCAGGAACCGGCCGACGTGGATGGCCAGCCCGAGCGCGGTGTTGTAGAAGTACGAGTTCGCCGACAGGCCCGCGAAGGCCGAGCCGTTGTTGTTCGCCGCGGAGGCGAAGGCGTAGAGCACCTCGCTCAGGCCGTGCGGGCCGCTGTTCAGCAGCGCCGAGCGGGTGGCCTCGCTGGACAGCGCGATCGCCGCCCCGACGAGCAGCGCGAACGGCGTGGCCAGGACGTACAGGGCGGCCAGGGTGATCTCGCGCTGGCGGATGCCCTTGCCGAGGTACTCCGGCGTCCGGCCGACCATCAGTCCACCGATGAACACGGTGAGGATCGCCAGGACGAGCATCCCGTACAGGCCCGATCCGACGCCGCCGGGCGTGGTCTCGCCCATCATCATGTTCAGCATGAGCATGCCCCCACCGAGGGCGGTGTAGCTGTCGTGGAAGGAGTTCACCGCCCCGGTGGACGTTCCGGTGGTGGCCGTGGCGAACAGCGCCGAGGCCCACTCCCCGAACCGGGTCTCCTTGCCCTCCACGGCGGCGCCGACGGCCTGCGGGACGGTGCCCAGGGCGTGCGTCTCGGCCCAGGTCGTCACGGTGAGGGAGACGCCGAAGATGAACCCCATGACCGACAGGATCGCCAGCCCCTGGCGGTGGTCCCCGACCAGCGTGCCGAACGTGCGGGGCAGGCTGAACGGGATCACCAGGATGAGGAAGACCTGCAGGAGGTTCGACAGCGCGGTGGGGTTCTCGAACGGGTGCGCGGAGTTCGCGTTGAAGAACCCGCCCCCGTTGGTCCCCAGCAGCTTGATCGCCTCCTGGGAGGCGATCGGGCCGCCGATGATCGTCTGCGACCCGCCGGCCAGCGTCGTGTACTCCGTGGCGCCGGCGAAGTTCTGCACGACCCCGGTCAGCAGCAGGAGCACGGCGCCGACCACCGACAGGGGCAGCAGGACGCGCAGGGTCCCGCGGGTCAGGTCGACCCAGAAGTTCCCGATCGTGCCGGTCCCGCGGGCGGTCAGCCCGCGCACCAGGGCGACGGCGACGGCCAGGCCCACCGCGGCGGACAGGAAGTTCTGCACGGTCAGGCCGGCCATCTGGACCAGGTGCCCGACGGCGGACTCACCGGAGTAGGACTGCCAGTTGGTGTTCCCCACGAAGGAGACGGCGGTGTTCCACGCCTGCGACGGCTCCATGGCCGGCCTGCCCAGCGACAACGGCAGGAACGACTGCAGGCGCAGCAAGGCGTACAGGAACAGGATCGAGACGGTCGAGAACCCGATGACGGCCAGGGCGTAGGTGCTCCAGCGGGTGTCGGCGTCCCCGTCGACCCGCAGCAGGCGGTAGAGGCCGCGCTCGAGGCGCAGGTGCCGGGTGCTGGTGAAGGAGCGGGCGATGAAGTCGCCCAGCGGGACGTGGACCGCGGCGAGCAGGACGACGAGGAGGCCGATCTGCAGCAGACCGGCGGCGGTGTCGCCCATCAGAACCTCTCCGGGTGCAGGAGGGCGTGGAGCAGGTAACCGGCGGCCAGGACGGCGAGCACGAGGCCCACCGCCGCCTCCGGGCTCACCGGCGCTCCAGCGCGCGCACCAGCAGGGTCGCGGCGACGGCGAGGGCCAGGGTCAGGGCGACGAACCCGACGTCCAACACGAGGAACTCCAAGGAGAGGTGGTCTGGGAGGTGGTGCGTTCCACACCCCAGCACCTGCGCGACCCGGTTCTCCGGGTCCTGACGCCTCCTTGACGCGTGCGGGGACCGCCGTTGACGGCTCCTTGACGGCCCTCGTCGGTTCGCTCGGTCCACCGGGTCGGGCCGGTCCTGCGGTCGCCGCGCGGCTCAGCCCGGCGCGGCGACCCGGCGCTTCAGACCGCCGTGCGCAGCGCCAGGAAGACGGCGCCGTAGATGACGAAGAGCTTGCGGGACATGTGGCTCCCCCTCGGACAACACCTACCTCGGTGGGCGTCCGCTGTTGCACCCAGGACGCAGCCTGCCAGGTCGTTGCTCCGTCCGGGTGAACTTCGCGGAAGTCGTCCGCGTGTCCTGCTCACACCCCGCCGGGACGGAAGGAGTCGCGGCGCAACGCCCCCTCGATGTCCTCCAGCGACCGCCCGGACAGTTCGGGCACCACGCGCCAGATGAAGATCCACGCCGCGACGTTGAAGGCCGCGTACACGAACATCGCGCCGCCCTCGCCGATGGCGTCGATCATCGACAGGATCGTCAGCGACAGGACCGCGTTGCTGCCCCACAGCACCATCGCCTGCGCGCTGGTCCCCGCCGAACGCACCGCCAGCGGGTACACCTCCGACCCGGTCAGCCAGCCCATCAGCTGCAGCCCGCCGGCGTTGAACAGCATGAACACGATCAGGCACGTCACCAGCAACCACGCCGTGTCCGGGGTGTCCTGCCCCGTCGCGAAGACCGTGCCCAGGACCGCGAGCGCGACGGCGGCGCCGGGGATCATGACGAGGACGAGCCGGCGACGGCCGATCCGGTCGATGACGGCGAGCCCGACGACCTGCATGACCACGTAGGTCGCGGCCAGGGCGACGCTGGCCTGCAGCGCGCTGGACCGTTCGAAGCCGACGTCGGTGAGGATCGTCGGCGTGTAGTAGATGATCATCTCGATGCCCGAGAGCTGGGTGAACAGCGAGATGCCGCACCCCACGACCAGCGCGGGCCGGATCCAGGGTTGCCGCAACCCGTCCCAGCCCTTCGCCGGTGCCTTCCGCTGCTCGCGTTCGAGGCCCACGATGTGGTCGAGCTCGTCCTCGACGTCCCGGTGGTCGGCGTGGGCGCCGCGGATGCGCTGCAGGGTGGCGCGGGCGTCGTCGACGCGGCCGGCCTTGACCAGCCAGCGGGGGCTCTCGGGCTGGCGCAGCATGATCGTGAACAGGACGGCCGCGGGGACCGCGGCCAGGCCGATGGACCACCGCCAGGACAGCTGCTCGCTGGCCCCGACGAGGGTCGCCACGAGGATCCCGACGCCGATCGCGAGCTGGAAGCTCAGCACGAGCCGGCCGCGCCGGGCCGCGGGAGCCAGTTCGGCGACGAACATCGGCACGGTCTGGGTGGCCGCACCGACGGCGGTGCCCAGCAGCACCCGGGCGGCGGCCAGCGTGGTGGCGGTCGGCGCCACCGAGCAGGCCAGCGTCCCGAGGACGAAGACGACCCCGACGAGGAGGATCGTCTTCTTGCGCCCGTAGCGCTCGGACAGCTTCGATCCGGCGAAGGCGCCGAGGACGGCGCCGACGAGGATCCCGGCCGTGATGACCTGCTCCTGGATCCGGCTGATGCCGAACTCGTCGCCGATCTGCAGCAGGGCGCCGGAGATGATCCCGGTGTCGTAGCCGTAGAGGAACCCGGAGATGGCGGCCGCCACGGCGGTGACGAGCAGGACGGGAGTCACCCGGGCCGTGCCGTGCTGGGTCGATGTGTCCACGGTTCCCGAGAGAACCACCGGCGGCGGTTCTCGGCGCGGTGGAGCGCGTGGGCGGCGCCGGCGCCGGGCCGTCGTAGGCTTCCCCGGTGCTCCTCGTCCACGGCCTCTGGACCCGGCAGCACTCCCTCGCCCTGTGGGTCGAGGCGCCCCGACGGCGGCCCGGGCCCGCTCGTGCCAGCGACCTCGCCGCCCTCGCACCCGCCGCTGAGGCCCTGGCCCGGGCGCTCGCCCGTCCCGCCGTGGCGACGCTGTCGTTGCTGTTGCCGTGCACCCCCTCCGGTCGCCCGGCCGCCTCGACCGGCAGACCGCGCGCCGACCTGCGGCTGCTGCCGGTCGACCTCGACGTCGTCGAACTGACCGGTGCCCAGGCGCTGGAGGTCCTCAGCGAGGTGGCGACCGGCGACCTGCCCGTCTCGGACGGGTTGCGCTGGCTGGCCCACGTGGCGGCGGGAGCGCGCGCCGCGGTCGACGCCGGGCACGTCGTGCCGGACCTCGCGGTGCGCGGTGGGCAGTGGACCGCCCGCTGGATCCCGGCACCGGACCGCGCCTTCGGCCGGTGGCGCACCGCGGTCGCGCAGGCGTGCCCGCCGGTGCTGCGTGCCGAACGGGGCGAGAACGGCCCACCCCAGGCCGTGGACCTCCTCGACGACGTCTGCGCGGTCGTCGTCGACGTCCTGGTCGCCGACCGGACGAGGTCGGTGGTGCCGTACGACCTGCCCGACGGGGCGACGGTCCGCGCCTGGCTCACGGCGTTGCGGACCGGCCGGCTCCTTCCCGACGACGGGAGCCTCCTGCCGGTGGCGCGCCGGATCCGCGACTGGCACCGCAGCGCCGACGACTCCGGCTACGACGTCGTGCTGCGCGTGGTCGAACCCGAACCGTGGGAGGACCTGCCCGACGACCTGGCCGACGGGCGGCTGGACACCACGGCGCAGGACGACACCGGCGATGTGAGCTGGCGGCTGCAGACGCGGCTGCGGCCGCTGGACGATCCCAGCCTCGTGCTGACCCTCGAGGAGGCCCGCGCCGAAGGCGGCCCGCGGTCGGACGGTGAGGACCCGCTGCTGGTCCTGCTCACCGGCACCGCGCGCGCCGGGACCGCGCACCCGCCGCTGAAGCGCATCCTCGGCGGCCGCACCGACGCGGCGGCGCAGGCCGGCGTCGACCTGACCATCGAGGAACTGCTCGACCTGGTCGAGAACGGCGGACCGAGGCTGGCCGCGGCCGGGGTCGCGCTTCAGCTGCCGCGGCACTGGACGAAGAAGGCGCTGACCCTGTCGCTGAACGCCTCTGCGGCGCAGCCGGGCGCCATCACCGATCCGAAGATCCGCAAGGACGACCTGGTCGACTTCCGCTGGCAGGCCGCCCTCGGCGACTCCCCCGTCAGCGAGGCCGAACTGCTGGCGCTGGCCGCGTCGAAGTCCTCGCTGGTCCGGTTCCGCGGTGAGTGGGTGCAGGTCGACGCGGAGTCGTTGCGGCGCAGCGCGACGTTCCTGCGCAAGCGCGGCGACGGCCGGGCGACGATCCTCGACGTCCTGGCGATGGTGGGTTCGGGGCGCGACCTGCCGGCGCCGGTCACCGGCGTGGACGCCCGCGGGATCCTCGGCGACGTGCTGTCCGGCGAGGCCGCGCAGCGCCTGCCCGAGCTGCCCGACCCGCCCGGGCTGCAGGCCGTCCTGCGTCCCTACCAGCGGCGCGGGCTGACGTGGCTGGCGACGATGTCCCGGCTCGGGCTGGGCGCGGTGCTGGCCGACGACATGGGGCTGGGCAAGACGCTGCAACTGCTCTCCCTGCTGGCCCACGAACGCGACGGCGACCCCGGCCCGACGCTGCTGGTCTGCCCGATGTCGGTGGTCGGGAACTGGGCCGCCGAGGCCGCCCGCTTCACCCCTGGCCTGCGGGTGCACGTCCAGCACGGCGCCGGCCGGCCCAGGGGTGCCGAACTGGCCGCGCTGGTGGCCGGCCGGGACCTGGTCATCACCACCTACGGTCTGCTCGTGCGCGACGTCACGGACCTGGCGGCGGCGGACTGGCACCGGGTCGCGCTCGACGAGGCGCAGTACGTCAAGAACGCGAACACGCGGCAGGCGCGGGCCGTGCGCGCCCTGCCCGCGCGGCACCGCGTGGCCCTGACCGGAACCCCGGTGGAGAACCGGCTGGAGGACCTGCGCGCCGTGCTGGACGCGACGAACCCGGGCCTGCTGGGCAGCGCGGCGAGTTTCCGCGACACCTTCGCCGTGCCCATCGAGAAGCTCGGCCACGCCGAACCGGCGCGCCGGCTCGCCGTCGTCACCCGCCCGTTCGTGCTGCGCCGGGTCAAGACCGATCCCACGGTCGCCGGTGACCTGCCCGAGAAGATCGAGATGACGGTGCGGGCGAACCTCACACCGGAGCAGGCCGCGTTGTACCGCCGAGTCGTCGACGACCTCGTCGAGCGGCTCGCGGCCAAGGACGAGGACCCCGGCGGGATGTCCCGGCGCGGGCTGATCCTGGCGACGCTGACCCGGCTGAAGCAGATCTGCAACCACCCCGCGCACTACCTCGGCGACTCCTCCGGCGTCCTGCACCGGGGCCGGCACCGCTCGGGGAAGCTGGAACTGCTCGACGACATCGTCACCTCCGCCCGCGCCGAGGGCGAGAAGGTGCTCTGCTTCACCCAGTTCGCCGAGTTCGGGAACCTGCTGACCCCGCACCTGACCGAACTGACCGGCGAACCGGTGCCGTTCCTGCACGGCGGGGTGACCCGCCGCGGCCGGGACGAGATGGTCGCGGAGTTCTCCGAGCCCGACGGACCCGGCGTGATGCTGCTCTCGCTCAAGGCGGGCGGGACGGGCCTGAACCTCACCGCCGCCAACCACGTCGTGCACGTGGACCGGTGGTGGAACCCGGCCGTGGAGGACCAGGCCACCGACCGCGCGTTCCGCATCGGCCAGCACCGGCAGGTGCAGGTCCGCAAACTCGTCAGCGTGGGCACCGTGGAGGAACGGGTGGACGCGGTCATCGCGCGCAAACGCGACCTGGCCGATCAGGTCGTGGGCAGCGGCGAGGGCTGGATCACCGAACTCGACGGGGACGCGCTGCGCGAACTGCTGCGCCTGGGCGACGACGCGGTGGGTGAGTGACGTGCCCTCGGACGACTTCGGCCAGTACGGCAGGCGCCGGCCCGGTGGTGGCGCCAAGCTGCGCTCCCAGCGCGGCCGGATCGCGCAGAACTGGTGGTCGCAGCGGTTCGTCGACGCCCTCGAGCAGACCGGGGACCGCGGACGGCTGCAGCGGGGCAGGACGTACGCCCGGGCCGGTCAGGTCGTGGAGATGCGGCTCCGGCCGGGCGCGGTCGGCGCCCGGGTCCAGGGTTCGCGGCCGCGGCCCTACCTCGTCGAGGTCACCGTGCGGCACTGGACGAGCTCGGAGGTCGAGGCCGTCGTGGCGACCGTGGTGGAGAACCCGCTGCTGCTCGCCCCCCTGTTCGAGGGCGACGTCCCGCCGGGGCTGGTCGACCTGCTGTCCGGCATCGGCGTGGACCTGCTGCCGGTGGACCGCGAGGTCGACTACGACTGCAGCTGCCCCGACGACGGCGAACCGTGCAAGCACTCCGCGGCCGTGGTCTACGCCCTGGCCGAGAAGCTCGACGCCGAACCCGCCACCGCCCTGACGTTGCGCGGTGTCGAACTCGCCGAGCTGCTGCGGCGCATCACCGAGGCCGCCTCCGGCCCCTCGAACCCCGTCGAGGACCTGAGCCTGCACGTCGCGACCTTCCACCGCGCCGCCGGCGACCTGCCCGACCTGGGGATCCGGCAGCGGGTTCCCGGGCGCACGGTCCTCGACGACCTCGACGACCTCGTGCTGGGCCCCGGCGCGGCCGGCATCGCCGACACCCTGCGCCCCTACTACGTCGCGCTGGCTCAGTCCCGCCGGTAGCGCTGCACGAAACCCCGCCACACCCCCGCGGCGGCATCGGCCTTCGAGGTCCGCAACTGCGTGACGATCTCGTCGTAGCGCTCGGGGTCGAAGTAGCCGTCGTACCGGTAGGCCGCGACCCGCTCGAGGATCCCCTCGACGTCGAGCTCGGGGTGGAACTGGGTGGCGTAGACGTTGCGGCCCACCCGGAACGCCTGCACCGGGCACCCCGGCGAGGCCGCCAGCAGCTCCGCTCCCGGCGGGACCCCGGTCAGCGCCTCCTTGTGCCCGACGAAGGCGTCGAACGTGGGGGGCAGCGCCCCGAACACCGGGTCGGCGCGACCGGCCCCGGTCAGCGTCACCGGGACGGTGCTGATGGGTTCGCCGTAGGTCCGGTCGACGGTGCCGCCCTGGTGCACGCCGAGCGTGCCGATCCCGTAGCAGGCACCCAGGAACGGCACGTCGGCGGCCACGACGCGGTCGAGCAGGCCGGCCAGCTCCCGCTCGACCCGCAGCTGGGTCGGCGACTTCTCCTCGTCGCTGGTGCAGAACGGGCTGCCACCCAGCACGACGCCGGAGAACTCGGCCAGGTCCAGGTCGGGCAACGGCTCGCGCTCGAGCCGGATCCGCGTCAGCTCCCCCGGCGCGAGGCCGCCGAAGCGGGCGAACGCCGCGAACTCCGACTCGGCCACCGCGTCGTCCTCGCGGGTGGCCAGCAACAGGAACGGCCGCACCCGGGAACCTTAACGACGGGCCCTGCTCAGCGCAGGGTGAACCGCCCGACGAGCTCCTGCAGGTCACCCGCCGCGGCCCGGACGGCACCGGCGGCGGCCGCCGCCTCAGCGGCACCACCGGTGGTCTGCTGCGTCGCCTGCGCGATGCCGGAGATGTTCGCGGCGATCTCCTGCGAGCCGGTGGACACCTCGGTCACGTTGCGCACCATCTCGCTCGTGGTGGCCGACTGCTCCTCCACCGCCGCCGCGATCGTGGCCTGCAGCCCGTCGATGCGGGCGACGACCTCGGAGATCTCCGTCAGCGCACCGGCGGCGGCGGCCGCGTCGGCCTGGGTCGCGTGGACGCGGGTCACGATCTCCTCGGTGGCCCGCGCGGTCTGCTGGGCCAGTTCCTTGACCTCACCGGCCACCACCGCGAACCCCTTGCCGGCATCACCGGCCCGGGCGGCCTCGATGGTGGCGTTCAGGGCCAGCAGGTTGGTCTGCCCGGCGATGGAGGTGATCAGCTTGACGACCTCGCCGATCTCCTGGCTGGAGGCGGTGAGCCGGAGGAGGGTCTCGCGCGCCGACGTGGCCGTCGCGACGGCGCCGGCCGCGGTGGAACTGGCCTCGGTGGTCGAGCCGGCGATCTCCCGGATGGCCGCGGACATCTGCTCCCCGGCCGCCGAGACCGTGCCGATGTTCGCGCTGATCTGCTCGGTCGCGGCCGAGACGACCTCGGCCTGCGCCGAGGCGCCGGCCGCCCCGGACGACAGGGAGTCGGCGACGCCGGCCAGCTGGGTCGAGGAGGCGGCCAGCCGGTGCGCACCGTCGGAGACCATCGTCAGGGTCTGCGTCAGCCCGTCCGCGGTGGCGTCGACCGCGGCGGCGAGCTGGCCGAGCTCGTCGGCGTTGCGGTACTCCACCCGCTGGTCCAGCCGGCCCACGGCGACGCCCTGCAGCACCCGGACCGACGCCTGCAGCGGACGTGTGACGGAGCGGGCGATGACGAGGGCCAGCAGGACCGACAGCGCGACCGCGACGACCCCGGCGCCGACGAGCACCAGCACCGCCTCGCGGTAGGCGTCGCGCCCCTGCTCGGCCATCGCGGTGGCCGCCACCTGCTCGACCTCGTTGATCTCGTCGAGCTTCGCCGTCAGCGTCTGGTGGGTGGTCATGAGGTCACCGGAGTTCGCGAGGAACCCGGCCTGGTCGTTCGCGTTCGCGAACGCGATCGCCGGCCGCCGGACCTCGGTGTACTTCGCCATCAACCGCTCCACCTCGGCGCGGTCGGCCGCCGGGGCCGACGGCGAGGACGCCTGGTACCGCTGCCAGGCCGCCTCGAGCGCGGCGTCGTCGACGGCCAGGGAGTCGGTGTTCAGCTGCTTCAGCTGCGGATCGCTCACCAGGGCGAGGCCGGTGATGTCGAGCACGATGCGGGTGTAGGCGTTCTCGACGGCGTTGATGCTGTCCACCGAGGCGAGCCCCGCGGTCGACATCCGTTCCAGGTTCTGCTGGGAGTGCCCCAGCCGGACGACACCGAGGACGACCACGGCGGCCAGCAGCAGGCAGACGACACCGAAGCCACCGGCGAGCTTCGCAGCGACCTTCAGACCACGCAGACGGGAGAGCATGATCGGTTCTTCGGTAGTTGCAGGGATGCACTGAAGGGCCTGATCGACGGATGCCGACCAGGCCCTCCGGTGACTGAGCGTCAGGGCTGGACGTCAGGGCTGGACGTCGAAGTCGACGTCGACGGGAGTGCTGACCGATGCGAGCTGCGCACCCAACGGCGTGCCGTAGGAGCCGTACCAGCGAGTCGTGCGCACCGACGTGGCCTGGAACCGGGTGAAGTTCGGCGCCTCCTCCGCAGCGCAGGTGATGCCGAAGTGGCCCTGGTAGGACCAGATGAGGGAGCTGAAGCTCACCCGGGACCCCGACTGCGTCGCCCCGGCCGGCACCTCGGCGAGTCCGTCCGCGAACTTCGATCCCAAGGCGAAGGTGTCGTTGCCCACGCCGCCCTGCCGCAGGAAACGCTCGGTTCCGTCGACGAGGCGACCGTCGGCGCTGAAGCACCCGACGTAGATGTTGCCGCTGACGGAAGTGGCGGTGACGGTGGTGCGGTCCACCGGAGACAGTCGGGTCACCACGCCGCCCGACTGGATCCGGTGCGTGATCCCTGCTGCCACCTTCACGGTGGTGTCCAGGGTGTTGTTGCCCTCGTTGGACTCCGCGATCCGCTTGGCGTCGTCGACGAACGCCCGCAGCTTGCGCTGCCCCGCCGTCGCCGTCCACGTCGCCGACCCCGTCGGACCGCCCACGGCGGTGACCGTGACGCTCTGCCCGGGCGCGATCGAGGCGGTGTGCCGGTCGGCCCAGGTGACCAGCTTGCCGTCGACCTGGAAACCGACCCCGCTGATGGTCCCGGCCGGCGTGGCCGCGGTGCCGCGGTTGGCGATGGTGGCGCTGAACAGCACCTGCTGGCCGCCGACGACGTCGGGCGCCCAGTTGACGGACGTGACCACCAGGTCGGGCTGGCGCGGCGCGGCGCTGACCGTTCCCCCCACGGCGACCGATCCCACGACGACCGCACCCGCGACCAGCGCGCGGGCAGCCTTGACGAACCCCATGTCGTTCCCCCGGTCTTTCCGATCCTGTGCGCAACCCCCCGTCGCGCAGAGTGCACGCTAGTCGGTCGCTGGGCCGAACGGGTGAGGATCCGGGAAGTCGGGGGAACGACGGGGCGGGTCAGACCGGCACGATCTCCGGGGCCTGCAGGCGCACGGCGTCGGCGGAGGCGTCGTCGGGCTGTTCCTGCGAGGCGCGCTCGGCCGCGACCCGCTGCAGGTAGGTCTTCACCTCGGTGGAACGACGCTCGTCGTCCCAGCCCAGCGGACCGGCCATCAGGTCGGCGACCAGCTCGGCCGACTCCGTCCCGCGGTCGTAGGTCTCGATGGAGATCCGGGTGCGGCGCGCCAGGACGTCGTCGAGGTGGCGGGCGCCCTCGTGCGTGACGGCGTAGACGACCTCGGCCTTCAGGTAGTCGTCGGCCTTGGGCAGCACCTCACCCAGCGACGGGTCGGCCGCGATGAGCGCCAGGACCTCGTCGATCGCCGAGCCGTAGCGGTTCAGCAGGTGCTCGACGTGGTCGACGTGGATGCCGGCGCGGGCGGCCAGACCGTGCCGCTGGTTCCACAGCGCGTGGTAGCCCTCGGCACCCACGAGCGGCACGTTCTCCGTCGTCGACGCGGCGATCCTGCCGTCCAGGCCCTCCACCGCGACGTCCACGGCGTCCTTGGCCATGACCCGGTAGGTCGTGTACTTGCCACCGGCGACGACGACCAGACCCGGGACGGGGTGCCCGACGACGTGCTCGCGCGAGAGCTTGGAGGTCGACTCGCTCTCCCCGCTCAGCAGCGGCCGCAGGCCCGCGTACACGCCCTGGACGTCCTCGCGGGTCAGCGGGGACTTCAGCACGGAGTTGGCGTGCTCCAGGACGTAGTCGATGTCGGCGCTGGTGGCGGCCGGGTGCGCCTTGTCCAGGGTCCACTCGGTGTCGGTGGTCCCGACGATCCAGTGCCGGCCCCACGGGATGATGAACAGCACCGACTTCTCGGTGCGCAGGATCATGCCCGTGGTGGACTGGATGCGGTCGCGCGGCACCACGAGGTGGATGCCCTTGGAGGCGCGGACCTTGAACTGCCCGCGCGCGTTGACCAGTTCCTGGGTCTCGTCGGTCCACACGCCGGTGGCGTTGATGACCTGCTTGGCCTTCACCCGGACGTCGGTGCCGGTCTCGAGGTCGACCAGGACGGCGCCGACGACGCGCTCACCCTCGCGGATGAACTCCTTGACGCGGGTGCGGTTGGCGATGAGCGCACCGTACGTGGCGGCGGTGCGGGCGATCGTCATGGTGTGCCGGGCGTCGTCCACCTGGCCGTCGTAGTACTGGATGGCGCCGACCATGGCGTCCTTGCGGATGCCCGGGGCCACCTTCTGCACGCCCTTGCGGGTCAGGTGGCGGTGCAGCGGGAAACCCTTGTTGTTGCCCGACGACAGCGCCATGGCGTCGTACAGCGCGACACCGGAGCCCACGTACGGGCGCTCGGCGAACCGCTTGGACAGCGGGTACAGGAACGGGACGGGCCGGACCAGGTGCGGCGCCAGCTTGTTGCGCAGCAGACCGCGCTCGGACAGCGCCTCGTGGACGAGGGCGAAGTCGAGCATCTCCAGGTAGCGCAGGCCACCGTGGACGAGCTTGCTGGAGCGGCTCGAGGTGCCCGAGGCCCAGTCCCGCGCCTCGACCAGCGCCGTGCGCAACCCCCGGGTCACCGCGTCCAGCGCGGCCCCCGTCCCGACGACGCCGCCGCCGATGACGAGGACGTCGAGTTCACCTTCTGCCATCTCGCGCAGCGCGTCCGCCCTGGCCTGCGGCGACAGTGCCTTGATCTCCACGTCCTGCTCCTCAGCTTCTTCCCTACGGGTCCTGCTCCATGGTGTGCGCCGGGCGCGCATCTCGCGCGCCCGGCGCGGTCGAGGGGGTGGAACCTCAGTCCACGTCCACCCAGTTCAACGTCCGCTCGACGGCTTTCTTCCAGCCGGCGTAGCCGTTGGTGCGCTGCTCGTCGTTCCAGGTCGGCTCCCAGCGGGCGCCCTCGTTCCAGTTCTCGCGCAGTTCGTCGAGGTTCTTCCAGAACCCGACGGCCAGACCGGCCGCGTAGGCCGCACCGAGCGCGGTGGTCTCGGCGACGACCGGCTTGGAGACCGGGACACCGAGGATGTCGGCCTGCAGCTGCATGCACAGCGTGTTGGCGGTGATGCCGCCGTCGACCTTGAGCACCTCGACCTCGACGCCGGAGTCGGCCGTCATGGCCTCGGTGACGTCGCGGCTCTGGTAGCAGATCGACTCCAGCGTGGCCCGGGCGATGTGCGCGTTGGTGTTGTAGCGGGACAACCCGACGATCGCGCCGCGGGCGTCCGAGCGCCAGTACGGCGCGAACAACCCCGAGAACGCCGGCACGAAGTAGCAACCGCCGGAGTCGTTCACCTGGCGCGCCAGCGACTCCGACTCCCCCGCCCCGGAGATGATGCCGAGCTGGTCGCGCAGCCACTGCACGGCCGAACCGGTGACGGCGATCGAGCCCTCGAGGGCGTAGACCGGCTTGTCGTCGTTGAACTGGTAGCAGACCGTCGTCAGCAGACCGGCCTTGGAGCGCACCAGTTCGGTGCCGGTGTTCAGCAGCATGAAGTTGCCGGTGCCGTAGGTGTTCTTGGCCATGCCCGGGTCGAAGCAGACCTGCCCGACCATGGCGGCCTGCTGGTCGCCCAGGATGCCGGTCAGCCGGACCTTGCCGCCCAGCGGGCCCTGCTCCAGCGTCTCGCCGTAGCCCTCGGTGTACGAGGACGGCTTGATCTGCGGGAGCATCGCGCGCGGGATCCCGAAGATCTCCAGCAGCTCGTCGTCCCAGTCCAGGGTCTCCAGGTTCATCAGCATGGTCCGGCTGGCGTTGGTCACGTCGGTGACGTGGACGCCGGCGCGCGGGCCGCCGGTGAGGTTCCAGATGAGCCAGGAGTCGGTGTTGCCGAAGACGGCCTCACCGCGCTCGGCGGCCTCGCGGACCCCCTCGACGTTCTCCAGGATCCACTGGATCTTGCCGCCGGAGAAGTAGGTCGCCGGGGGCAGGCCGGTCTTGGCCCGGATCTTCTGGCCACGTTCGTCGCGGTCGAGGGCGGCCGCGAGCCGGTCGGTGCGGGTGTCCTGCCAGACGATGGCGTTGTAGTACGGCCGTCCGGTGCGGCGGTTCCAGACGACGGCCGTCTCGCGCTGGTTGGTGATGCCGAGTGCGGCGAGGTCCTTGGCGCTCAGGTTCGCCTGGCGCAGGCCGCTCTGGATGACCGAGCTGGTGCGTTCCCAGATCTCGATCGGGTCGTGCTCCACCCAGCCCGGCTGCGGCATGATCTGGGTGTGCTCGAGCTGGTACTTGGCGACCTCGTTGCCGCTGTGGTCGAAGACCATGAACCGGCTGGACGTGGTGCCCTGGTCGACGGCGCCGACGTACTGGGGACCGTTGTCGTTCGGCATGCTGTTCCGCCTTCTCTTCTGTGAGCTGTGCGTTGGGTCGTGGCTCGGCGTCGGTCAGTCGTCGGTCAGTCGTCGGCCGGGACGCGGCCCTCGGGCTGCGGTTCCAGGCCGGTGACCGGGTCGGGTTCGGGCAGGTGGCGCTCGACCAGGATCTTGTAGAGACCACCACCGATGACGCCGCCGATGATCGGGGCGACGATGGGCACCCAGAAGTAGAAGTCACCCGCTGGTGTGCGCATCGCGTCCTCGTACCCGGTGACGTACGACAGCAGGCGGGGGCCGAAGTCGCGGGCCGGGTTGATGGCGTAGCCGGCGTTGCTGCCCCAGGCCATGCCGATGCCGACCACGACCAGGCCGATGATGAACGGCGCGAGGTTGGCCGCCGGCGGGGTGGCCCGGGCCTCGGTGATCGCGAAGATGAGGAACACCAGGATGGCGGTGCCGACGATCTGGTCCCAGAAGGCGGTGGAGATGCTGATCCCCTCACCTGGCAGCGTCGAGAAGATGCCCTGGGTGGCGGAGGTCGTGCCGGCGTCGACGGTGTCGATCGCGTCGGCGTAGATCCAGCGGACGATGCCCGCCGCGACGAACGCCCCGAGGAACTGCGCCACGACGTAGGGCACGACCTTCTTCCACGGGAAACCCTTGAAGACGGCCAGCGCGATGCTGACGGCCGGGTTCAGGTGCGCACCGGTGGTGCGGCCGGCGACGTAGACGCCGAAGGTGACGCCGAGTCCCCAGGACCAGTGGATGGCGTCGTCTCCGCCGTTCTGCCCGGCCACGACCTGGGCGACGACACCCACGCCGAACAGGATGAGGATGGCGGTGCCGGCGAACTCGGCGAGCATCTCGCCGGCCAGGGTCGGGGTGCGGCGCGCAGGCGCCGCGGGCGGCGCAGCCGCCCCGGAACTGCTGTGGGACATCGGGAACTCCACGTTGAGTCGAGTTTCACGGCGGATCCGCCGTGCCTGCTTCAGGCGTGATCGAAGGTAGGAGGGGCGCCAGGAGGCGTCAACGTCACGAGTTCGACCATGTCGAACGATTCGTCGGGGCCGGTGACCTTCCGCGCCCCGTGAGCGTTCACCGACGACGGTGGCCACGCTGCGGCTGTCGCACCGTGCGTCGATGGTGACGTTGCGTACTTGCTTCACCCGAAAGGCTCAAGGCACGGCGGGAACCTGCCGACACCACGACCATGACGCTGAGCACGCAGGGTCCGCCGTCGCTCAGCCCTGCCCACCTCCCCCGCACCGAGGCCACCACCGCGGCCGCCGAGGAACTGGACCGGGTGCTGCGCGCCGACGCGCTGCGCACCGTCTTCCAGCCCGTCGTCGACCTGCGCACCGGGGCGACCGTCGCCGTCGAGGCGTTCGTCCGCGGCCCGCACGACTCCCCGTTGACGTCCCCCGCGCACCTGTTCCGCGCCGCCGCGCACAGCGGCCGCACCGTCGAGCTCGACCTCGCCGCCCGGCGCACGGCACTGCGCACGGCCGCCGACGCCGGTCTGCACGCGGGGTGCACGCTCTTCCTCAACACGACCGGGGAGAGCACCGCCGCCGCGGACGCCGTCGCGGGGACCTGCGGGGACGCCGACCGTCGCGTGGTCGTCGACGTCCGCGCCCAGGCCCTGGTCGCCCGTCCGGCCCAGGTGCTGCGCCTGGCCCGGCGGATCCGCGCGCGCGGCTGGGGGGTCGCGCTGGACGACGTGGGCGCCGACCCGTCCGCGCTGGCGTTGCTGCCCGTGCTGCACCCCGACGTCGTCAAGCTCGACCTGCGCGACCTGGAACGGCGTCCCGCGCCCGACGTCGCCGCCGTGGTCGCCGCCGTGGGCCGGTACGCCGAGCGCACCGGGGCCGCGGTCCTGGCCGAAGGCGTGCAGGACGAGGCCGACGTCCGGACGGCCGAGGCGCTGGGCGCGGGGCTGGCCCAGGGCTGGTCCTTCGGCCGCCCGGCCGCAGCCACCGACGTCCTGGCCGACGTCCTGGCCGACGTCCTCGCCGACGTGCCGACCACCGGGCTGTTGCCGGGACTGCCCCGCCGGTCGCTGCCGGAGGACCTCTTCGGCCACCTGTCGTCCGCGCGCCCGGCGCGGCGGGCCACCACCCCGGTCGTCGAGCAGACGGCCCGCCACCTGCTGCTGCGAGCCGCCGGGGCGACGGATCCCGTCGTCGTGGTCTCGCTCGGTGGACCGGGCGCACGCCGGCTGGCCGAGGGCTGCGGCGTCCACGGCGTCGTGCACCTCGAGGGTGGCCGGGCCGGGCACCGTTCCGACCAGGAGTTCGGCGTCGCCGTCGCCGGCCCGCACGGCGGCGGGCTCGTCCTGGCCCGCCCCTGGCGGGGTGGTCGCGACGAGCACGAGCTGGTCGTCTCGCACGATCCGGACCTGGCCGCCGACGTCGTCGCGCGACTGCTCGCCGACCACCGCCCCCGGCCCACCGGGCCCGACCGTGCCGTCCCGACCGTCGCGCCCGTCCCGCCCCTCCCGCCCGCGCCGTCGCGTCCGCGGCCGGCCGGCCGGCTGTCCGAGGTCGTCGCCGACGCCCTGGAGGCGGACCGGCAGACCGGCACCGGCACCGGGCTGCTGCTCGTCGGCGTCGACGGCACCTGCCCCCGTGGCGGCCGGGAGGCCGTCGTGCGCCGGATGCGGCGCGCCGTGCGCTCGGTGGACCGCTGGATCCCGCTGCGCCCCGACCTGTTCGCCGTCCTGCTCACCGGGCTGCCCCGCGCCGGCAGCGAAGGGGTCGTCGAACGGGTGGCCGACGCCCTGCTGATGGCCGTCGAACTCGGCCTGGACCGTCCGGACGAGCGGCAGCCGGCGATGACGGTCAGCATCGGCGCCAGCCTGGCCCCGGGCCGGGCGGCGACCGGCGCCGAGGCGCACCGGCAGGCCGAGGCGGCCCTGGAGGCGGCCCGCCGCGCCGGAGGGCACTGCGCACGGATCTGGCCGGTCTGATAGACCCAGCACCAGGAGTGCGTCCGCGCCGCAGCGGCCGCCGACGAGGAACTGGTGAGGATGTCGGGGTACTTCGCGCTGCTGCGCGATCCGCTGGTGGCACGTCCGTTCGTCTCCTCGGTGGTGGCGCGCATCCCGATCGCGACCGCCCCGCTGGGGTTGGTGCTGCTGGTGCGCGACCAGCGGGAGAACTACACGCTGGCCGGGATCGTCACCGGGCTGTTCGCCGTCGGTCTGGCCGTCGGTTCCCCGCTGTGGGGGCGGGCGATGGACCGGATCGGCCAGCCGCGCGTCCTGGTGCCGGCCGCCTCGATCAGCGGCCTCCTGCTGCTCCTGCTCACCGGCGCGACGGTCTGGACCGCCGTGCCCGCCGTCGTGCTGCCCGTCATCGCCCTGCTGGCCGGGGCCGCGTTCCCGCCGCTGAGCCCGGCCATGCGCTCGACGTGGCGGGTCGTCGTCACCGACGAGCGCAAGCGCCGGCGCGGGTACGCGCTGGACGCGGCCGCCGTCGAGACGATCTTCGTGGGTGGTCCGCTGCTGCTCAGTGTGCTGCTGCTGCTCGGCGTCGCCCCGCTGCCGCTGCTGGTCACCGTGGTGTTCCTGGTCGGCGGCACGCTGGTCTACAGCCGCTCACCCGGCGCCCGGCGGGTCGTACCGCGGCCCGCGGCGGGGCACGCCGCCGGCGCGGGCGCGGTCCTGCTGCACAGCCCCGGCTTCGTCCTGCTGATGCTGGTCATGGCGGTCATGAGCATCGGGTTCGGCATCCTCGACGTCTCGATCGCCGGGCTGGCCGAGGACCTGCTGGGCTCGGCCGACCGGCTCGGTGCGCTCTTCGCCCCGATCGCCGGCGGGTCGGCGATCGGGGGGCTGGTGTACGGCAGCCGGGACTGGCGCAGCGCCGACCGCCGCCGCCTGCTGGTGACGCTGACGGTGTTCGGGCTGCTGCTGCTGGCCGTGGCCGCGAGCGCCGGGGCGGACGTCCCGATGGTCGTGCTGGTGGTTGTGCTGTTCCTCACGGGCCTGTTCATCTCCCCGAACCTCATCGCCGCGCAGGGACTGGTGGACCTGCTGTCCCCCTCGCACCGGCTCGGGGAGGCGCAGGCGTGGCTGTCCACCGCGATCACGGCCGGCGCGGCCCTCGGCAACGCCGTGGCCGGGGTGCTGCTGGACGCGGCCGGGCCGCGGCTGGCGCTGACCGTCGCGGCGTGCGCCGTGCTGGCCGCGTCCGTGCTGTGCCTGACCGCGCAGCGCAGCTGGGCGGGCTCGGCCCCGCTGCCCGCGTCGGTGTGAGTGCCCCGGTTCCGTAGGCTCTGCCCCGTGACCACCCCCTCCACCGAGCCGGCCACCGACGCCGCAGCCGAGCGCACCCCCGGTTCGCCCCGACGCACCGCCCTCGTGACCGGCGCGACCGCCGGGCTGGGCGCCGGGTACGCCCGGTCCCTGGCCCGCCGCGGGTTCGACCTGGTGATCGTGGCCCGGGACCGGACCCGCCTGGAGGCCACCGCGGCCGAGCTGCGCGCCCAGCACGGCGTGGACGTGGAGGTCCTCGTCGCGGACCTGTCGGACCGCGCGGCCCTGGAGCAGGTCGCCGAGCGGGTCCGCAGCACCGGGGCCCCCGTCGACGTGCTGGTCAACAACGCCGGCTTCGGGTTGCGGCAGCGCCTGTTCGACGGTGATCCGGCCGACCACGAGCGCATGTTCGACGTCCTGTGCCGGGCGGTCCTGGTGTTGTCCCGGGCGGCGACCGGGGCGATGGTCCCCCGCGGCCGTGGCTGGATCCTCAACGTCGGCTCCGTGGCCGGCCTGGTCCCCGGTGGCGGGCACTACTCCGCGGCCAAGGCCTACGTCATCGTCCTGACCGAGACCCTGGCCGGGGAGCTGCGCGGCACGGGGGTCGGTGCGACCGTGGTCGAGCCCGGCTACGTCCGCACCGAGTTCCACTCCCGGTCCGGGATGCGTTCGGGCGGCAGCTCGTCGCTGAGCGACAAGGTCTGGCTGGACATCGACGACGTCGTCGACGCCTCGCTGGACGACCTGTTCGCCGGCCGCGCCGTGAGCGTGCCCACCAGACGGTGGAAGGCCGTCTCGACGTTGCTGGACGTGGCCCCGCGCCGCCTGGTCAGGACGGTCTGGAACGCCATGCCGTCGGGGGCCAGGCGGCGGCACCCCACCTCAGGGGCGTGAGTTCTCCCTTTCTAGAACACGGAGCGTGACCAACCGGTAACGTAAGGGTGTGAACACTGCCCTCTCGGGACGGACCACCGAGGTGGCCGCGCGGCACACCGAGCAGATCCGGCTGGCCGTCCTGCGCGAGTACGTCGACGTCACGGCACCGCCCCCGCACGAGCTGCAGGCCGTCGTCCGGCTCGCGACCACGGTGACCGGGCTGTCCAACGCCGTCGTCAACATCATCGACGAGCGCCTCCAGCGGCAACTGGCCAGTGAGGGCTTCGACCGGGCCGACTGCGCCCGCGAGGACGCCATGTGCGACTACACCGTCGCCACGGGCACCCTCGTGCACGCACCGGACGCCCGGCGCGACGTGCGGTTCGCCGCCAACCCCTGGGTGGACGGCCGGCTCGGACTGGTCCGCAGCTACGCCTCCGCGCCCCTGCTGACGCCCGACGGGCTGACGCTGGGCACGCTGTGCGCCTTCGACGAGGAACCCCGTGAGCTGGGCGAGGACCAGCAGGCCGACCTGGCCGACCTGGCGGCGCTGGTCGTCGCGATCTTCGACCGCGAGCGCCGGGCGCGGCTCGAGGTCTCGCACGAGGAGCAGCTGACGCGGGCGCGGGCTGCGGCCGAGACCGCCCGGGCCCTGCAGGAGGCCCTGCTGCCGCACCGGCTGCCGCAGAGCGAGTGCGTGCGGCTGACCTCGCGCTACCTGCCCGGCACCGACGGCGCCGAGATCGGCGGGGACTTCTTCGACGCCATCGCCACCGACCGGGCCTTCGTCGTGGTCATGGGCGACGTCCAGGGCCACAACAGCGCCGCGGCCGCGCTGATGGGACGGGTCCGCACGGCCGTGCGCGCCTACGTCAGCGAGGGACACTCCCCCAGCGCGGTGCTCGAGCGGACCAACCGCCTGATGCAGTCCTTCGACGGCGACCTGTTCGCCACCTGCTGTCTGCTCGCCCTGGACGAGGGCACCGGCGAGCTCCTGGTGGCCAGCGCCGGGCACCCCGCCCCGCTGCTGTTCTGCCCCGGCCCGGTGCGGGAGCTCTCGGTGGATCCCGGGCCGCCGCTGGGGGTCGACCCCGAGGCGACCTTCCCGGTCTCCTCCCACCGGCTCACCGGGCGCAGCCGGCTGCTGCTGTACACCGACGGCGTCGTGGAGTGGCCGCGCGGCGCGACCGCCGGCGAGGACCTGCTCGAACTGGCCCTGGCGGACTCCACCCTCGCCTCCTCCGACGCCGTGGCCGACCGGGTGCTGGCGCCCTCGCAGCGGACCAAGGACGACGACGCGGCACTGCTCGTCGTCGACTACGACGGCCCCACCCCCGGCATCCGCGAGACGCGACTGGCGCTGCCGGCCGACACCCGTGCCGTCGGGGCGGCCCGGGACTACCTGCGGACCACGCTGAGCGAGTGGGACCTGTCGTCGGCCGCGGACGAGGCCGAACTCGTGGTCTCCGAGCTGGTGACCAACGCCCTGCTGCACACGGGCTCGCCCGCAGCGCTGACGTTGCGGCACGAGGTCGCGGACGGCCTGCTGTCCGTGGGGGTGGAGGACTGCTCCACGCGGCACCCGCAGCCCCGTGACTCCACCGAGGAGGCCACGGGAGGCCGCGGCATGCACATCGTCGAGGTGGTCGCCCAGCGGTGGTGGGTGGCTCCCCGCGGGAACGGCAAGACGGTGTGGGCCGACCTGCTCGTGGCCTGATCCCGGGCCGTGGGTGCCCCGGTCAGTCCACGGGCACCCGGGGCCGGTGGACCGTCACGAACCCGACGACGACCACACCGCCGTCCGCGCCGACGAGGCGACGGCCGGTGCCGGTGCGCCACACCCAGTCGCCCTCGGGCGACCGGCCGCGCAGCGTCACCCGGAAGTGCTCGCCCGTCTCGGCCGTCCGGCGCAGCGTCCGCTCGACGTCGGCGCGGTCGTCGGGGTGGACGTCGAGCAGGGCGCGTTCGACCCCGACGCGCTGGGACAGGCCGAGGACCTGCCCGGCCTGCTCGTCCAGGCTCATCAGGCCCGTGGCCGGGTCGAACTGCCAGGCCCCGCTGTCCTCGTCGGAGAACTGCGGCGCCGTCAGCCAGTTGGCCAGCGAGGTCAGCGAGATGTCGTCCCCGCGCACCAGGTAGCCGTCCTCGCGTCCCTGGGCGTCGTCGACGGCGAGGGCGTCCACCAGCCAGGCGAGGTCCGGGTCCGCGCCCGGCGGCGGCTCGTCACCCCACAGGTTCTTCAGCACGGCGAGCACGCGGGCGGCCCGCGCCGACCGGGCGTCGCCGTGCTCAGAGGACCCCTGGTCGAAGGATGCCTGCACTGTCCCCCCTGTCGTCTTCCGTCAGGGGAGGTTATCCCGTGATCGGGTCATCACGGACGTGGATGGACCCGGAACCAGCCGGTGCTCAGTCCACGATGGCGCCGGGGTTGAGGTTGCGACCGGGGTCGACGCCGGCGAAGAGCGCCCCCACGATCTCGGCCCCGGCCGGGGACAGGTCCTGGCTGATCCACCGCTTGTGCTCACGACCGACGGCGTGGTGGTGCGACAGCGTGCCGCCGTTGTCGATGAACGCCTGCTGGATGGCGCCCTTGACGGTGTCGTAGGCCTCCAGGCCGTCGCGGTCGGCCGGCGGCTGGAAGGCGAAGGTGAAGTACTGGCACGCGCCGGAGTGGTAGCTGTGCGAGAGGTGGCAGAAGACGAACCCCTTGGTGCCGACCTCGGCGAACGCCTTGTTGGCGGCCGCGACGACGTTGTCGTGCAACGTCTTCAGCGTCGTCCACGACGAGGAGGTCTCGGACACGTCGCCGTAGGCGCCGCGGTCGAGGATGAAGTCGCGGATGTAGGGGGTGTCGAACTTCTTCTGGTCGTACAGCGTCCCCGGGCCGGACCCGACGCCGAAGCCGCCGTGCTTCTTGACGATCTCGCCGACGAGCTGCTTGTTGCGCCGCACGTGCAGCGCCGACCCCTCGAACCCGATGAACGACAGGCACATCTTCGACAGGTCGAAGCCCTTGCGCTTGCTGGCGTACAGCTGGACGCCCTTGTTGAGCAGCTGCCCCAGGGTGCTGCCCTTCTTGGAGGTCGCCAGCGTGAACTGCGTCTCCATCTCGTCCGAGACGCGGGTGATGCTCGGCGAGGCGTCGGAGGCCGCGATGTCGTGCATGGCCTTCAGGCCGCTGCCGTAGTCGGGGAAGAAGTAGGCCTGGATGACCCGCTCCTCGGCGATCCGGTGCACCTGGACGGTGGCCTCGGTGATGATGCCGAGCCGGCCCTCGCTGCCCAGGACCATCTCGCGCACGCTGGGGCCGGCCGACTGCACGGGCACCTCGGCCGTGGCGACGAGCCCCTTGGGCGTGACCACGCGCACGGCGCGGGTGATGTCGGCGATGTCGCCGAACCGGTCGGACTGCATGCCCGAGGACCGGGTGGCGATCCAGCCGCCGAGGGTGGAGTGCTTGAAGCTGTCGGGGAAGTGCCCGATCGTCCAGCCGCGGGCGTTCAACTGCGCCTCGAGGTCGGGCCCCAGGGCCCCGGCCTGGATCCGGGCCGTCTGCGAGGTCTCGTCCAGGGACAGCACCGCGCGCATGCGCCCCAGGTCCAGGGACAGCACGGGGCGGGTCTCGTCGCGGGGGGCCTCGAGGGCGCCGACGATGTTGGACCCACCGCCGAACGGGATCAGGACGGCGTCGGCCTCCAGCGAGATCTTCAGCGCCGCCTCGACCTCGGCCTCGGTGGCCGGGTACAGGACCAGGTCGGGCAGGCGGCCGAAGTCGCCGCGACGGACGCGGACGAGGTCGCGCATCGACTTGCCGTAGGTGTGCACGACCCGGTCGAGGTCGTCGTCGTGGACGTGCTCCTCGCCGAGGGCCTCGACCAGGGCCTTGCGCAGGGTGTCGGGGGCCTGGGAGGCCGGGACGTCGAGGTCGGACAGCTGCGGCACGACCACGGGGGGTGCGTTGAAGTCGATGCCGGCCATGCGCTTGGCGAACGGCGCCAGGTTCGGCTTGTCCTCGTGGTGGAACGCGACGCCTTCCTGGCCCCAGCCCCACCACTTCATGTGCTCGACCACGAAAGCTCCCACATCTCGGTCCTGCAGTTCGGGCGCGAGCCTACGCGCCGCCTGCGACACGCGAGGCCAGGTGGCGCACCGCGAGCTCGTAGCCGTCGACCCCCAGGCCCGCGATCACGCCCGTGGCGACGGGGGTGATGTAGGAGTGGCGGCGGAAGTCCTCGCGCGCGTGCACGTTGGAGACGTGCAGCTCGACCAGCCCGGCGGTCAGCTCGGCGCAGGCGTCGCGCAGGGCCACCGAGGTGTGGGTCCAGGCCGCGGGGTTGAGCACGACGGGCAGCTGCGCGTCGGCGGCGTCGTGGATCCAGCCGAGCATCTCGTGCTCGGCGTCGGTCTGCCGCAGCTCGACCTCGACGCCCAGCTCGGCGGCCAGCCGCTGCAGCCGCGCCTCGACGTCGCCCAGCGTGGTGGTGCCGTACACCTCGGGCTGCCGCCTGCCGAGCCGGCCGAGGTTGGGGCCGTTGAGCACCAGGATCTTCATCCTGTGGACAGTACCCAGACCGTGTCGCCGACCGGTGCCACAGTGCGGGCATGGCGATCCCCGAGACCCCGTCCGAGCTTCCGTCCGAGCTCTCGTCCGAGCCCTCGTCCGAGCCCTTCCGCTGCTTCGGCACCGGCGACCCGCTCTACGAGGACTACCACGACACCGAGTGGGGCCGGCCGGTGCGCGGGGACCGCGAGCTGTACGAGCGCATCAGCCTCGAGGCGTTCCAGTCCGGGCTGAGCTGGATCACGGTCCTGCGCCGGCGCGAGAGGTTCCGCGCCGCCTTCGACGGCTTCGACCCGCAGGCCGTGGCCACCTACGGCGAGGCTGACGTCGCCCGCCTGCTGGCCGACGAGGGCATCATCCGCAACCGCCTCAAGGTCGAGGCCACCATCGCCAACGCCCGCGCGGTCCTGGCGCTGCAGGCCGCCGGCGGCAGCCTGAGCGACCTGGTGTGGTCCTTCGCGCCCGCCCCCCGGCCGGCGCCGCGGGAGCCCGGCGACGTCCCGGCCCGCACGCCGGGGTCGACGGCGCTGGCCAAGGCCCTGAAGGCGGCGGGTCTCCGCTTCGTCGGCCCGACGACGGCCTACGCCTCGATGCAGGCCTGCGGCGTCGTGAACGACCACCTGCAGCGGTGCCCGGTCCGCGCACGGATCCCGTCAGCGGTCGAGGTGGCCCGCTGAGCACCGCCCCCGCGCCGACGCGACGGTGCGGACGGCTCGGCGACCCGATCCCGCACGGGCGCAACGGGCCACGACGGCGGTGCCCGGGTGCGACGGCTCGTGGTCGCCGATCCGGAGGCTGCCGCGAACGGTGCGTGACGGCGCGCACACCCCTGCGTACACCCTGCGCACACCCCCTGCGCACACCCCCTGCGCACACCCCGCAGCACGCACCCGTGTGAACGCTCCCGGCCACGGATGCGAGAATCTCCGACCGAAGCGGGAACCCGGATCCCGGCGAGCCAGAGACAAGAGGTGTCCACATGGTCGATCGACAGCGAGTCGTCATCGTCGGAGGTGGCTTCACCGGCCTGTACGCCGGCAAGAAGCTCGAGAAGCTCCTCCCGGCCTCCACGGCGGAGCTGGTGATCGTCAGCCCGACTGACCACCTCACCTACAGCCCCCTGCTGCCGGACGTCACGGCGTCCGTCATCGAGCCGCGCCACGTCGCCGTGTCGCTGCGCCAGGCCCTGCCCCGGCACAAGCTCATCGTCGGCCACACCACGTCGGTCGACCCCGAGGCCAAGACCATCACGATCTCCCGCAGCGAGCGCGGCGTCGTCGCCGAGGGCACCCAGGTCCTCTCCTACGACAAGCTGCTGCTGTCCCCGGGCGCGGTCACCCGCCGCTTCCCGATCCCCGGTGTGTCCGAGAGCGCCCGCGGCGTGAAGACCATCACCGAGGCCGCGTTCGTGCGCGACCACCTGCTCTCCCAGCTCGACGCGGCCGACGCGCTGCCGGACGACCCGCGCTTCGACGCCGAGCGCGCCGAGCGCATGACCGTCGTCGCCGTCGGCGCCGGCTACACCGGCACCGAGATCGTCGCGCAGACCCACCGCTGGCTGTCCCGCGTCGCCGACCGCTGGTCGAACATCGACGTCCGCGACGTCAAGTGGCTGCTCATCGACGTGGCCCCGGCCGTCCTGCCCGAACTCGGCCCGCGCCTGGGCCAGTACGCCCTGTCCGCGCTCAAGGGTCGCGGCATCGACGTGCGCCTCGGGGTCTCCGTGGCCAGCGTCGAGGGCAACGTCGTCAACCTGACCGACGGCACCCCGGTGCCCTCGCGCACCCTCATCTGGGGCGCGGGCATCATGGCGAACCCGCTCATGGGGACGCTGGGCCTGCCGCTGGACCGCGGCCGCCTCGTCGTCGACGCCAAGATGAAGGTCGCCGGCGCCGAGGACGTCTGGGCCGCCGGCGACGCCGCTGCCGTGCCGGACCTGGCCAAGCCCAAGCCGGCCGACGGCCCGCAGCCGATCACCCCGCCCACCGCGCAGCACGCGCAGCGCCAGGGCACCGCGGTCGGCAAGAACATCGCCGCCAGCTTCGGCATCGGCCAGGCCGCCGACTACGTCCACAAGGACCTCGGTCTGGTGGCCGACCTCGGTGGCGGCACCGCCGTCGCCAAGCCGCTGGGCATCGAGATGACCGGTCTGCCGGCCAAGATCGTCGCCCGCGGTTACCACCTGTACGCCCTGCCGGCGATGAGCAACCGCATCCGCGTCCTCACCGACTGGGCGCTGCACGCGATCCTGCCGCCGCAGGCCGTCGCGCTGAACCAGACCCGTCCGGAGGACGCGCTGATCACCCCGGCGCAGAACACGGACATCTACCCGAAGGCCGAGGAGAAGCCGAAGGTCGGCTGAACCCCGCGGTGATCTCGGAGGAGGCGGTGGCGCACGTCGCCGCCTCCCTGGGCATCAGCACGAACCGGGCCCGCCGGCTGGCGCACACCGCGCTGCCGGCGGGTTTCGTGCGTTCGGTGACGCAGGCGCCGCGCGTCCTGCTGGTCGAGGGCGCCACCGACGCCGCCGTGTTCGGCGCGCTCGTGGAGGTGCCGGTCCTGGCGGTGGGCGGCAAGCACGTCCTGCCCCTCGCCGTGGCCGTCGCCCGCGCCCACGGCGCCGAGGTCGAGGTCGTGCTCGACGGCGATGACGGCCTGCACCGGGCCCACCACGGCAGCCGCCGTGTCCTGGCCGAGCTGGCCGGGGTTCCCGTCCACGTCCTGCCCGGCGACCTCGAGTCGGTCCTGGCGCAGTGGCCGTCGTTCACGGAAGCACTGCACCGCAACGGGTCCACCCTCGAGGTCAAGAACCCCGCGGCCTACGCCACCGCCGCGCGAGGGGCCAGCACCGCCGACCTTCCCCAGCTCGCACTGTGCATGATCACGGTGATCAGGCGCGGAGGCGGTCGGCCAGCCCCGTCGCCCGGGCCAGCGGGCGCCTGACGGCGGCCGCCACGGCCTCGGCCGAGCCCACCACGCGCACCCGCACCTTGGCCCGGGTCAGCGCCGTGTAGAACATCTCCCGCGTCGCCAGCGGCGAGCGTTCCGGGGCGGCCAGCACCGTCACGGTGTCGAACTGCGACCCCTGGCTGCGGTGCACCGTCATGGCGTGCACGGGCTCGAAGGCCGCCAGCCGGGCCAGCGGGACGAACAGCGGTCCCTCCCCCCGCGCGATCGCCGCCACCAGCACCCCGTCGCGTTCCAGCACGACCCCCGTGTCCCCGTTGAACACGCCGATGCCGGGGTCGTTGGCCGTGACGATGACCGGCAGCCCCACGTACCGGCCGTCGGCGCGCGGCACGACACCGAGCTCCTCACCGGCCCACCGCTGGGCCAGGGCACTCCAGTGCGCCACCCCCCGCGTCCCGCGCCGGTGCGCGCACAGCATCCGGTGGGTGTCGAGCGCGGCGAGGGCCGCCTCGGCGTCCCCGGCGCGGGCGGCCTCGACCACCGCCCGCGAGCGCACCAGCACGTCGGCGCGGACGACCTCGAGCGCGGTCCCGGACACCAGTTCCTCGTCGGGCACCTCCAGGAACTCCACGTCCGGTCCACCGGCCCGCAGCAGGTCCACCACCTCGTCGGCCTGCGCCGCCCGCACGGCCTGCGCGATGGCCGCGATCCCCCCGCCGGCGGCGAACCGGTGGGTGCGCGTGAGCTCGGAGACACCGTGCGGCGCCGCGTCCGCGGGGGCGACGAGGTCGGCCAGCACGGCCCCGACCTCGACGGAGGCCAGCTGCTGCGGGTCGCCGACCAGAATCAGCCGGGCTCCCGGCCGCAGGGCGGCCAGCAGCCGTGCCATCACCCCCAGGCCGACCATGGAGGCCTCGTCGACGATGACGACGTCGTGCGGCAGCCGGTGCTCGGCGTCGAACCGGGCGCGCACCGACCCCGGCCGGATCCCGAGCAGCCGGTGCAGCGTCGAGGCGCTCGCCGTGGCCAGGAAACGCCGTTCGGCGTCGGTGAACACGTCGGTGCCCGCCGCCGACACCACGGCCTCGGTCAACCGGGCCGCCGCCTTGCCCGTCGGGGCGGCCAGCGCCACCCGCGGTGTCCCCTCGGACAAGGCGTGCACGGCGGCCAGCAGCCGGGCGACGGTCGTGGTCTTGCCCGTTCCCGGGCCGCCGGCCAGCACGGACACCCCGTGCGAGAGGCACACCGCGGCCGCGGTGCGCTGGTCGTCGGCCGGGGCGCCGGGCCACAACCGGTCCAGCACCGCCCCGACCGCGACCGGGTCGAAGGTGGCGACGGACCCGCTGCGCTCGCGCAGGTCGCGCGCGACGGCGAGCTCCTGCCGCCAGTACCGGTCCAGCCACACCCCGTCGCCGACGAGGTGCACCGGGGCCGAGACCCCCTCGTCGAACGACCCCGGCTCGTGTTCGACGGTCAACGGGCTGCGCCGCAACGCCTCCAGCCACTCGGTGGGGTCGGGCCACTGCACGGGCACGGCCTCCACCGCGCCGGAGTCCTCGACGTCCTCGGGCACCACCGTCTGCTCGACCCGGGACAGCTGCAGCACCACCGACCCGTGCCGCACGGCGCGCACGGCGAGCGCGACGGCGAGCAGGACCCGCTCGTCCCGTTCGCCCGTGACGGCCCCCAGCCGGCGGGCCACGTGCACGTCGGCCGCGTGCAGCAGCCCGAGCTCGTTGAACTCGCGCAGCACGCCGGTGGCCGTGCGGGCCAGCGAGGCCGACCGGTCGGCCCCCACCTCGACGGTCACCCGTGCCTCCCGGCGAGCAGATCGGACAGCGCCACGACGAGTCCGGCAGGCGGTCTCCACGACCACACCCCCGGCGGGACGCCGTCCGCACCCGCGGGGACGTCCGGCCCGCACATGCCGCGCAGGAACAGGTACAGCACCCCACCCAGGTGCACGGCCGGGTCGTACCCGGGCTGGCGCCAGCGCAGGAACCGGTGCAGCGCGACGCAGTACAGCAGCGCCTGCAACGGGTAGTGCGCGGCCAGCACGGCGTCGTCGAGCGCCTCGCGGCGGTAGTGCCACGCGGTCAGCGCCTCCCCCGGACCGGCCAGCCGGTTCGTCTTGTAGTCCACGACGAGGAAGCGCGAACCGTGGCGCAGCACCGCGTCGATGGACCCGGTGAGGTAACCGCGCAGTTCCTCCGCGGCCAGCACCGGGTCCTCCAGCAGGTCGGCGTAGCGGTGCACCGGGTCGCCCTGCGGCAGGTGCCTGCGCAGCAGGTGCGCCACGTCCTCCAGCCGCGAGCCGCCGGCCCGCCCCGACGTCCCGGCCTCGTCGCCACCGGCCAGCGGCAGCTCGAAGTCGAGCTCGGCCAGCCGGTCGGCCACGGCGAAGTCCTGCAGCGCCCGCCCCCCGGCCAGCGGCCCCAGCCCCGTGCGCAGGACGGGGTCCAGCCCCGCCGCCAGCGGCTCGGCCAGCTGCGGCGCGAACTGCTCGCGCGCCAGCGCCGCCAGGTGCGCGGGCCGGTCGGGCGCGGCGGGGTCGAAGTCCTCCAGCACCGCGTGCACGAGCGTTCCGAACCCCGTTCCGGCGGGCAGGTCCGCCAGCGGGGAACCCACCGCGCGCCAGCCGAAGGGGTCGCCGTCCTCGGGCCGCTCGGCCGACTCCACGTCCAGCTCGTCGGTGGTGGCCTCCACCTCGGGTTCGGACAGCACCGCCCGCCCCGGGCCGTGCGCCTCGTGCACCCCGCGGGTCAGGCCCGAGTAGGACGTGCGCCGCCAGCCCAGGTCGACCGTCGCGGTGAACCTCGCGTGGTCCAGCGCCGCGACCGTCGACGTCCCGCCGGTCCACCGGACGAGCGGGGCGAGCACCGGCACCTCCTCGACGCACACCGCCGAGGCGCCGGTCGAGGTGGCCCCGAACAGCGCGTCCAGCCGCGCCCGCAGCGCCTCGTCGGTCGGCAGCGGCAGCTTCTCCGGCAGCGCTCGCGGGTCGTCGGCCATCAACAACCGGTGCAGCGCACCGCGTTGGGTGTTCGTGCTCGGCGCCCACCACACCAGCAACCGGGACACCGCACGCGTCAGCGCCACGTACAGCAGCCGCAACTCCTCCCCGAGGTCCTCGGTGTCGGCGGCCCGGCAGAACGCGTCGTACGCCGGCGCCGACGGGCCGCCCACGTGCAGGGCCCGCGACGTCCGGCCCTGCTCGTCGGGGGCGTGCGCGACCGGCAGCCGGTCCTTGGCCCCACCGCCGGTGCAGTCCCAGCCGAACGGCACGCAGACGACCTCGAACTCCAACCCCTTGCTGGTGTGCACCGTGGCGATCTGCACGGCCGCACGGTCGGTGTCCAGCCGCCGGGACCGCTCCTGGTCGACGTCGCCGGCGGCCTCCTCGATCCGTGCGCGCAACCAGGACAGCAGGCTGGACACCCCGCCGCCGGGGTCGCGGGCGGACTCGGCGTGCAGCACCTCGGCGATGTGCCGCAGGTCGGTCAGCCGGCGCTCGCCGCCCTCGACCGCGAGCAGGCGCCGGGCCAGCTGGTGGGCCTCGCTGAGGGTGGCGAACATGCCCGAGACGCCGCGCTCGGCCAGCACGGTGCCCCACTCGCGCAGCTGCACCGACAGCTCGTCGGTGGCGCGGTCGCCCTCGGCGTCCAGGGCGGCCGCCGTCTTGCCCACGAAGCTCGACATCGCCGTCCGCCGCACCCGCGGCGCACGGTGCGGCTGCTCGACGGCCTCCAGCAGCCAGATCCACTCCCGGGCCGCCGGCGTGGCGAACACGCTGGGCCCTCGCGACAGGACGCACGGCACGTTGCGCCGGCGCAGCTCCTCCTGGACCAGCTGGGCCTGCGCCCCCGTGCGGACCAGGACGGCGACGTCCGCGGCGGCCAGGTCGCGTTCGGGACCCCCGCGGTGGGGACGGACCCGCAGCCCCTGGCCGAGGACCGCGACCACCTGCGCGGCGACGTCGCGGGCGACGGCGGCCCGCACGTCGGCGACGGCGGGAACGCCGGTGCGGGCGGTGACGGGCAGCCCGTCGCGACGCAGCACCCGCAACCGCACGGGGGTGGGGTCCTCCTCGCCGGCCGGGCCGACGAGCGCGGGACGCGGGTGGCTCGCGGCGACGGGGTGCACGACGATCTGCGGATCCCCCAGCGCCGCGCCGCGCAGCAGCTGCGCCGTCCCGGCCAGCACGGCCGGGTCGCTGCGGAAGTTCGTCCCCAGCGTCGCGGTGGAGTCGGCCACGCCGACGGCCTCGAGGTAGGAGTTCACGTCGGCACCGCGGAAGGCGTAGATCGCCTGCTTCGGGTCGCCGATGAGGACCAGCGGGCACCGGCCGTGGAAGGCGGTGCGCAGGATGTCCCACTGCACCGCGTCGGTGTCCTGGAACTCGTCGACGAGCACGACGGAGTACCTGCGCCGCAACCGCCGGCAGGCCGTCGGGCCGGCGACCTCGTCGGCCAGCGCGTCCCTCAGCCGGATGAGCAGGTCGTCGAAACCCGTGAGGCGCCGCGCCCGCTTGCGCGCGGCGACCTCGCGCCGGACGCCCTCGGCGAAGCGGACGCGCAGGTTCTCGGGGGTGTTCGGGGCGGTCCCCTGCGGTTCGAGGCGCGCGTCGGCGCGGCCGACGGCCTCGCGGGCGATCCGCAGCGCCACCGCCCGGGGGAAGGGCGGCGCGCCGGCGCCGGGGCGGACCGCGAACCGGACGTAGAGGTCGTCGCAGACCTCCTCGACCAGGTCGTCGACGTCCTCGACGAGGGTGGCCGTCGGGTCCACGTCGGCGGCCGTGCCCAGGCTGGTGAGCACCTGCCGGCAGAACTCGTGGATGGTCGCGACCGTGGCCGCGTCGAAACCGGCCAGGGCCGCGGCCAGCCGGGCCCGGCGGGCCTCGGCGTCGGTGGCCGCGAGGTGTCGCACGACCGGGTCCGGGGACGTCAGCGCCGCCTGCGGGTCGGCGAGCGCGTCGCGGGTGCTGACCAGTCGTTCACGCACCCGGTTGCGCAGTTCCGCGGTGGCGGCGCGCCCGAACGTCACGACGAGCAGTTCGTCGACCCGGGCCACGCCCTCGGCGACGTACCGGGTCACCAGCCCGGCGATGGTGTACGTCTTGCCCGTCCCCGCGCTGGCCTCCAGCACCGTCGTGCCGGACGGCAGCGGCCCGGTCAGCTCGAAACCCGGCACGCTCACCGTTCGTCCATCCGGTAGACCTCCAGCAACGGTTCCCAGACCCGTTGCACCGCAGCGTCGAACGTCTGCGGCGCGGCGGGCGGCCAGCCGTCGGGCGGGGGCCAGTCCAGCAGCGTGTCGATCCCGGCCGACGCGCCCCAGACGGTGACGTTCTCCTCGTCGGCGTCCTCCTTGGGGAAGGAGTAGTCCGAGACCCACGACTGCACCGCCGCGCGGCGGCAGGCCGGGGCGGGCCGTCCGCTCCACACCGCCTGGGCGTAGGCCATCGCGGTGTCGACGGGCAGCGGCAGCGGGGAGCGCAGCCCGAAGGCGCGCAGCTCGAGCAGGTCGACCAGGTGCCCGCGGGCTCGTGCCGCGTCCACCGGTCCCAGCGTCAGCAGGCCGACGGTCCCCTGCGCACCGCGGCCGACGACGACCGTCCGGTACTGCGTGCCCGGGTGCGCGGCCGACAGGGCCAGCAGCTCGATCCAGGCCCGCAGCGTCTGCTTGCCCTTGAGGCGCGAGTAGATCGTCGTGACGGCCACCTCGCCGGTGGCGCGGCCGCCGGGCCGCACGGGCCGCACCCCGCGGACGTTGCCCGTCAGCCGCAGCGGCCCGACACCGGGCACGTCCAGGTCCAGCTCCACGTCGACGCTCCTGGCCGGGGCGGTGTCGAACTCCTCGGCGACCGCGGCGATCCGGTCGACCACCGGCCCGACCTCGCGCAGCACCGCGCCTCCCAGCGGCCCGGGCGGCAGTCCCCCGCGGGCGGTCTCCAGCCGGATGATGTCCGCCGGGTCGGTCCCGCGCAGCCGCGCCGACAGCGCCCGGTCCCCCACCGCCCACTTCTGCAGCGCGTCGAGCTCGACGGGGAGGGCGTCGGCCGGTTCCTCCTCGCGGGTGGCGGTGGCGACGTCGAGGCGCTGGCGCAGGAACCCCTTGGCGGGGTGCTGGAAGAACTGCACGAGCTGGTCCAGGTCCAGGTCCGCCGCGGGCGCGGGCGGCAGGCCGGCGGACAGGAACGGCGCCGGCGCGACGGGTTCGACGGCCCCCGTGGCCGCGCCGGCGAAGGCGGAGGTGTCGTAGCTGAAGGGCCCGCGCGTCCCCAGCGCCCCCGGGGTGAAGTTGCGCGGATCGGTGGGCTGCAGCGGGTGCTGGACCAGGATCCGCTCCCGCACACCGGGGTGGGCCGCCTCCAGGCTGTCCAGCAACTCCCCCACGGGGACCGCGGGCGGCAGTTCGGCCCCCGTCCGCACGTCCCGCCCCGAGTACGTCACGACGAAGGTGTCGCGCGCGGAGCAGAGGGCGTCCAGCAGCACCTGCCGGTCCTCGCTGCGCGGGTCGCGGTCGCCCACGTGCGGGTCGCGGGACAGCACGTCGTCGGCGTCGGGGTTGGTGACCCGGGGGAAGGCGCCGTCGTCCATGCCGAGCAGGCACACGACCCGGTGCGGCACCGAGCGCATCGGGGTCGTGGTGCACACGGTCAGCGCACCGGTGCGGAAGTTCGCGCGCTGCGGGCGGCCGGCGAACCGTTCGGCGAGCAGCGCCGCGACGTCGGCCAGCCCCACCCCGGCCACACCGGCGCGGGCGGCGTCGGTGGCCACGGCGCCCAGTTCGCGGCGCAGCTGGGTGGCCTGCCAGGTGGTGTCCGGGGTGACGTCGGCGAGGTCGAGGACGCTGTCCAGCAGCGCCTCGCACCAGGCCGAGACGCTGCGCCGCCCCGACAGCCGGGCGACGGCGGCGTCGAGGCGGTCCACGAGCTCGGCGAACCGGCCCGCCAGGTCCACCCGCGAGGACTCCACGTCCGCGAGGGGAACCACCTGACCGGACAGCTCGGACTCCAGCGGCCCGACGAGGTCCTCCTCCTGGGCGCCGCCGACGGCGACGCCCACGAGCAGCCGGTCCAGCCCGGCGCGCCAGGACCCCTGCTCGACGGTGTCCAGCGCCCACGCGGCACGGTGGGCACCGGACAGTCCCCAGTGCACCCCGGCGTCGACGGTCCACTCGCGGATCTGCTCGAGGTCCTCGTCGTCGAGGTCGAACCGGCGGCGGACCGCGGCCGCGCCGGCCAGGTCGAGCACCTCGGTGGCGGTCAGCCGGCTCTGCGCCAGCACCAGCAGCCGCGCGGCCAGCCCGAGCAGCGGGTTCGTCTGCAGCGCCGAGCGGTCGGCGACCGAGACCCGCAGCCGACCGCCGGGGTGGGAGTCGGTGGAGAAGACCGCCTGGACCAGCGGCGCGTAGGTCTCCACGTCCGGGCACATCACCAGGACGTCGCGCGGCTGCAGGGTCGGGTCGGCGTCGAGCAGGTTCAGGACGACCTCACGCAGCACCTCCACCTGCCGCGCGCGGCCGTGGCAGGCGTGCACCTGCACCGAGGTGTCCCCCGGATCGGCTCCCGGCGCGGGAGGTTCGTCGGCCGCGAGCGCCGACTGCAGCCGCCCCAGCAGCGTCGGGCGCGGCGCGGGGGCGGGGTGGTGGACGTCGGTGGAGCCCGGGGCGGCCCGGGTCAGCCGGGCCTGCAGTTCGCGCACGTCGCGGGACAGCGACAGCAGCAGCGGGTGCCGCACGTCCGCCTCGGCGGCGCGTTCGTGCTCGGCGCGACGAGGCGACCACGTGCTCGTCGCCGCGGCGGCGCGGTCCCACAGCGTGGGGCTGGGGTGCTGGACGAACAGGTGCACCTCGCGGTGCTCGGCCAGGGCCGCCAGGACCTGCAGCCGGGCGGTGGCCAGCCGGGTCACGACGAAGACGCCGAACCGCTGCCCCAGCGGTGTCAGCGAGGGGTCGGACCGCAGGGCGGCGCAGACGTCGGGCAGGAGTTCGGCCGGGGCGGGCAGGCCGATGTGCTCGCGCACGGCGCGGAACACCTCCGGCTGCCAGCGCAGGTCGTCGGGGACGTCGGAACCGCCTGCGGCCCAATCGAGGAGCAGCTCGGGGCGGGCCGCGCCGTACCGGGCGAACAACCCGGCCAGCCGGGACGCGGCGGCCGTCCGCCGCACGCGTGGGACGTCCTGGCCCTCCTCGGTGCGCAGGTGGTGGCGCAGGACGGCGAACTCGGGGCGGCGGTCGGGGGCGGGACCGGCGACGGGGGCGATCTGCTCGAACACCTCCAGCACGTTCCAGGTCAGCGCGTCGGCGGCCCAGCGCTCGACGGAGTCCGCGGCCTCGGACCGGGTCCTGGCCACCACGTCGGCCACGACGCCGTCGAGCAGGCGGGCCGGAGAGGAGAAGTCGACGCGGGCGCAGATGCCGTCCTGGCCCCCGGAGCCGGCTCCGAGGTGGTGCGAGAGCCGCTGCGCGATCCACCGCTCGGTGCCCCGCGCCCCCACCGCCAGCACGTCGGGGGCGAACGGGTCCGCGCCGGGCGCGGGCTCGCGCAGGACGTCGGCGAGGCCGGCGACGAGGGCCGTCGCGCTCTCGGAGCGGTGGACGTGGAGCACGTCCCCTTCCTACCCGACGCCTCGGACAGGCCCCCTGCCGTGGTCGGTTCCGGGTGAGGTGGTGGCGAGGTCCGGAGCCCGCCGAGGCTCAGTGCGTCGCCGCCAGGCCGGGTCGGGGGCCGCGGCCGCGCTCCGGCCGTGCGGGGACCGGCGCCGTCGCGGGCGGCCGCTCGACGGCGGGGGTGGGGGCCGTGCTGACGGTGATGTACTCGCGCAGCGCCTCCGCGTAGGCCTCGGCCGTTCCGCGACCGACCTGCAGGGTGTCGTTCACCGCGAGGGCGTCCAGCACCAGGGCCACCGGCGGTGACGGCACCGTCACCTGCAGCCGGCCGCCGGCCGCGGCCGCCCGCCGGCTCAGGTGCAGCACCGCGGACAGGGCGGCGCAGTCGAAGAAGGTCACCCGGTGGAGGTCGAGGACGAGGTAGCGGGCCGTGGCCAGGGCGTCCTCGCCGGCGTGACGCACGACGTGGGCGTTCCCGGCGTCGACGTCGCCGCTGATCGCGATGGCGGTGATCGGGCCGCCGCGCAGAACCTGGAGTGACAGTGACATGACCGTCTCCTGCGTCAGTGCCGTGAGCAGCCCTGGGTGGGACCGATCGGGATCTACGCGCTGAGTCTGCATCGTCACCGCTCGTGGGGGAAGCCCTGACCGGTGACCGTCGGCGACGTGGTGTGCTGACGGTGTGCTGACCGGTGTGCCGCTGTCCCTGCTCGACCGCTCGCGCACCCGCACCGGAGGCCCACCGGACCGGCGCGACGCCGACGCGCTGCGGGCCACGCTGCGCCGTGCCCGCCGCGCCGACGAGCTCGGGCTGCACCGCTTCTGGGTCGCCGAGCACCACGCGGTCCCGGGCGTCGTCGGCTCGGCGCCGACGGTCACCATGGCGGCCGTCGCCGGGGTGACGTCCCGGATCCGGGTCGGGACCGCGGGGGTGATGCTGCCCAACCACTCGCCGTTCGTGGTGGCCGAGCAGATCGCGACGCTGGCCGCGCTGCACCCGGGGCGCATCGACGTCGGGATCGGCCGCTCGCTGGGCTTCACCGCACCGGTCCGGCGGGCGCTGGGCACCACCGGCACCGACGGTTTCGCCGACCGGCTGGCCGAGCTCCTGGACTGGCTCCACGGCCGGGGCCCGGTGACGGTCCGGCCGCAGGTCCCCGCGCCGCCGGTGTGGTCGCTGGCGACGGGCAGCGGCCTGGAGGTCGCCGCGCGGCTCGGGCTGCCGGTCGTGGTCGGCGGTCCCCTGCTGCGCGATCCGACTGCGCTGCAGCGCTACCGCGAGCAGTTCCCGCAGGGCCGGATCACGCTGCTGCTCGACGTGCTGGTCGCCGACTCCGACACCCGGGCCCGTCGTGAACTGCTGCCGCAGGCGGTCGCGCTGGCCCGCTCGCGCAGCCGCGGCGACTTCGGCCCGCTGCCCAGCCCGCAGGAGGCGCAGGCGACGGTCCTGACCGCGCGCGAGCGCGCCGACGTCGACCGGGCGCTGGCCGACACGGTGTTCGGGGACGAGGCGACGGTGGCCCAGCGCCTGCGGGACCTCCTCGACCGCACGGGCGCGCAGGAACTGCTGGCGGCGACGACCCTGCACGACGAAGGCGCCGAGGCCGAGGCCGACGCCCGGCTCTCCGGGCTGCTCAGAACTGCCGGTTGAGCGAGCGGCGACGGACCCGCTGCTCGATCCGGTCGAACTCCCGGCGCAGCGGCTGGGAGCAGAACTCCCCCAGGGCGACCCCCGCGGCCAGGGCCAGGGCCGTGCCGAAGGCGGCGACCAGCTGCGCCAGCCCGGCCGACGTCCCGCCACCGACGATCGAGAAGATCGCGCGGTAGATCGCCAGGCCGGGCAGCAGCGGGACGATGCCGCAGATCGACACCACGAGCCCCGGCACGTTCCACCGCCAGGCCGTGCCCTCGGCCAGGAACCCCACCAGCAGCGCCGCCACCCCCGCGGAGGCCACGGGCCCCAGGCCCGCCGCCGTGCACACCCCGGAGGTGCCCACCGCCAGCAGCCCGGCCAGGCCGGACATGAGGACCGCCCGGGGACCGGCGTACCCCGAGACCGCCCAGGTCGCCGCGGCGATCCCGCCGGCCAGGGCCTGCACCACCAGCGGGTACCCCTGGCCCTGGGAGAAGCTGAGGCTGAGGGTGATCCCGGCCCGCTGCCCGAGGTCCAGGACCCCGGCGATGCCCAGGACCAGGCCCGTCGTCAGCAGCACGGTCTCGAACGCCCGCGCTCCGGCGGTGACGTAGAAACCCGAGATGGCGTCCTCGGCCGACCCGACCAGCGACAACCCCGCCAGCAGGACGACGATCCCCGAGCCGACCACCAGCGAGGGCGGCAGCCGCCCGACCCACTCGGGCAGGTGGGGCTGCCACACCAGCAGCAGGAGCGCGAAACCGGTCGCGACGCCGGCGCCGACGACCTGCTGGAAGAACGCCGGCAGCCCGCGGCGGTTGAGCCCGGCCAGCACCAGCTGCAGCACGCACGTCACGAGCCCGGCGCTGACGGCGACCGCCCAGCTGCCGCCCAGCAGCACCGCGACGGAGACCGCGAGACCCACCGTGGCGGCGCCGGAGATCCAGGGCCGGTAGGGGCGGCGCTGGGACAGCAGGCGCCGCAGGCGCGTGTTCACCTCCTCCGGGGGCAGCCCGTCCCCGGCGGCGTGAGCCAGTTCGAACAGGGCGGACAACCGCGAGTAGTCGCTGGCCCGGACCTTCACCACGCGCACCGAGGTCAGCGGCTGCCGGTCGGCTCCGGCGGTGGAGACGATGACGGCCGTGTAGTTGATGTCGACCTGGGTGTGCTGCAGGCCGGCGCCCGCGGCCGCCCGCAGGGTCAGCGCGGTGACGTCGGAAGCCGAGGCCCCCGCCGACAGCAGGGCCTCGGCCATCCGAGACATGGCGTCGAGGGCGTCGAGGGCCTCGGTCTGCGTCAGGCCACCCTCGACGAGCGGCTCGGGTGCGGGTGCTTCCCCGGCGATGACCTCTGCGATCCGGGTACGCCATCGACCGGGGTTCCGCAGCGCGAGCACGCGCCGACGCTACCTGCTCACGGTCGGTCAGCAGGACAGGGTCAGGTCCTCCAGGACGGCGGGGGTGGCGAGCCCGCAGCCCACCTGCGCCGTGCCGAGGTCGACGACCCGCCAGCCCCCCTCGACGTGCTGCAGGACCGCGGTCGCCGGGTCGAGGGCCGCCGGGTCGGTGGGTTCGAGGTCGGCGGCGGCCCAGCTGGTGTCGCTGTCGGCCACCCGCACGTCGGTGACCCGGTAGTCGGCCGGGGGGACGGCTGCGGTCTGCTCGCTCGTCGTGACGGCCTGCGTGATCGCCTCGGTGTCCTGCGGGCCGGTGGCGGCGCCGGCGGTCCCGGCGGCGACCCCCACCACGGCGAGCGGGACGGCGACGAGGGTCAGGGTGCGGATGGTGCGGCGGTGCATGTCACGACCTCTCTGGACAGCGGGTGCGTCAGTGGAGTGACGCACCCCGCCGCCAGGTGGTTGCACGGGATCACCAGGGGGACTCGTGAAGATCACTTGTCGTCGGGGTGCACGACCCCGGCCGCCCCACCCCCGCGGCGCTCGGGTTCGGCCACCGCCTGGATCCGCCCGTCGGGCAGGAACTCCAGCGCGGCCGCGGCACCGATCTCCCCCTCGGCCGGGGTGAGGACGTGCCCCATCGCGGCCAGCGCCTGCCCGCGCTCGGAGTCGACGTAGGCCTGCTCGGCCGAGGCGCCGGCGGCCCCGTTCTGCTCCGAGACCCGCGGCGCCGCGACGGCCTCCGGCAGCGGGACCCCGCGCTCGAGCCGGTCGACGAGGATCCCCAGCACCGTGCCGATGATCGTCGCCCCACCGGGGGAACCGGCGGCCAGGAGCGGCCGGCCGTCCTTCAGGACGATCGTCGGGGACATCGACGAGCGCGGGCGCTTGCCCGGGCCGGGCAGGTTCGGGTCGGGCTGCCCCTCGACGGCGGGTTCGGCGTTGAAGTCGGTCAGTTCGTTGTTCAGCAGGAAACCCCGGCCGGGGACGACGATCCCCGACCCCCCGGTCTGCTCGATCGTCAGGGTGTAGGACACGACGTTGCCGGCCGCGTCGGCCGTCACCAGGTGCGTCGTGGAGGGCCCTTCGACGGGCTCGGGGGTCTCGACGGGCGTGGTGCTGCACCCGGTCCCGGGCGCCACCGGCCGCGGCAGCACCTCGTCCTGGCTGACCAGGCAGGCCCGTTCGGCGGCGTACCACGGCGACAGCAGCCGGTGCCACGGGACGTCCTGGACGTCGGGGTCGCCGACGTACCGGTTGCGGTCGGCGAAGGCGAGCGCCGCGGCCTCCAGCTTGCGGTGCTCGGACTGCACCGGATCGGTCGTCTCGCCGAACTTCTCGTCGAGGGCGTCGAGGACGTTCAGCGCCTCCCCGACCGTGGTCCCGCCGCTGCTGGGCGGGGCCATGGAGTAGACGTCGACCTCGCCGGCGGCCGTGCTGTCGTGCACGACGTGGGTGGGCCGGCGTTCCAGGGCGCGGTAGTCCAGGAGGTCCTGCAGCGTCATGCCGCCGCGCAGCACGTCGCGGGTCACCCCGTCGGCGACGGGCGGGGCGGCGACGGTGTCGACGACGGCGCGGCCGAGTTCACCACCGTAGAACGCACCGGCGCCCTGCTCGGCCAGCACCTGGTAGGTGTGCGCGAGTTCGGGGTTGGTGAACACCGAACCCACCGCGGGTACCTGCCCGTCGGGCAGGAAGAGGTCTGCGGTGGAGGAGAAGTCGGCGAACCGTTCGGCGTTCTCGGCCGTCTGGTCGTGGAACTCCTGGTCGACGACGAAACCGCGTTCGGCCAGCGAGCGCGCACCGGACAACGCCTGCGCGAGCGTCATGGTGCCCGCCTCGGCCAGCGCCGCCTGCCAGGTCGCGGGAGTTCCGGGAACCCCGACGGACAGCGTGGAGTTCACGAGCTCGTCGAACGGGCGGGGTTCCCCGTCGGGGCCGAGGAAGGCGTCCCGGGTCATCGCCGCGGGGGCGGTCTCCCGGCCGTCGATCGTGCTCACCGTTCCGGTGCGGGCGTCGTAGCGGACGAAGAACCCACCGCCGCCGACACCGGCGGAGTACGGTTCGGTGACGCCCAGGGCGGCGGCCGTGGCCACGGCCGCGTCGACGGCGTTGCCGCCGCGGCGCAGGACGTCCAGGCCGACGGCGGTGGCGTCGGGGTCCACGCTGGACACGGCCCCACCGAAACCCGTCGCGACGGGTTCGCGGTCCGGTGGCGCCTCCGCGTGCGCGGGACTGACCAGCGCCGTCGACACGACGGCGGAGAAGACGACGGCGGCAGCGCTGCGACCTCGCATGCCGCGAACCCTCTCAGCAACGGCACAGTTCCGCTAGCCCCTGAGGAGGATCAGTCGGGGTGCACCACCAGGTCGGCGCGGTGCCGGCTCGCCGCGATGACGCGGGCGTTGTCCTCGTCGGTGCCCAGCGCCCACGCCCGCGCGGCGGCCGGGTCCTTGCCGAACGCCTCGTGCCGGGCGATGAGCCGGGCCTGCCGCACGTCGTCGGCCGGCTCGAGGTACCAGCACTCGTCGAGCAGTCCCTCCAGCGCCGCCCAGGGTCCCTCGCGCAGCAGCAGGTAGTTCCCCTCGGTGATCACGAGCGGGACCTCGCGCGGCACCGGCAGCGCCGAGCCGACCGGTTCCTCGATCTCACGGCGGAACTGCGGGGCGTGGACGACGGACTCCTCCCCCGACCGCAGCCGGCGCAGCAGCGACACGTACCCGCCGACGTCGAAGGTGTCCGGCGCTCCCTTGCGCTCGCGCCGGCCCAGCGCCTCCAGGACGACGTCGGCGTAGTGGTAGCCGTCCATGCCGACCACGACGGCCAGCTCGGGACCGAGGTCGGCGGCGAGCCGGGCGGCCAGCGTGGACTTGCCCGACCCCGGCGCCCCGACGAGCCCGAGGATCCGCCGCGGCCCGGTCGTCAGCGCCCGGGCCCGCTCCAGCAGCTGCTCGTAGGACACCTCAGAACACCGACCCGGGCTCGGCGGCCGGTCCGGCCCCGGTGGTCTCGGCCTGCTGCTCGTCGACGACGGCCCCCATCCAGCGCTCGCAGGTCCAGCCGTCCTCCGGGCTGCCGACGAGTTCGACGACACCGGTGTTCTGCAGGCCGGTGGCGATGACGAACTGCGCGGACAGGTTGCGCACCCGCGCCCCGGCCCAGGTGCGGATCGCGGCGCCGTGGCTGACCAGGGCGAGGGTGTCCACGCCGGCGGCGCGGGCGGCGGCGATCGCCTCCTGCACGGCCGCGTCGTAGCGGGCGAAGAAGGTGTGGCCGTCCTCGGCCCCCGGTTCGGCGACGTCGAGGTCCCCGTCCAGCCAGCGGGCGACGACGTCGAGGTAGCGGCGGACGGAGTCCTCGTCGCTGCGCATCTCCGCCGCACCGGCCTCGATCTCGCGCAGCCCGTCCAGGACGGGGACCTCCAGGCGCAGGTGCCGGGCCAGCGGCGCGGCCGTCTGCTGGGTGCGCACCAGGGTCGAGGCCACCAGGGCCCCGATCCCGTGCCCTCCCAGCGTCCGCACCAGCTCCTGGGCCTGTTCCCGGCCCAGCGGGCTCAGGTCGGCGCCGGGGACGGCGGTGTCGAGCAGGTGCTCGACGTTGGACCGGGTCTGACCGTGGCGGACGAGGAGGAGACGCACGCCGCCACGATCTCAGAGGCCCAGGGGGTCCCGCTCAGGAGACCCCGGTCAGAGGACCACGTCCAGGCGGCCCTGGGTGCTGCCGTTGACCAGCACCATGAGACGCAGCTGGACCTCGACGGGGACCGGCTCCTTGGCGGTGAAGGTCAGCCGGCCGACCATCCGGCGCACGTCCTCGGCCGTCAGGTCGCGCCCCTCGGACACCATGCCGCTGGCCCGTTCGCGGTTGATCTCCCGCGCCAGCGTGGCGATGGGGGCGGCGCCGACCTCGTGCGCGCCCTCCTCGTCCTCGCCGTAGAGGTGGCCGAGCAGTGCCCGGTCGGACTGGGTGAGTTCGTCCAGCGGATCCTCGTCGATCCAGTCCGCGGTGATGCGGCGGACGGGGGTCACCGCCGACGTGCCGTCGATGCCGTCGAGGCGGGACGCGCTGCGCACCGCCGGGGCCGAGGTCACCGTTCCGAGTCGCATCGTCGTCTCCCATCCATAGCTCAAAGTGTTTGCTGTGTGACTCCCAGTGTTAGTCAGGTCTGTCCATGATCTGAGGTCAAGTCACCCGGACGGCTCAACGGCCGTCCGGGTGACGCAACGTCCTCGCAGGTCAGAGGCCCACGAGGTCAAGAGGTCAGGGGGTCAGGAGACCGGGTCGAGCACGAAGACCGGGATCTGCCGGTCCGTCTTCGCCTGGTAGTCGGCGTAGTCGGGGTAGGCCGCGACGGCCCGCTCCCACCAGAGCGCCTTCTCCTCGCCGCTCACCTCGCGCGCGGTGTAGTCCTTCTTCACCGCCCCGTCCTGCAGCTCGACCAGGGGCTCGGCCTTGACGTTGTGGTACCAGACGGGGTGCTTGGGGGCTCCGCCCAGCGACGCGACGACGGCGTAGCGGCCCTCGTGCTCGACCTTCATGAGCGCCTGCTTGCGCAGCTTGCCCGACTTGGCGCCCTTGGTGGTCAGGACGATCACCGGCATCCCCCGCAGGTCACCGGCCTCCCGCCCGTCGCTCGCCTCGTACTTCTCGACCTGTTCGCGGACCCACGCCTCGGGGCTGGGCTCGTACTCTCCGGACAACGGCATGCCCCTGACGCTATGCGGTCCCCGGGAGCTCCGCCGCGCGGGTGATCCCGAGCCGGGTCACGGCCTCCTCGAAGACCCTGGCGAGGTCGAAGGAGAACTGCGGCGGCACCAGGGGCGAGGTGGTCCGCCCGGCCTGCAGGCACTCGTGGACGTGCTCGAGCATGAAGCGGTGGCCGTGGGCGACGGCGTGGTCGTGCACCTGCACGCGCTCGCCGCCGTCGGCGGCGGTCCGGTGCACCGTGAACCCCGGCGCCGACGGCAGCGAGGCCGCGACCTCGATCCAGCCCTCGCTGGCCTCGATCCAGGCCCGCGACGGGGTCCGGGACACCATCGTCGTCGACAGCGCCGCGACGGCACCGGAGGGGAAGCCCAGGGCCAGGGCGACCTGCCGGTCCACCCCCGAGGGGGTCAGCGAGCCCGCCACGGCGATGCTGTCCGGGCTGCCGAGCAGCGTCAGCGCCAGCCCCACCGGATAGGGCCCGAGGTCGAACAGCGAGCCGCCGCCGATGGCCGGGTCGTGGAAGCGGGCCAGCGATTCGGGAGCCGGGAAGCCGAAGTCGGCGTGCACGCCCTGCACCTGCCCGACGTCCCCGCGGGCGATGAGCTCGAGCAGCGCCACCGTGCCGGGCAGGAACCGCGTCCAGTAGGCCTCCATGCAGAAGACCGAACGCTGCGCGGCGAGGTCCAGCAGGTCCCTGGTCGCGGCCAGGGACACCGTCATCGGCTTCTCGACCAGCACGGCCTTGCCGGCCAGGAGCGCCGCGCGGGCCGGGGCGTGGTGCTGGGGGTGGGTGGTGGCGACGTAGACGGCGTCGACCGCGGGGTCGGCCAGCATCGCCTCGACGTCGTCGTAGGGCCGCACCTGGCCACCGTCCTGCTCGGCGGCGAAGCGCGCGGCCCGGTCCAGGTCGCGCGAGGCGACGGCCACCAGCCGTCCGCCGGGCGCCAGCTCCAGCGCCTGGGCGACGGTGTGCGCGATGCCCCCGGTCCCGACGAAACCCCAACCGACACCCACGCCAACCCCCACGCCAACCCCCACGAGACGACTAGCCGACCGACGGAACCTCACTCTTGCGCGGCAGCGACTGCGACGCACCAGGACGGCTGACCGTCACCGCCGCGACCCGCGCGGCCCACCGGGCGGCCTCGACCAGTCCGGCGCCGTCGAGCAGCGCGTCGGCCAGGGCGGCGACGAAGCTGTCGCCCGCGGCGGTGGCGTCGACCAGGTCGGCCCGCACGGCCGGGACCTCGGCCTGACCGCCGGGGGTCACGACGACCGAACCGCGCTCGCCGCGGGTGACGATCGTCGTTCCCTGGGGCCGCACCTTGCGGGCCTGCCCGGCGATCGCGTCGACGTCGGTCGCGACGGGTTCGCCGGCCAGCACGGCCAGCTCCCCGGCGTTGGGCACCAGCAGGTCGGCGCGGGTCAGCAGTTCGGGCGGCAGCGGCCGCGCCGGGGCGGGGTTCAGCACGAGCACGCCGGTGCACAGGCGGGCCGCGGCGAGCAGCGCCTCGTCGGGGACCTCGCACTGCAGCAGGACGACGCGGGCGGAGCTGACCGCCGCGGCCGCCGCCTCGACGCGGGCCGCGTCCATCCGGTCGTTGGCGCCGGGGCTGAGCACGATCGTCGACTCCCCGCCGTGCACGAGCACGACGGCGACGCCGGTGGGCACGCCCAGCGCGGCGACGTGCTCGACGTCGATCCCCTCGGCGGCCAGCACCGAGCGCAGCCCGCGGCCCTCGTCGTCGTCGCCGACCGCGCCCACCATCGCCACGCTGCGGCCGAGCCGGGCCGCGGCGACGGCCTGGTTGGCGCCCTTGCCGCCGAGCCCGCGCTCGGCGTCGGACCCGCGCACGGTCTGGCCCGCCGGCGGCAGGTCGTCCAGCCGGATCGCCAGGTCGGCGTTGACGCTGCCGACCACGGTGACGTCGTGCGACTTCTCCGCCTGCGGCTTGCCGTGGCTGTCGTACGTGATGCTCAAGAACTCTCCTTCATCGGCAGGACCCAGATCGCCGCGACCGCGGGATCCCCGAGGTCCACCTCGCGGCCCTCACCCAACCGCACCACGGTCGTTCCGGCGAACTCCCTGCGCTGCAGCACTTCCAACCTCAGGTCCAGCCCGATGCCGAGTTCGGCGAAGTAGCGCAGGACGTCGGGGTCGGCATCGGAGATGCGCGCCACCACGCCCACGCCGCCCTCGGGGACGTCGGAGAGGCTGTGCGCCCCCGGCTGCGGGACGGTGCCGTCGGCGCGCGGGATGGGGTCGCCGTGGGGGTCGCGTTCGGGATGGCCCAGGCGGGCGTCGAGGCGGTCGAGCATGCGCTCGGAGACCACGTGCTCGAGCACCTCGGCCTCCTCGTGCACCTCGTCCCAGGAGTAGCCGAGGTCGGCGACCAGGAAGGTCTCCAGCAGCCGGTGCCGGCGGACGACGGCCAGGGCGCGCACCCGGCCCTCCTCGGTCAGCTCGACCCCGCCGTAGCGCTCGTGGCGCAGCAGCCCGGCGTCGGTGAGCTTGCGGACGGCCTCGGAGGCGGTGGAGGCCGAGACCCCCATCCGCGAGGCGAGCAGCGAGAGGGTGATCTTCGCGTCGGACCACTCCCCCGCCGCGTAGACGGTCTTCAGGCAGTCCTCCGCTGCGGGCGTGACCGCTGAGGTCGTCGAGGCGCGGGGCACACCGCTCAGCTTGCCATCCGCCGCAGTCCTGGTAGGACTCACGAGATCTGCTGACTTCGAAGTTCGCTCGACCGAAATCGGGGTTACGCTCGACCGAAGAGACCGGTTCGGCTGCTGGCTCCGGCTGCTGGAGGTGTGCCGTGCGCAGGACGTGGGTGTCGATCGCCGACCTGGTGCTGAGCGTGCTGCTGCTCGTCGCGGCGGCGCTGGCGGTGGTCGAGTCCCGCTGGGCCGAGGCGGTCCTGGCGCTGGTGCTGTCCGGGGTGTGGGCGGCGACGGCGTGGTGGCGCGCCGGCCGCCGGGTGCGGGTGCCCGCGGTGGCTCCCGCGCCGGTGGAGCGGACCCGCCCCACCGGCTGAGGAACCTCAGTCGAAGATCTCCGCGGAGACCTCCGTGGGCGCGCCGTACTCCTTGTCGGCGATGCCGTTCACGGCCTCGAGCACGGCGCCCTCGGCTCCGTTGCCCTCGGCCGCCCGGACGAGGGCGTCCTTGCTCGTCGGGTACTCCACGCCGTGCAGTGCCTTCTGGACGTCGATCGGACTGACGTCGGCCACGGGTCCTCCTCGTGTCGGCGGAACGGTTCCGGAACCCCGGTACCCACCCCGCGGGGCTTCACACGTGCCCTCCCGCGCGGGGTGCCACGATCCCGGGATGGACCTGAGGCAGACCTGGCGGCTGACCCGCCCGCCGCGCACCCTGCTGCACCTGGACTCCGCGGCGGCCGGCCGCAGCAGCTGGGCCGTGCTCGACGCGGTCGGCGCCCACCTGCGCCGGGAGGCCGAACGCGGCGGCTACGTCGCCGCCCTCGAGGCGACCGACACGCTCGAGACGGCCCGGGCGCAGATCCGCGCCCTCCTCGGCTGGTCGAGCGGCGAGGGTGTCGTCGCCTTCGTGCACAGCGCCGAGGACGCCCTGCGCCAGGTGCTGCTGCGCTGGCCCGGCGACCTGCCCGTCACCGTCGCCCACCCGCGTGGGGAGTACGGACCGAACCTGGCGGTGCTGCGGCAGCTCGGCACCGGCACCAGCGTCGTCGACGGTCCGCACCGCTGGGACCCCGAGGCCTTCGCGGCCTCCTTCGCCGCGCGGCGCCCCGACCTGGTGCACCTGACCTGGCTCGGCTCGCACGTCGGCACCGTGCAACCCCTGGCCGACGTCGTGGCCGTGTGCCGCGCGGCGGAACTGCCCGTCGTGGTGGACGCGGCGCAGGCCTTCGGCCACGTCGACACGACCGGCGCGCGCGAGGCCGACGTCGTCTACGGCACCTCCCGCAAGTGGCTCGCCGGACCCCGCGGGGTGGGGTTCGTCGCCGTCCGCGGCCCGCTGGCCGGGCGGCTGACCGCTCTGGAGCAGTCCGAGGCGACCATCGCCGGCCGCGTCGGTCTCGCGGCCGCGCTGGCCGAGCACGTGACCTTCGGGCCGGCCGCCGTCCACGCCGGGCTGGCCGCCGTCGGCGCGATGACCCGGCACCACCTGGCCGAGGCGCTGCACGGGTCCTGGGACGTCGTGGAGGACCTCGACGAACCCAGCGCGACGGTGACGCTGCGGCCCCGCCACGCCCTCGACCTCCCGGGACTGCGTGCCGAACTCATCGCCGCCGACGGCATCGTGACGACGTGCGCGGGCACCGAACGGTCGCCGCTGGAGATGACGGCCCCGGCCCTGCGGGTCAGTGGGCACCTCGACACCACGGCCGAGGACGTCGAGGCCCTGGCCCGGGCGCTGGCGCAGCGGTCTTGAACAGGCGAACCACGCGCACCGCTGCCATCGTGGGGACGGAGATCAACGACACCAGCGAGCAAGGAGGTTGATTCCATGGTGGGCAAGGTTCTGCTGCTGGCCGCGGCCGGGGCGGGGTACGTCCTCGGCGCACGGGCCGGACGTGAGCGCTACGACCAGATCAGCGACGCGGTGGGCCGGGTGTGGGGCAACCCCAAGGTCCAGCAGCGCGTGGGTGACCTCGAGGACAAGGCCGGCGGGCTGGCCAAGCAGGCCGGTTCCGTGGCGCAGGAGAAGGTCGGCGCGGCGGCGAGCTCCGTGAGCGGCACGGTCAAGGACAAGCTGAGCAGCGGCTCCGACGACGCCGGTGACGCCCCGCTGGGCGACCAGCACCACACCCGGATGCCGACCGACTGACACCCCGGGATCCCGGGTGCGGGGACAGGACGTGGCACCGACAGTGGGGACATGAGTTCTCCCACCGTCGGTGACCACGTCGTCTCGCGTCTGGGGCAGTGGGGCGCGAAGCGCTTCTACGGCTACCCCGGCGACGGCATCGGTGGCGTCATCTCCGCCGTGGGTCGGGCCGCGAGCGCCGGGGACGCCGAGTTCGTCCAGGTCCGGCACGAGGAGACGGCGGGTTTCGCCGCCACGGCCGACGTGAAGTTCGGCGGTTCCCCGCTCGGCGTCGCGGTGGTCACCTCCGGGCCCGGCGCGGTGCACGTCCTGAACGGCCTCTACGACGCCAAGCTCGACCACGTCCCCGTGGTCGCCCTGCTGGGGCAGACCGCGACGAACGCGCTGGGAACGGGCTACTACCAGGAACTGGACCTGGTGCGGCTCTACGGCGACGTCGCCGGGGAGTTCGTGTTCCAGGTGACCTCGCCCACGCAGGTGCAGCACGCGGTCGACCGCGCCGCCCGCACCGCGCTGGAACGCCGCACCGTGACGGCCGTGGTGCTGCCCAGCGACGTGCAGGACCTCGACGCCGTCCTCGAGGTGCCCGACGGTCACGGTTTCACGCACACCTCCGCCGTTCCCGGGTCGCTGCCGGGAACGCCCCGGCGCGAGGCGCTGGAGCAGGCTGCGGAACTGCTGCGCTCGGGCCGCAAGGTCGCGATCCTCGCCGGCGCCGGCGCCCTGGGGGCGACGGACGAACTCACCGCCGTGGCCGACGCGCTGGGCGCCGGGGTGGCGAAGGCGTTGCTGGGCAAGGCCGTCCTGGACGACCGGCTGGACTGGGTGACCGGCGCGATCGGCCTGCTGGGGACCCGGCCCAGCTACGACCTCATGCGCGGGTGCGACACGTTGCTCCTGGTCGGCACGACGATGCCGTACACGGAGTACTACCCCGCCCCCGACCAGGCCCGCGCCGTGCAGATCGACGTCGACGGCACCCGCTGCGGTCTGCGCTACCCCACCGAGGTGAACCTGGTGGGGGACGCGAAGGAGACCCTCGCGGCGCTGCTGCCGCTGCTGGCCGGGGCCGACCCGGACCCGTCGTGGCGGGCGGACATCGCGAGGTGGAACTCCGCCTGGCGGGAGTGGGGCCTGGAACGAGCGCGGGCGCAGGCCGAACCCCTCAACCCCGAACTGCTGGTCCGGGAGTTGTCCGACCGGCTCGAGGACGACCACCAGATCGCGGTCGACTGCGGGACGGCGACCAGCTGGTTCGCCCGCGACCTGGACCTGCGCCCGACGATGACGGCCTCGCTGTCGGGAACCCTGCTGTCGATGGGTGGCGGTCTGCCCTACGCCCTGGCGGCCAAGCAGGCCCATCCCGACCGGCCCGTGCTCGCCCTGGTCGGCGACGGGGCCATGCAGATGAACGGCATCAACGAACTCATCACCGTCGCCCAGCGCTGGCGCACCTGGACCGACCCCCGGTTCGTGGTGGTGGTGATGAACAACCGCGAGTTGTCGTTCGTGGCCTGGGAGGCGCGGGCCATGCAGGCCGAGGTGCCGTTCGACGCGGCGATGGACGTCCCCGACGTCCCCTACGGCGGCTGGGCCGAACTCCTCGGCCTCGGCGGCCGCCGGGTGCAGGATCCCGAACTCCTGGCCGGAGCGGTGCAGGAGGCGATGGCGGCGCAGCGCCCGTTCGTCCTGGACGCCGTCGTCGACCCGGACGTGCCGATGATCCCGCCGCACGTGACGCTGGAACAGGTGGTGAACACCGCCAAGTCCCAGCTGCGCGGCGACCCGGCGGCCAGGGGGATCATCGCCGAGGGGGTCCGGGAGACCGTCGGGGCGGCGGCGCGGGCCATCGGCAAGCACCGGCCGGGGCGGTCCTGGTAGGGACCGGTCCGACGGGACGGGACGTGTGCCGACCAGCGCCCGTACCTCCTTCGCAGTACGCCGGCAGCCCTCCTCCCGCGGACGCCCGCGACCGGCCTCCCCCGGCACCGTGGTCCGGTGATCACCGACAAGCGCAACGCCGGTCTGGACGTCGCCCGCGGGCTGGCGGTCCTGGGCACCTTCGCCACGAACGTCTGGGTCTTCACCCATCCCGACGGCCTGCCCGGGACGCTGTTCGCCCCTGTGACCGACGGGCTGGGATCGGCTCTGGCGCAGGCGCTTCCGCTGGGCAAGTCGCTGGCGCTGCTGAGCCTGCTGTTCGGGATCGGCCTGGAACTGCAGCGCCGGTCCGCGCTGCGACGGGGCCTGCCGTGGAACCGCACCCACCGCGTCCGCGCGCTGGTCCTCTTCGCCGAGGCGGGCGTGCACTTCCTGCTGGTCGCCGAGTTCGACGTCCTCATGGGCTACGCCGTGGCGGCGCTGCTGGCCGGGCCCGTCCTGGTCCGGCCCGACCGCACCCGCCGCCGTCTGGTCGCGGTGCTGCTGACCACCCACGTCCTCGCGCTCGGTGCGCTGGTCGTGGTCCTGTCCCGGGCGGCGACGGTTCCGGGCGGCCCGCTCGTCACCCCCTACGCGACGGGCTCCTTCTGGGAGCTGGTGGTGTTCCGGGTGGAGAACCTGGCGGTGTTCCGCACCGAACCGGTGGGTCTGCTGCTGCTGTCGACGGCCTCGTTCCTGCTCGGTGCCGGTCTCGTGCGGCGCGGGATCCTCGAGGCCGCCCGGGGCCGTGTCCTGCGCCGGCGACTGGTGGTGGCCGGTGCCGCCGGGGTCGTGCTCGAGGCGGTGTTCCTGGTCGCCGGTGGCCCGTTCGGCATCCTGCTCACGCGCTACGCCTCGGCGGTGCTCATCGCCCTCGGCGTCCTGGCGGTGGTCCTGGAGGTGCAGGGCCGGCGGCCGCAGGGACCGGGGTGGGCCGGTCGCCGGTCCGCCGAGGTCGGCCGGGCGGCGCTGAGCTGCTACGTCCTGCAGAACCTGCTCGCCTCGGCCCTGTGCTACGGCTGGGGGCTGGGGCTGGCCACCCGCTTCGGACCCGAGCACCGCTCCGTCGTGACGGCCTCGGTGTTCACCGTGGTCGCCGCTGCCGTCGTGGTGTTCGCCCACGTCCTGGCCCGGACCGGGCGGCGAGGACCGCTCGAGGCGTTCAGCGCCCGGGCTCAGCGGGCGGTCACCCCCCGTTCCCCCGAGCGGCGATCGCGTGCCGCAACGCCCGGCGCGGCAGCACGTACCAGCACACGGCGATGAGCAGCGCCACGGTGCCGCCGGCGATCCAGCCGCCGACGCGCCCCGCCACGACGTCGACGACGAGCAGCACCCCCCCGGTCACGACCACCCCGACGGTCGCCAGCCCCGCCTTCGCGAACGCCGACCCGGCCGCGACCAGCCGGGCCTTGGACCGCTGCCGGAACAGCGCGCGGTGGTACCCCACCGGGGCGATGAACAGCACCACGGCACTCACCGCGAGCAGCAGGACGACGACGTAGACCGTCTCCTGGTAGGTGTCCAGTTCCTCGAAGCGGGACTGGAACGGCAGGGTCAGCAGGAAACCGGTCAGCAGCTGCACCCCGGTCTGGACGACCCGCAGTTCCTGCAGCAGTTCGGCCCAGTTGCGGTCCAGCCGTTCGGTCGGCGTCTCGTTGCGCAGGCCGGCGTACGGGTCGTCGGGGTCGAGGTCGGGGCGGGTCACGGGACGGTCGAGACGGCGACGAGCTTGTCCACGGTGCGCAGGTTCCGGGTGGTCACGACGGGTTTCCACCGCTGGGCGGCCGCCAGCTTCGCGAAGGGGGTGCCGGTGCTGGACCCCTTCGGGCACCGCCAGTAGACGACGTCCCCGGCCAGTTCCACCGACTCGACCTCGTTCGCGGTGTGCGAGCGGTACAGCTCGGCGAGCTGCCCGGCGTCGGAGGCGAAGACGCAGTAGGGCTGGAAGGCGCCGTCGTCACGGGGAAAGGGGTACCCGCCGCCGATGGCCGCCAACCGGTCGGGGGTCAGGACGACGACCCACGCGTCGTAGCCGAACTCCTCCCGCAGGGCCCGCTCGGCCTTCTGCGCGACGTCCTCGCGGCCGAGCGCGTCGTCGGCGACGACGGTCACGTTGCCGCTGGCCAGCACGGAGCGGACACCGGTGAAGCCCGCCTGCTGCAGGCACGCCGACAGCGGAGCGCTCTTGATCGAGATCCCGTTGACGTTGACCCCGCGCAGCAGGACGACCCACCTCACGTGGTCCCCCGCAGGCCGGGCGCACCGGCCACCTCGGCGGGGGCGAGGACGTCGAGCCCGTCCATCAGAGCGGCTCGACGTCGTCCTCGTCGAGCGGCACCTCGCGGTCGTCGGCGTCGCTGTGCTCCACCAGGCTCCCGCCGGTCCCCTCGCCGACCCCCTCGCCGACCCCCTCACCGACGTCGGAGGGTTCGTACTCCTCGGCCTCGGGCCCGAATTCCGGCGTGCTCTCGCTCACGCTCCCACCTTGGCCGCTCTCTCCAGCTCGAGCAAGCGTCCTTTGGCCTCCGGGCCCCCGGCGTACTGGCCGAAGCCGCCGTCGCTGCGGACCACCCGGTGGCAGGGCACCACCAGCGGCACCGGGTTGCGGGCGCACGCGGTGCCCACGGCCCGCACCGCCCGCGGACTGCCCGCGGCCTGGGCCACCCCCGCGTAGCTGCGGGTGGTGCCGAACGCGATGCCGGACAGCACGTCCAGGACGACCCGGCGGAACCCTGCGGCCAGGGTCAGGTCCAGCGGCAGGTCGAACGCCGTGCGCTCGCCGGCGAAGTACTCCTCGAGTTCGCGGGCTGCCGCGTCCAGCCGCGCCGGGGCCCGCAGGACGCGGGGACTCACCTTGCGCGCCAGCTCCTCCAGGGCGGCGTCGTGGTCCTGCCGCTCGAAGGCGACCCGGACCAGTCCCACCTCGGTGGCCGCCAGCAGCAACGGCCCCAGGGGTGAGTCCACGACGCGGTAGGCCACGTCGAGCAGCCCCTCGGCGGCCGCCCGGTGGGCCAGGTCCTCGTGCAGGTACTCGATGTCGAGGGCGCGGGCGGGCCCGAAGAGGTCCACGGTCGGTCCTGTCACGACTCCTCCTTCCAGCTGCGCCGCAGTGCGGCGATTCCGTCGGCCGCGGCCCGGCGGGCCGCCGCGGGGGTGCCGCCCACCAGGGCGGCGATCTCGTCGTACGGGAGCCCGGCGAGGTGGTGGTAGGCCACGCACTGGCGCTGCTTGTCGGGCAGGGCCGCCACCGCCGCCCACACGTCGGCCCGGCCGTCCCCGGGGTGCTCGCCCGAACTCGCCGGGAACGGCTCGGCCACCGGCAGCGCGGCGCGGGCCTGCGAGCGCAGCACGTCGACGGCCTTGCGGTGGGCGATGGTCACCAGCCAGCCCCGCACGTCGCTGCCCGGCCGCAGCCGCGGGTAGGCGGCCATCGCCGCCAGGAACGTCTCGGACCAGGCGTCGTCGGCGGCGACCGGGCCGACGAGGGCACGGCAGACCCGCAGGACCGTCGGCCCGTACCGCTCCACGACCCGCTCGAAGGGTTCCACCGCTGTGCTCACACCCTGCCAACGCTCGCCGGGCCCCGGATGTGAGGTGTCGACCGGGAAGGATCCCTGGACAGAGTGGCACGGACCGCGACAGGCTCGGGCCATGGCTCAGCAGACCGGGATCCGGTTCGGCACCGTCGCCTTCGACACCCCCGACCCGCGGGGGCTGGCGACCTTCTACGCGGGCCTGCTCGGCTGGGACGTCGACCCGTCCTCGGACGAGGAGTGGGTGACGATCCGCGGCGGCGACGGCGGCCCGGCGATCGCGTTCCAGCTCGCCCCCGACCACGTCCCGCCGACCTGGCCGGCCGGGGAGGTGCCCCAGCAGGTGCACCTGGACCTGTACGTCGCCGACTACGACAGCACCGAGCCGAAGGCGCTGGCGCTGGGCGCCACCCCGGTCCAGGACGACACCGAGCACCCCGGCTTCCGGGTCTACACCGACCCCTCCGGCCACCCGTTCTGCCTGTGCCTCGAGAACGCCTGACCTCAGCGCAGGGGCAGCACGAGCGTCTCGCGCCGCCCGAACTCCGCCAGCCAGCTCAGCTCCTCGACGTGCCGCAGGAGCTCGGGGCCCGGGTCGGGCAGGTCGGCGAACCCGCGCCGGCGGTAGAACGGCCCGTTCCAGGCGACGTCGGCGAACGTCGTCAGCGTGAGCGCGCCGAAGCCCTCGCGGGTGCACCGCTGCACGACCGCCGCCAGCAGCGCGCTGCCCACCCCGCGCCGCGCGGCGTCGGGGTGGACCGACAGCTGCGCCAGGTACGCGAGCCCGTCGACGCGTTCCACCGACGCGAACCCCACCGGCGGTGTCCCCGCGACGAGGACGAACTCGGCGGCACGCAACTCCGGCACGGACGCCGTGTCGGGCGGCAGGTCGACGCCGACGGTGCGGAACACCGCGTCGGCCGCGAGTTCGACCGCGGGCAGGAGTTCCAGGTCGGCCTCGGTCGCCGGTCGCACCGGGTGCGTTCCCACGCCACCCACCCTAGGCGGCGCCGGTGACGGTGCGCCGCATCGTTGCCCGCGCCGAGACCGTGGTCGACCCCGACGCCTGGCCCGACCGGGTCCCGGCCGTCCGGCAGCTGCTGACCGACGGGTTCGCCTTCCCGCGCGGCGTCACGTTCCTCGTCGGGGAGAACGGCGCGGGCAAGTCCACCCTCGTCGAGGCGATCGCGGGCGTCCTGGGGGCACACGTGGAGGGCGGGACGACCCACCACCACGCCGGGCCGGAACGCGGCACGCGCAGCGACCGCTCGACGTTGCCCGAACGGCTGCGGGTGGTCCGCGGCGCCGGGGGGCTGAAGGACGCCTTCTTCCTGCGCGCCGAGACGATGCACCGGTTCTACGACTACCTCGAGGAGTCCGACCGCGACAGCCGCATCCGGGTCGACCACGGCTACCACCGGCGCAGCCACGGCGAAGGCTTCCTGGACCTGCTCGAGAGCCGCTACGTGCGCGACGCCGGCGTCGTCCTGCTCGACGAACCCGAGTCGGCGCTGTCGTTCGACAACTGCCTCGTCCTGGCCGGCGCCCTCGCCGCCATGGCGCGCGGGGGCAAGCAGGTGCTGTGCGCCACCCACTCCCCGATCGTCACCGCCGTTCCCGGGGCCCGGATCCTGCAGGTGGACGAGAACGGCCTGACGCCCGTCGGCTGGGAGGACCTGCGCATCGTGAGGAACTGGCGCTTCTTCCTGGACGCCCCCGAGAGGTTCCTGCGTCGTGTCCTGTGACCTGCCGCGGATCGTCGTGGCCAAGGCCCGTCGTGCCCCCGGCGGTGAGGCCTGGCTGCAGGACCTGCCTGCCCGGGTCGCCGCCCTCGCCGGCCGCTGGGCCCTGCGGATCGGCGAACCGCTGACGGGCGGGACCGCCGCCTGGGTCGCACGGGTCGAGCGGGCCGACGGGACGCCCGCGGTGCTGAAGCTGCCCGTGCCCGATCCGGGCAACCACCTGACGACGCGGACCCTGCTGGCCGCCGGCGGGGACGGCTACGTGCGCGTCCTGGGGCACGACGGCGACGACCTGCTGCTCGAACACCTCGGTCCGGCCCTGCACCGCTCGGGGTTCCCCGCGCGGCGGCAGCTGCGGATCCTGGCCGGACTGCTCCCCCACGCCTGGCGGGCCGGTGGGGACCCCGTCGACCCCGTGGACAAGGCCGCCGGCCTGGCGACGTTCATCACCGGACTGCTGGACGGCCCGGCCGACGCCGTCACGGCGAAGGCCCTGCAGTTCGCCGATCGTCGCTCCCGGGCGTTCCGGCCGGAGGCGGCGCTGGTCCTGCACGGCGACGCGGCTCCCTCCAACGCCCTGCTCGTCCCGGGACGCGCCGCCGAGGCGCTCTTCGTCGATCCCGACGGTTTCACGGGCGACCCGGCCTACGACTGCGGCGTGGCCCTGCGCGACTGGTCACGGGAACTGCTGGCGACCTCCCGGCCCGCCGATCTGCTGCGCAACTGGTGCCTCGACGTCGCGGCCGGTGCCGGGCAGGACCCGCAGGCGGTGTGGGAGTGGGCGTTCCTCGAACGCGTCTCGACCGGGCTGTACGTGCGCAGCCTCGGGGCCGGGGACCTGGCGGGGCCCTTCCTGGACAGCGCGCACCGGCTGCTCCCCGACGTCTGACGCGTACGGTGGGGCGATGGCACTCGCACAGGTCGCCGGTCTGGCCGTCCGCAGCTGGGGCGCACCGGGTGGCGACCAGCCGGTCGTCCTGGCCCTGCACGGGCTGACGAGCACCTCGGCCGTCTGGACCGACCTCGCCGGCCGCCTCGACGTGCCGGTGGTCGCCCCCGACCTGCCGGGCCGGGGTTTCTCCCAGGACTGCCCCGCCGGGCCGGGCCTGCCGGGTCTGGCGGCCGAGGTGCTGCGCAGCGCCGCCGAACTGGACCTGCGCGACGTCGTCGTGGTGGGGCACTCGATGGGCGCGTTCCTCGCGCCACTGGTCGCCGACGGTCTCGGGAACCGCGTCACGGGCGTGGTCCTCCTGGACGGCGGGGTCGCGCCCGAGCACTCCCCGCTGCTGAACCCGGTCCTGGTCCGGCTCCTGTTCGGGATCCAGGTGGCGCGGACGGTGCGCACGTGGCCCGACGCCGAGGCGTACGCGGCGAAGGTCGAGGGTGGGGCCGCGGCCGACCGGCCGGACCTGCACGAGGGGTTCCTGGAGTGGGCCCGCGCCGTCCTGCGGCCGCACGGTGCGGGGTTCCGGCCGAACCTGGACCGGCGCCGGCTGGTCGCCGACGCCGTGGACAGCCTGACCCGGCCACCGCACCTGCCGCTGCTGGCCGGACTGGAGGTGCCGGTGCACCTCATCACGGCCGCCCACGGCGCCCACGACGGCAGGCCGGCGTTCCTGTCCGAGAACGCGATCGCCGCCGGCAGCCGGGTCGTCCCACGGATGACGTGGGAACGCGTCGCGGCCAGTCACGCCACGATGCTGTTCGACCCGGCCGCGGCGGCGGCCGTCAGGGGGTTCCTCAGGCGGTGAGGTCCACGGGCGAGCTGATCGCCTCCGGACGCTCGCAGGTCGTCGTCAGGGTCACCGAGGTGTGCCCGTCCGCGGCCTGCTGCACCGACTCCATGATCTCCAGGACGTGCAGCGCGACCTCGTCGTTGGCGCGGTGCTGACGCCCGGCCTCCACGGCCTGCGCGAGGTCGGCCAGGCCGTACCCGCGACCGGAGTTCACGAACCCGGCGGTGACGCCGACGTCCTTCCAGTTCGACTCCGGGTCCGCGTCCGGGCCCGGGGCCGGCGCGGTCGCGGCGGAGAACAGCTCCACCGCACCCTCGAACATGTTGGGGTCCGGCACGGACAGCGAACCGCCGGTGCCGTGCACCTCGATGCGCGGCAGCCGCGCGGCCCAGGTGTCGAAGCTCATGATGAGCGTCGACAGCGCCCCCGAGGCGTGCTCGAGGATCCCGGTGATGTGGGTGTCGATCGTGACGCCGAACGACTCCCCCGCGCGCGGCCCGGACCCGATGGTCCGCTGCTGCGAGGGACGGGAGGAGGCGCCCACGACCCGCACGACCGGGCCGAGCAGGTGCACCAGCGAGGTCAGGTAGTACGGCCCCATGTCCAGCAGCGGACCGCCACCGGGCTGGTAGTAGAAGTCCGGCTGCGGGTGCCAGCGCTCGTGACCCGGGGTGGTCATGAACGCCGTCGCCGAGTGCGGGGTGCCGATCTGCCCGGCGTCCAGCAGGGCGCGGGCGGTCTGGATCCCGGTACCCAGCACGGTGTCCGGCGCGCAGCCGACCCGCACGCCGGCGGCAGCCGCGGCCTTCACCACGTCGCGACCTTCGGCGACGGTCATGGCCAGCGGCTTCTCGCCGTACACGTGCTTGCCCGCCGCGATCGCGGCCAGCGCGACCTCGGCGTGGGTGCGCGGCAGCGTGAGGTTCAGGACGACGTCCACGTCGTCGGAGGCCAGCAGCTCCTCCAGCGACAGCACCTGCGCGCCGTGTTCGTCGGCCAGCGCCTGCGCCCGCTCGGGGACGAAGTCGCTGACCGCGGTGATCTGCAGCTGCGGCAGGCGCTTCAGCGCCGCCGAGTACTGCGCGGAGATGACTCCGGCGCCGACGACGCCGACCTTCATCGGGCTGCCCACAGCAGACCCCTCTCGATGATCGTCTTGACGTTCTCGTTCTTCAGCGTGGCCGGGTCGTGGCCCGGGGTGGCCACGAACACGCGGCCCTTGCCCCACTGCCGCGTCCAGATCGCCGGCGAGGTCACCGGGCGGTTCCACGGGTCCCACTCGCGCACGGCCTGGGTGGTCGTGGCCAGGACGTCGATGTAGTCGTCGGACAGGACCCAGTACTGCTCGGTGACCAGGTCGAAGTCCTCGATGCCCGCGGTGATCTCGTGCTCCACCGGCGAGATGTTCACGGTGTACGGCATGTAGTTGTCCTGCGGGCCGCCCTCGCGCTCGTCGGGGTGCTTGCCCGGGTGGCAGCCGAACTGCCCGCCCACGAGGGTCAGGTAGTCGGAGTTGTTGCGGTAGGAGTCGGCGATCCCGCCGTGCCAGCCGGCGAAGCCGGTGCCGGCCTCGACGGCCGCGCGCAGGCCCTCGAACTCCTCCTTCTCGATGGTGTTCATCGTGTTGCACTGGACGATGAGGTCGACCGTGGCCAGGTAGTCGGCGTCGGTGTAGACCTTCGGCGTGGCGGTGGAGGCGGCCCCGAAGTCGGTGCCGAGGTCCTCGACGCGGACGGTGAAGCCGTTCGCCTCCAGGTGCGGGATGAACAGCTCGGTGGCCTCGACGGGCGAGTGCCCGTCCCAGCCGCCGCGGACGACCAGCGCTTGGCGAGTCACGGGGAAACCCTCTCGATCACTTGGAGAAGCCGGCGGTGAGGCCGGAGAGCAGCTGGCGGCGGCCGACGACGTAGAGCACGAGGATCGGCAGCGTGGTCAGGACGACCGAGGCGAGCACGGCCGGGATGTTCACCGAGTACTGACCCTGGAACGTCCACAGCGCCAGCGGCAGGACGCGCATCTCGGCGCGGTCGGTGAGGATCAGCGGCAGCAGGAAGCCGTTCCAGATCTGCAGACCCTGGTAGATCGTCACGGTGACCAGCGCGGGGCGGGTCAGCGGGAACGCCAGGCGCCACATGGTGCCCCACTCGGTCGACCCGTCCATGCGCATGGCCTCGAACAGCTCGTTCGGGACGTCGCGGACGAAGTTGCTCAGGATGAGCACCGTCAGCGGGATCGCGAAGGCGATGGAGGGCAGGATCAGCGCGCCGAACGAGTTGTACATGTTCAGCTTGATCATGATCAGGTAGATCGGGATGATCGTCGCCTGCAGCGGGATCGCCAGCCCCATGAGGAACAGCGAGTTCACCGCCTTCAGCCAGCGGCCCGAGCCGCGGACGATGGCGAAGGCCGCCATGAACGAGACGAGCACGGCCGGGACGGTCGCACCCACGGTCACGATGACCGAGTTCATGAAGTACCGGAGGAAGTCGTTCTCCAGCACCATCTTGTAGTTGTCCAGCGTCGGCGAGGACGGCGGCAGCAACGGGTTGGTGCCGAAGTAGTTCGCCGAGGTCTTGAAGCTGGTGATCACGATCCAGTAGATCGGGACCAGGACGACCAGCAGCCAGAGCCAGCCGAAGGAGCCGCCGATCCAGTTCCTGCGGGCGGTGGTGCCGTTCTTGGGTGCACCGGCGGAACGGGAGCCGCTGCGCGAGGGCGCGGTTTGGGTCGCCATCGTCAGGCCCCTTCGAGTTGGGAGTTGCGCTCACGGCCGCCCAGGCGCTGCAGGAGCTGGGCCAGGACGAGGCCGACGACGACCAGGATCACGGCGATGGCCGAGGCCGGGCCCATGAGGTTGGCGCGGAAACCGGTCAGGTACATGTCCAGGGCCAGGACGCGGGTGGCGTCGTTCGGCCCGCCGGCGGTGAGGACGAAGATCAGGTCGAAGGTGGTCAGCGACCCGACGATCATCAGCGTGGAGGACGTGATCAGGGTGTTCTTCAGCTGCGGCAGCGTGATGGAGAAGAACTGCCGCACCCGGCCGGCGCCGTCGATCTGCGCCGCCTCGTACATCGAGGTCGGGATCTGCCGGATCGCACCTTGGTAGATGAGGGAGTGGAACGGGATCCACTGCCAGGCGATGATGAAGATGACCACGCCCATGGCCAGCGTGCCCTTGCCCAGCCAGTCCTGGGTCAGGAACCCCAGGTTCAGGCCCGGTCCGAGGCCGAAGTTCGGGTCCAGCAGGGCCTTGTAGGCGATGGAGACCGCCGCGGCCGACAGCAGCAGCGGCAGGAAGAACAGCACCGCCAGCAGCGCCCGGTACTTCTGGTGCCCGGAGATGAAGACGCCGAGCAGGATCGACAGCGGGGTCTGGGCGATCCAGGACAGCACGATCACCAGGAAGGTCACCCACAGCGCGTGCGGCAGACCCGGGTCCGTGAGCACGGACCTCCAGCTGTCGAAGCCGGCGAAGTTGATGGCCCCGATGCCGTCCCAGGACGTGAAGCTCAGGAAGAGCACCCCGAACAGGGGGACGACGGCGAAGGCGACGAAGAGCAGCAGTGCGGGCAGCACCAGCCAGCCGAGCCGTCCCGTCGACGTGTGCGCCGAGGACGGGACCTTCGCCGAGACAGGGCTGGGAGCCGTGCTCACGGACGCGCTCACGAGCCGATCGCCGCGTTCATGTTGTCCGCGAACTCCTGCGGGGTGATGGCCAGGCCGAACAGCTTCTCGATGTTGTCCAGCAGCGTCTCGGCCTCGGTCGGCGACAGCGCCTGGTCCCAGGACTGCGCGAACGAGGGGGCGTTGGTGGCGAGGTCGTAGGTGAACTTCAGCCACTCCTCGTCCTCGAGCCCGGCGAACTTGGCGTCGATGCCCTTGACGATCGGGACCTCGCCGGCCTCGGTGATGTACGCCTCGGCCTCCTTCTCCTGCAGCAGACCGTCCTTGAAGAAGGCCAGCGCGATGTCCTTCTGCTCCTGGGTGGCCTTGGAGGAGATCGACACGTACTGCGCGGGGTTGCCGAAGGTGTTCATCGGGTCGCCCTTGCCGCCGGGGACGGCGGGGAAGTTCATGTAGCCCAGGTTGCCGCTGGAGACGAAGTCGCCGCCGTCGGTCTTCATGCCGCCGTAGGTCCAGGTGCCGTGCAGCATCATGGCGGCCCGGTCGGTGTACAGCAGCGCCTGGTCGGCGTTGGAGTCGGCCGTGATCGAGGCGAACCCCTGGACGAAGCCGTTGGCCTTGACCAGGTCCTGCACCTTGGTGAGCGCGTCGATCGCCTCGGGGGCGTTCCAGTTCGGCTGGCCGTTGTAGATCGACTCGAACAGCTCGGGGCCGCCGATGCGGTCGAACAGCAGCTCCAGCCACATCATGTTCGTCCAGCGCGACTGCCCGCCCAGGGAGATCGGCGCGATGCCCGCGGCGTTGAACACCGGCACCAGGGCCATGAGCTCGTCCCAGGTGGTGGGCGGCTGCGCGCCGACCTGGGTGAAGAGCTTCTTGTTGTAGAACAGCACCAGCGGCTGCACCGTCTCGGTCGGCAGGCCGTAGACCTTGTCCTCGACCGTGCCGGCCGCGAAGGCGGCGTCGAAGAGGCGGTCCTTGACCTCGGGGTTCTCCTGCAGCCACGGGGTCAGGTCGTCGACCTGGCCGGCCTCGGCGTAGTTGCGCAGCGTGCCGCCGCCCCAGCCGAAGATGATGGTCGGCGCCTGACCGGCGCCGATGGCCGTCTTGATCTTGGCCTTGTAGGCGTCGTTCTGGAACGAGCTGACGACGATCTTCTGGTCGGAGTGCGCCGAGTTCCAGTCGTCGCGGGCGCCCTGACGGATGCCCTCCTTGGGCTGGCCGGTGAGGATCCAGTCCGTGGCCTCGTTCGAGCTGGCCTGGCCCGGGCCGGAGCTGCCGCAGGACGCCAGGACGGTGGCGACCAGGGGCGTCGCGGTGGCCAGGGCCAGGAAGGACCGACGCGAAGCGCGGTTGTGATCCACAGTGATCTCCGTTGTGCCGAGCCGCTTCCCTGCGGCTGCTCCACTCCCACGACCCCGGGGCGGGGTGGTGGTGAACGAGGCCGAAAGCTTTCGACCGCGTCGTCTGCGAGGACCATAGGAGCACGGTGGTCACGCGGTCAAGTGGATCAGGAGGACCGGGTTCGCGCGAAGGCGATCCCTCTGCGGCACAAGCAGAACGTGGTCTCGAAAGCATCACGAAAACTTTCGAGAAGGCTGGCGCGGACACCTGCTGTGGCCGTAGAGTCTGCACACCGACGAGTCGAGGAGGACCCGTGCTGGACCGTCCGCACGCACACACCCGCGCCAGGGGCGGAACGACCCTGGCCACCATCGCCGCGAGCGCGGGCGTCTCGGTCGCCACCGTCTCCAAGGTCGTCAACGGCCGCGACGACGTGTCCGCGCAGACCCGCGCCGTCGTGGAGGAGCTGCTCGCCCAGCACGACTACAGCCCACCGTCGGCGCGCCGGGCCAGCACCGTGACCTCGACGGTGGAGTTCCTCATCGACGGCGACTTCTCCTCCTACGCCACGGCCATCGTCGACGGTGTCGTCGAGGCCGCCCGGGACGCCGACGCCGCCGTCGTCGTGGGCCTGCTGCGCGATCAGCGCGGCGGCCACTACGCCGCCCCGCCGCGGTCCTGGGCCAGGTCGCTGGCCGCCGCCGGCCGGACCGGGGTCATCGTGGTCACCGGGGAGCTCACCGGCGCGCACGTCGACGCCCTGGCGGGCGTCGGGATCCCGCTGGTGGTCATCGACCCGCTGAACCTGCCCCGCCGCGAGGTCACCAGCGTCGGGTCGACGAACTTCACCGGCGGGATGAGCGCCACGAACCACCTCATCGCCCAGGGCCACCGCCGCATCGCCTACGCCGGCGGGCCCCCCGGGTCGCAGTGCAACCAGGCCCGCCTGCACGGCTACCGCGCGGCCCTGGAGTCCGCGGGCCTGGAGGCGCGACCGGAGTTCATCCTCAACGAGGACTTCCAGTACGACGCCGGCCGCCGCCTCGGTGCCCGGCTGCTCGCCGCACCGGACCGGCCCACGGCCGTCGTGGGCGGGTGCGACTCCATCGCGCTGGGGATCATGGAGGCCGCCCGCTGCGAGGGGCTGCGGATCCCCGACGACCTGTCGGTGACCGGGGTCGACGACATCGAGCAGGCCTCGATGGCCGCTCCCCCGCTGACGACCGTGCGCCAGCCGCTGCGCGAGATGGGCCGCGTGGCGCTGCGCACGGTCCTGCGGATGGCCGGCGGGGAGCAGCTCGACTCCCACCACGTCGAGCTCGCGACCGAACTGGTGGTCCGGGGGTCCACCGCCCCGCCCCGCTGAGCCGGCGGTGGCACGCTGGTCGCGTGGAACGCATCGTGCTGGACACCGACCTGGCGATGGGCGCGCCCGGCAGCGACATCGACGACGGCTTCGCCCTCGCGCTGGCCCTGGGCGATCCCGGCATCACCCTGGACCTGGTGACGACGGTGGCCGGGAACACCGACGTCGCCACCGCCACGACCCTGACCCTCGAACTGCTGCACCGCTGCGGCCACCCCGGCGTCCCCGTGCACCGCGGCGCCGCCCGGGCCCTGCTGCGCCCCCACGAACGACCCGGCACCGTGCCCGGCGACGTCCCGCACCGGGAGCCGGCCGGGACCCTGGCCGCGGCCGCGCTGGTCGAGCACGTCCGGGCGCACCCCGGGCAGGTGACGCTCGTGGCGATCGGGCCGCTCACCAACGTCGCCCTGGCGGTCCGGCTGGACCCCGGCTTCGCGCGTTCGCTGCGCCGGCTCGTCGTGATGGGCGGGGAGTTCCTCGGTGGCAGCCACGACGTGACGATGCCGGGTGAGTTCAACCTGTGGTCGGACCCGGAGGCGGCGCAGATCGTGCTCGCCTCCGGCGCGCTGGTCGAGCTCGTCGGTCTCGACGTCACCCGGCTGGTCCGGACCTCCCGCGCCGAGGCCGAGGAGATGGCCCGCAGCGAGCGTCCGTTCACCGCCTTCGCCGGCCGGTGCACCGCCGCCTGGATCGACCAGCTGGACCCGCGCCACGCCGTCCCGGCGGGAACCTGCGCGCTGCACGACCCGCTCGCCGTGGCTGCCGTCACCCGCCCCGACCTGCTGACCTGGCGCGAGGCGCGCGTGGAGGTCGAGACGGGTGACCGTCTGCGCGGTGTGGTGGTCACCGACTTCGAGGCGGTCCCACCCAACGCCCGCGTGGCGGTCGCCGTCGACGCCGAGGGTTTCCGTGACCACCTCCGGAAGGGTCTGGCCGCCCTCGGCTGAACGGGCGGCGATGATTCCGGCGCCCGGAACCGGTCCACCAGAACGACACGTCCTCCGACCACACGTCCGCACCCGGGAAGGAACCCCCACCATGCGCCAGCTCATCGTCACCGCCTTCGTCTCCCTCGACGGGGTCGTGGAGGCCCCGGGTGGCGAACCCGGGTACCGGAACTCCGGCTGGACGTTCAAGGACGTCGAGTTCGACGAGGCCGCCTACGAGATCAAGGACCGCGAACAGCACGAGACGACGGCCCTGCTGCTCGGCCGCACCAGCTACGAGGCCTTCGCCCCCGTCTGGCCCACGATGGAGGAGTTCGCCGAGTACAACGCGATGCCCCGCTACGTCGTGTCGACCACGCTGCAGCGGGCCGACGACCGGTGGCCGGCGACCATCCTGCGCTCGCTCGACGAGGTCGCCGCGCTCAAGGAGACCGACGGCGGCCCGATCGCGGTGCACGGCAGCGCAACGCTGGGCCGTTCGCTGGCCGACGCCGGTCTCGTCGACCGCTACCACCTGCTGGTGTTCCCGGTGCTGCTCGGCGCCGGGAAACGTTTGTGGAGCCAGACCGACAAGGACAGGCAGCCGCTGACGGTGGTGGAGTCCCAGACGTTCCCGAACGGCATCACGAAACTCGTCTACGACGTCCGGAAGTGATCGCGGGAACCTCCGCACCGCCGTCCGCGTCGGAGGGGTCGGTCGTCCACGGCCCCTCCGCCGGACGGCGGAGTCATGACGCCTTGGACCGGATCTGCCCGCGCAACAGGACGGGAACCTGACGCCTGCCCGTTTCCCGGCCGCCCCCGCCTGCCAGCAACCCCCCCGGGGGAGTGCTGCGGCGCTCCCCCAGTGGTAGCAAGTTCCCCGACGGGTCGACGTCGACCCGTCGCGAAGGACCGACGCGGGGGCGTTCATGAGCAACTTCCACCACGCAGCTGACACAGCTGACACACCCGACGAACCGGCGCACACCGGCAGTCCTGCCGGACCGGCGAACAGCGGGGGCGGGTCATGACGAAGGACCGGACGGGCCCAGTCCGCCGGCTCGTGGTCGCTCCCCACTGCGACGACGAGGTGCTGGGGTGCGGAGGCCTGCTGGCCAAGTACACCGGGGAGTGCGGGGTCGTGGTCCTCGCCGCACCCGACCGGGTGCGCAGCAAGGAGTTCGACGAGGCGCGCGAGGTCCTCGGCTACTCCGCGTCCTGGCTGCTGGACCTGCCCGACGGTTCGGTGGGCACCGACATGACGGCCCTGGTCGGGATGATCGACCACGTCGTCGACGAGTGCCGCCCGCAGGAGGTCTACCTGCCCTTCCCCTCGCTGCACCAGGACCACGTCGCCGCCTACGAGGCGGGGATGCGGGCGTCCAGGATGGCGATGGGAACACGTCACTGGTTCACACCCACGGTGCTCATCTACGACGTGGCGGCCTACGACCTCGTGCTGTACCCCAGCGACCTGCGCTGGAACCACTTCGAGTCGCTGACCGAGGCGCAGGTCGACCTGAAGGCCGAGGCGTTCAGCTGCTACCAGTCGCAGCTGGCCGCCGGACCGCACGCCGCCAACGAGATGAAGACCACCGCGCGGTCCCTCGGCAGCCAGCGGCAGATCGCCTTCGCCGAGCAGTACGCCCTCGTGCGGACGATCCGCTGACCGCACGAGAACCCGATCGTCGCACCACCCGCCGGGGTCCGAACCGGCCCGGTGCGACCTCGACAGGTTCCGAACAGCACCGAGGAAACGTTCCAGGGGGAACAGTGATCGTCGCGAGCCACCAAGCGGATCTCCTGCCCTACTCCGGCTTCTGGTACAAGATGGCCAAGGCCGACCTCTTCGACCTGAAGATCTTCGACCAGTTCGTCGACCGCGGGTACCAGCGCCGGGTGAAGATGCGCGGGACCTGGGCCTCGATCCCCGTGGTCGGCAACCCCAAGTACATCCCGATCTGCGACGTGCGGATCGATCCGGTCGAATCGCCCCGGGCCCTCGCCCGGCTCATCCGCGGTCGCTACCGAGGGTCCAGGCACTGGGACGAGTACGGCCCCATGCTCGAGGACGCCGTCCTGTCGATCCACACCGACCGGCTGTGGCACTTCAACGTGGAACTCATCCTGCTCGTGCGAGACGTCCTGTCCATCCGCACTCCCCTGTCGGTCAGCGTGCCGACGGAGGGGCGCGGCAGCGTCGGGCTGGTGAGCGTCCTGCGGACGTACGGCCGTCCGACGTACCTGTCGGGCAACGGGGCGCGTGCGTACATGGGTGACTGCCGCGAGTTCGACGAGGCGGGGATCCCGGTGGTCTGGTCCGCGCACGCACCGGCGACGGAGGACTCGATCCTGTCGGTGCTCATGGACCACGACGACCCGATGCAGGTCGTCCTGGCCGAACACCAGACCGAGCACCAGACCGGGCACCACGTCGAGCACCACGTCGAGCACCACGTCGAGCGCGAGGCGGTCACGGCATGAGCCGCGTGGTGGTGGTGGGGCTGGGTTACGTCGGGCTGCCCCTGGCCGTGCGGGCAGCGCAGGTCGGGCACCAGGTGCACGGCCTGGACCTGGACCGCACGAAGGTCGAGGCGCTGGTGGCCGGGCGCTCGTACGTGGAGGACGTCACCGGCGAAGAACTGCAGGAGGTCCTGGCGAGCGGGCACTTCCACGCCCGCTCCGCCCCCTCGCCGGAGGTGCTGCACTTCGACGTGGGCGTCATCGTGGTGCCCACGCCCCTGCGCGACGGCAGACCGGACCTCTCCCACGTCGAGGGGGCGGGGCGGACGCTGGGCCGTCTGCTGCGCCGGGGCGCCACCGTCGTCCTGGAGAGCACGACCTACCCGGGCACGACCGAGGGACTGCTGGCCCGGGCGCTGGAGGAGGAGAGCGGCCTGGTCGCCGGCCGCGACTTCCACCTGGGTTTCTCCCCCGAGCGCATCGACCCCGGGAACCGGGAGCACACGCTCGTCAACACGCCGAAGCTGGTCTCGGCGACGACCGCCGCCGGGCTCGTCACGGTGAAGGAGTTCTACGACTCCCTGGTCGAGCGCACCGTCCCGGTGAGCAACCCGCGGACGGCGGAGATCACCAAGCTCTACGAGAACATCCAGGCCAACACGAACATCGCCCTCGTCAACGAGGTGGCCGAACTGTGCCGGCTGCTGGACATCGACGTGTGGGAGGTCGTGGACGCCGCGATGACGAAGGGCCACTCGATGGGCCACTGGACCCCCGGCCCCGGGGTGGGCGGCCACTGCCTGCCCATCGACCCGATGTACCTGGCGTGGCTGGCGCGCGAGGAACTCGGCAGACCGTTCCGGTTCGCCGAGCTGGCGCAGCAGGTCAACGGGGAACGTCCCGTCCTCGTCGCCGAACGGGCCCGCGCCCTGCTGGGGGGGACCGGCGGCCGTGTCCTGGTGCTGGGCACCGCCTACAAGCCGAACGTCGGCGACGTCCGCGAGAGCCCGGCGGTCGACGTGGTCCGCGAGCTCCAGGGCCGGGGGCTCGACGTGACGGTGGTGGACCCGCACGTGGAGAGGTGGTCCATGACGCCGGTGCTGACCCTGGAGGAGATGCTCCCCTCGTTGCCCTCGTTCGACCTCGTGGTGCTGGTGACCGACCACGACGACTTCGACTACGACAAGATCGCCTCGGAGGCGCGGCTGGTGCTGGACTGCCGCCACGCCGTCCGGGGCTCGAGCAACGTCGTGCGGCTGTGAGGCGGCGCCCCGCCCCTCTCGCCGCCCCTCTCGCCGTTCTGCTCGCCGCTCTGTTCGCCGTCGTCGCCGTCGCCGGGCTGCCCGCGGCGGCGGCGGACCCGGGGGCGCCGAAGCCCCCGGTGCCGGACGCCGTGGTCGGGCCGGCCGCCCCCCGGCCTGGGGAGACCGTGGTGTCCCTGACCTTCGACGACGGTTTCAAGACCCAGGAGGCCGCGGCCGAGGTGCTCGCCGGCAGGGGCATGCCGGGGACCTTCTACGTCAACGCGGGCTCGCTGGGGTACCCGGCGTACCTCACGGTGGACCAGGTGCGCGGCATCGCCGCCATGGGGCACGAGATCGGCGGCCACGGCCTCGACCACGACCGGCTCACCGAGATGCCTCCCGCGGCCGTCCGGGCGCAGGTGTGCGTCGACCGGGCGACGCTCGCCGCGCTCGGTCTCGACGTGCGCAGCTTCGCCTACCCGTACGGCGCCGTCAGCGAGCAGGTGCGGCAGGTGGTGCAGGACTGCGGGTACAGCAGCGCCCGGGCGGCCTCGGGGCTGTGGGACTCCCCGACCGAGTGCGACTCCTGCCCACGCGCCGAGGACCCGGCGACCATGGACACCTGGAAGATCCGCACCAGCGGCACCGCGACGACGCCGGACCTGCTCCGGCAGCGCGTCGAGCAGGCGGAGCAGGCGGGCGGCGGCTGGGTGCCCCTGGTGTTCCACCACGTCTGCACGTGCCCGGAGAAGGCGGAGGCCGGGATCAGCCCCGGGGACTTCACGGCCTTCGTCGAGTGGCTGGCGGCGCGGCCGGCCGGCACCCGCGTCGCCACGGTGGCCCAGGTCGCCGGTGGCGATCCGCGGCCCGTGGTGGGCGCACCGCTCCAACGGATCGTCGCGGGGCCGGCCGCCCCGGCGTCCTCACGCCGGGTGGCCTTCTCGGTCGCCGGCGTCCAGATCAGCCAGTCGAACGTGATCGTCGCGGGGCTCGTGGTGGCCACCGGTGCACTGGTCGCGTACCGCTTCGGGACGAGGGGCAAGCGCTATGCAGGGCGCAAGGGGTAGGCACATCGACATCGCGCGGCCACTGCGCTTGCGGGTGCGGCCGGGCGGCGGGTACGCCCCCGAGCACGTCGCGCGGGCCCGCCCGGTGCGGGCCTCGCGCACCACTCGCCGGAGCAGACCGCTGCAGGGCCGCCGCCGGGCGCTGGCGCTGCTGGCTCCCGTGCTGTTCGTGGTGTACGTGGTGAGCAGCTACGTCCAGTGGGCCTCGGCGGACGTCGCCTTCCTCGTCACCTTCTTCGCCTGCAACGCGGTGCTGGTGACCTGCTTCCTCATGGCGGGGATCTTCTGGCGCAGCTTCACCCACCTGCCGCCCGCGCACGGCAGGGTGCTGTGCGTCGTGCCGGTCTACAACGAGGAGGACCACCTCGTGCACGCGGCGGTGCGGGCGCTGCTGCGGCAGACGATCCTGCCGGACGAGATCCACGTCGTCGACGACGGGTCGGTGACCCCGGTGGGGACCTTCGACGACCCGCTCGTGCACTGGCACCGGACCGCGAACGCGGGCAAGCGCCACGCGCAGGCCCACGTCCTGCGCATGTTCCCCGCCCACGAGTTCGACTTCGTGCTGACGGTCGACTCCGACTCGGTGCTCGACGAGGACGCCCTCGAGCGCATGCTCGAGGCGATGAGCGACGAACGGGTCCAGGCGTGCACCGGCATGATCCTGATGCGCAACTGGAACGTGAACTTCCTGACCCGCCTGACGGACATCAACGTGGTCACCAGCTGCCTGCTGTTCCGGACCGTCCGCTCCTGGCTCGGCATCGTCTCCCCGACGAGCGGGGCCATCGCCCTGTACCGGGCGGCCGTGGTCTACGACAACCTGGAGGACTACGTCACCTCGGGGACCGCCGGCGACGACCGGCGCCTGTCGTTCTACGCGCTGATGCGGGGTCAGGTCGTGGGCGTCAACGAGGCGGTCGTGGAGACCCAGCTGCCCACCACCTGGGACGGGGCCTTCCGCCAGCGCATGCGGTGGTCGAAGTCGGCCTGGCTGGGAACCGGGTTCGTGTGGACCAACCTGCGCTGGCTGGTGGTGCTCTTCTACACGTTCCCGCTGGTCTTCGCCCTCCTGTGGCCCCTGACGGTCACGGTGCTGACGACGCTGTCCGTGCGCTACGGCAGCCCGGCCCTGCTGTACGGGATCCTGTTCTGGGTGGTCTGCGCGGTGACGCAGACGGCGGTCTACGCCGTCTACCGGCCCGACCTGCCCCTGCGCCAGCGCCTGCTGCAGTGGGCCCTGTCGCCCGTGTACCCGGTCTTCGGGCTGGTGGTCCTGCGGCCGGCCGCCTACGCCGCGCTGACCAAGCTGCGCTCGACGAGCTGGCACACCCGCGACGTGCCACCACCGCCCGCGAAGGGCGCCGGGGTGATCGCCGCACGCTCCTCGTCGTGAGGCGCGAACCGGGTCCAGGGCCCGTTCCGGGGAGTGACGCAGGTCACGAAGAAATCTCTAAAGAATCACGAACGACCGCTCAGAACCCGGCGCTGACCCCCGATAGGGGGTCATGGCAACTTTCAGCACGCCTTCGCACGCTTCGCAGCTCTCCCGTCGCAGCCTCCTCGCCTTCCTCGGCTCGGGGGCCGCGGTGGCGGCGTCCGTGACGTGCCTCCCTCGCGCACAGGCTGCAGCAGCGGGCTTCCGCGAGGTCCTCACCAGCATCCCCGGACTGACCCACTACTACCCCCTCGACAGCGCGAACCAGGCCGAGGACGTGGTCGGCGGTGTCAACGGCACCGTGCACGGCAACGTCTCCTTCGACACCAACGCCCGCTTCGACGGCAAGAGCTACATCGAGCTCCCCGACCACGACGACTTCTCGGTGGCCAGCAAGGGCGCCCTGACGATTATCGCCTTCAACACCATCGACGACTGGAAGGGCGCCGGCGCGTCCGAGTACGTGCACTGGATGGGCAAGGGCGTCGGCGGTGCCCACGAGTGGGTGTTCCGGCACTACGTCCAGGGTGGTTCCGGCGAAGCCGGCAGCCGCCAGTACCGGACCAGCTTCTACCACTTCAACGCCTCCGGCGGCCTGGGCGCCGGGTCCTACTTCCAGGACCCCGACGCGGCCGGGACCGAGCGCATGGTGACCGGCATGGTCGACGGCAGCACGATCTCCATGTGGAAGAACGGCGAGCAGCGCGACTCCGACCCGCTGTCGGGCTACAGCATCAAGCCCAGCAACACCTCGACCCCGGTCCGCCTGGGCACCCGCGACATGTCCACCGGTTTCCTGGTGGGCCGGCTGCGCCGGGTGGCGTTCTTCAACCGCAAGCTGACCCAGGCCGAGCTGAAGAAGATCTACGACGCGCGGAACCTGCCCGAGGGCGGCGGATCCGGCGCGGCGGCGCCGGCCCCGGTGGCGACGGCGGCTCCCGTAGATCCGGCGCCGGCGAACTCCCAGGACTCCGCCGTCCACATCGGGGACGCCTCGTACCCCCTGACGGGTTCCGACGTCCGCCGCACCACGGACGCGCTCGTGGCCTACACGAAGGCGGGTTCGTCGACCGGGACGAACGAGTGGGGCACCGAGGTCGTCGTCAAGGACGGGCGCGTGGTCAGCGTCTCGACGCGCAAGCCGGGCATCCGCGTCCCCTCGGGCGCCGTCGTCCTCAGCGGTCACGGCAAGGCCCGCACCTGGCTGGACGCGCACGCCAAGGTCGGCGCATCCGTGACGGTTCCCCGGCAGTAGTCCGTCCCCACCCCGGGGCCACGCACGCGCGCAGTACCGTCGCCGCGTGCGTGGCTCCAGGGCAACGACCGTCGCTGCGTTCACCGCGCTCGTGCTGGCGGTCGCCGGGTGTTCCTCCGACGACGACAGGAACACCGACGACGAGAACACCGACGACCGGACCACCGAGGAAGTCGTCGAGGAGCTGTACCCGGACCGTCCCGGGGGCATGGGCTGGTCCGCCGCGTGGAACGATCCGCGGGGTTTCACCGAGGCCGACCCCAGCGATCCGTGGTTCGTCACCGAGGGGTCGGGAACCTACGAGGCCGCCGAGGGCCGGCTCGCCGTCAGCGGCGCCGCGCCCCGCATGTACGTCCGGGACCCGGCCCTGCGACGGCAGTGGCGGAACGTGGAGATCACCACGTACTTCATGCGCCGCGCGGACGCCGGGGTTCCCTACGCCGGGATGACCGCGGTCGCCCGCACGAACCACGGGATGACGGGAAGCGTGGAGGAGGACCTCTGCGACAGCCGGGGTTACGGCGCGCGCATGCGGTACGACGGGATGGTGGACTTCGAGAAGGAGACCGCCCACCCCGAGAACGAGGCGGCGGCCGGAACCGTCCTGTGGCCCGACGGGATGCCCGCGGACGTCTGGCTCGGCTACAAGTTCGTCGTCTACGACCTGCCCGACGGCGCCGTCAAGCTCGAGCTGTACCTGGACGACTCCCCCGGGGGCGGCGACTGGCGGCTGGTGAACGAACTGGTGGACGACGGCGACGTCTTCGGTGACGTGCCCTGCGCGGAGGGGATCGATCCGATGATGCCGCTGACCGGGTCCCCGGACCGGCCCGGTTCGGAGTCCGGCCTGCCCAACCTGAGCGTGTACTTCCGCAGCGACGGGGTGAGCGACCAGGGCCTGCTGTACCAGCGCGTCAGCGTCCGGGAGATCACGACTCCCGCCCAGGAGTGACCGCGGCCCGCAGGGTCCGCAGGAACTGCTCGACGTCGTCCGCGCCGGCCCGGGTCGAGAACTCCACGGTCCGCCCGGCCAGCTGCAGTTCCAGCACCGTCGCGCCGCGACGCCGCCGCGACGACCGCGACGACACCGCGCCGACGTCGGCCAACGGCACGCACGCCACGGCGGGCCCACCGATCAGCTGGGGCTGGGCCAGCCACAGGTTCCGCGATCCGACGGCCAGCGCCCCCGAACCCCCGAGGAACGCCGCGCTCAACGCGAGCGTGCCCAGCACCCGCTCCCCCGCCTGCGTCATCCGCCCCAGCAGGGTGGCCTCCACCTCGCTCACACGACCACATCCGTCCGCTCCGTCACGGCGCAGGTGGTTCCCCGCTGCGCAGCGCGGCGCAGTCCGGGTCGCACCAGCACGTCGACCGCGTCCACCCACTGCCCGACCGAGCCCACCCCCAGCGGCAGGTCGCGGACGGCGGGGTCACCCACCGCGGCCAGCACCCGGTCGGCGAGGTCCTCCACGACCCCGCGGAACTGCCGGTCGTGGAACCGCCAGGTCGCCGTCCCGCCGACCCCGAGGCCCACCTCGTGCTGGCGTTGCAGCAGACCCTCCAGGGCCGCGCACAGGCCGCTCTCGCGCTCGCGCCAGTCCGCCGCCGCCAGGGCGCGCGCCAGGTCGGGCAGGACGCGGCCGCTGGGTGCGGCGGCGAACACCGACCCCACCCACTTCGAGTACGGCGCCCAGGTCCGGTCCAGCAGCAGCCCCAGCTGGACGGCCACCCCGGCCAGCCGCGCGGCCACGATCCGCGACCCGAGCTCGTCCCCGACCGAACCGGTCCGGCCGACGAACGGCAGTTCCTGCTCCAGCTGCTTCCACGCGCAGGCGACGAGGTAGCGCCAGACGTCGTCGGGGTACCAGGCCAGCCGGTCGCGCAGCCGCTGCCAGCGGCCCTCGTCGTCGGCGAACACCGGCCCGGCCACCAGTTCGAGCACCGCCTGCCCCGTGAAGGACGACCAGTCGCGGACCGTCCAGCCCTGCTCCGCCCCGACCCCGAGCCGGGCGCGGACGAAGTCGTCCAGGACGGCGACCTCCACGCGGTGCCGCGGTGCGGGGTCGGAGGTCAGCGGGAACCGGACGGGGTACCCGGCGAACGACTCGGGCAGTTCCCGTTCCAGGACCTGCGACACCTCCACCGCCCGCGAGGGGACGAGCACGGTGACCCGCAGACCCCAGTCGTGGTCGGCCGAGACGTCGTCGTCGAACCCCAGGACGTCCGATCCCGTCCCGAACCGGCCCGCGACCAGCGGCAGGCCCGCGAACTCCCGGCGCAGCAGCGGGTCGACGACCTCGACGTGGAAACCGCGCGCCAGCGCCGCACCGGACACCGTCACGGCCGACGCCGCAGCAGGACCAGCGTCGTGTCGTCCCCTTCGGCGCCGGGCACGACGGTCATCAGCCGGTCCACGAAGGCCGCCGGGGCCGCCTCGTCCTCCCCGAGCGGGCCGTCGCAGGCGGCGGCCCGCAACTGCTCGATGGTCTCGTCGAGCGGCACCCCGCGCCGCTCGACCAGGCCGTCGCTGTACAGCAGCACGAACGCCCCGTCGGGGACCTCCACGTCGACGTCGGTGGCCTGCCCGGCGCCGATGCCCAGCAACGGACGCGGCGGCACGCGCAGCACCTCGCAGGTGTCCGCGGTGACCATCAGCGGCGGCGGGTGACCCGCGCTGGCGACCCGCACGGTGCGCCGGTCGGGGGAGGACACGACGATGACGGCCGTGGCCATGTGGTCGCTGAACAACGTCCCGACGAGGTGGTCGAGGCGGTCCAGGCAGGACGCGGGACTGTGACCCTCCAGCAGGTAGGCGCGCAGCGCCGTGCGCAGCTGGGCCATCGCCGCCGCGGCGTGCACCCCGTGCCCGGCGACGTCGCCCACGACGACGGCGACCCGGCCGTCGGGCAGTTCCAGCGCGTCCCACCAGTCCCCGCCGAGCTGGCTGCCCTCGGCGGGCCGGTAGCGCGCCAGCACCTGCAGGCCGCCGAACTCCGGCGCCTCGTCCAGGACGACGGCGCGCTGCAGCGACTCCGCGATGGCGATCTGGTCGCGGGCCCGGCCCAGCACGATCGACGTCAGCTGGTTGCGCAGCCGTTCGGCGGTCTCGGCGTGCCAGCGCTGCCACGGCATGCTGCGCCCGCGGACGACCTCGCGCCACTTCTCGAAGCTCTTGCGCGGGCTCAGCCGCACGTCGGGCCCCTCGGCCGCGGCGAGTTCCTTGTTGTGCGGGTCGCCGCCCCAGTCGACGACCTCCTCCTGCTCGGGACGCACCCACAGCAGCCAGCGGTCCGTCCCCAGCCCGACCCGCAGCGCACCGGCGGCCTCGCGTTCGAACTCGGCCAGCTGCGGCAGCAACGAGGCCAGGTGGTCGGTGAACGTGGGAGCTCCGTCGTCGCGCGCGAGCGTCGTGGCGATCCGTTGCAGCGCAACGCGTCCGGGAACCCGGCCGATGGTCTCCATCCGGGTGCCGTCCCACAGCGCGGCCCCACCGGCCCCCATCAGCTCCAGCAGGCGCGGATCGGTGACGAGACTGCTCAGCGGGTCGCGGCCCGAACTGGAGACGTCGGCGACCACGGCGGCGAGCAGTTCCTGCGCGCGCAGGGCGTCGTCGCGTTCGTCCGAGCGCTGGCGGCCGGCGATGAGCTGGGAGGCGGTCTGGCCGAGGAACTCCGCCGCCGACCGGGCGTCGTAGGAGGGCCGGTGCGCTCCGGAGTAGTGGTGGCAGGCGATGAGCCCCCACAGTTCCCCGTCCTGCACCAGCGAGACCGACATGGAGGCGGTGACGCCCATGTTCCGCAGGTACTCGACGTGGATCGGGGACACGCTGCGCAGCACCGAGAACGACAGGTCCAGCGGAGCCGACGTCACCGGGTCGACGAGGGGGTGCAACCGGGACGGGACGTAGGAGATGTCGGCGATGAGCCGGGTCCAGTTCACGGTGTACAGCCGGCGGGCCTGCGCCGGGATGTCACTGGCCGGGTAGTGCAGGCCGAGGAACGCGTTGAGGTCCTCGCGCCGGTCCTCGGCGACGACCTCGCCGTTCCACTGCGCGTCGAAGCGGTAGACCATGACGCGGTCGAAACCCGTCAGCTGCCGGATCTCCCGCGCCAGCTGCCGGCACAGTTCGTCGAGCGTCGACGTCTCGGACAGCCGGGACACGGCTGCGCGCGCGGAGCGGTAGGACACGGGCGAGACGCCGGTGGACGTCCCCGCGGGTTCCACCTCGACCACCAGCCGCTCCCCCGACAGGTGCAGCACCACGTCGACGTCGGTGCCCGCCCCCGACGGGAGGTCCAGCCGGGCGCGCAACGGCTCGGACAGCGCGTCGGAGACCTCGACGGCCAGCACCTCGGCCGCCAGCTGCTCCCCCAGCACCTCCCGCAGCGGCCGGCCCAGGACCTCCTGCACCGGCCGGCCCAGGTGGGTGGCCGTGGTCTCGGAGGCGATGACCACCTCGGAGGTGACGCGGTCGAGCGCCAGCAGGAAACCGTGCGGCTGGATCGCGCCGGGGATGTGGATGGGCTCACGGTCGCAGTTGGTGAGGTCGACCTCCCCGTACACCGGGACGTACGGGCTGACCTCGCTCACGAGGCCACCTCCACCACGAGGGGGGACAGCCACGAGCGGTAGGCCGCGAACGTCGCGACGGCCGCCGCCGTCATCCCCGGCACCGCCGCCTCGCCGGCCGCCTCGATCGCCGCCATCGTCTCGCGCCAGCGGCGGCCGGCGCCCTCGGCCCCCGTCAGCGACGTGGTCGCCTCGACGGGGACCCCGGCCGAGACGACGGCGCCGGCGATGAGCCCGCCGCCCAGGGTCGAGCCGTCCAGGACGTAGCTGATGCCGAGGGCCGCGGCCCGGTCGGTGGCCACCGGCACCGTCGGGCACTCGCGCAACGCGCCGATCTCGGCGTCGTCGGCGCCCAGCACGCGCAGGTCCGCCAGCGCGAGGTCGGCCCGGGCCCGCGAGACGAGGTCCAGCACGCCGGGTTCCCGCAGCGCGAACGCCGACAGGGTCCGTTCCAGCGGGGCGAGCAGCCCCCACGTCAGGCCCAGCCACCGACGGTGCCGGTCGGGGCCCCAGGGCCGGTCCAGGACGCCGAGGGAGGAGTCGAGGTCGTGGTGGGCCTGCGCCGTCGCCACCCGCAGCCGGGCGAGCGGGCCGTCTGGGTCGCGCCGGCGTGCCGGGACCCGCATCTGGGACAACTCTCTCCTCCACCTCGGTGCCGGCCGTCTCCGTGCGAGCGCTGTGCCGGGCGTCGTTCGACGCTAACGGTTGCGCCGCCCCTGCCACAGCCCCGGCCCCGCGACACGCGCGGTTTGCCGGGACCCGGCCCCGGTGCTGTGCTTGTCCGACAGGTGGTCCAGAGGCGAGCCACGCGGGTTCCGACGACTCCCCGACGACTCCCAGACGACGAGGTCACCGTGTTGCGCACGACCGCTCCCCCGACGCAGACCGTCCCTCCGACCGTGCTGGACCTGCGCGAACGGCCCCTGGAGGACCTGCGCGCCGCCTACGAGGAGCGCTGGCAGCTCATCGCCGACGCGACCGGCGCGCACCCCGCGGACGAGGCCCTGGCCCGCAACGCCGCCCGGATCACGGCGCTCGAGCAGCGCTGCCGCCCCGCGGCGCGCAGGTTGCCACGGCGCGCCGGTCCCGACCCCGCCACGTTCCTGGGCTGACCCGCGGGCGCCCGGTCCGGCTACGGCCTGGCAGGCTGCACGGGTCGACCGGAAGGGGTTGTCGTGGAGGTACGAGCTGATGCGGTGGCCGCCGCCGTGGCGGACGTCGCGCGGGTGCTGGCCGAGCGCGGGGAACCCCTGGACCTGGCCCACCGCCTGGTGCGCCACTGCGCCCGGGTGCTGACCGCGAGCGCCGTGGGGCTGCTGGTGGAGGACTCCCGCGGCGCCCTGCAGCTGCTGGCCGCGACCTCGGACGAGGTGCGCACCGTGGAGCTGTTCCAGCTGCAGGAGGAGGAGGGTCCCTGCCTGGACTGCTACCGCACCGGTGCGCCGACGGCCTCCCCCGACGCCGAGGACCTGCGCCGGCGGTGGCCGCGGTTCGCCGAGCTGGCGGCCGCTGCGGGCATCGTCGCGGTGCACACCGTGCCGGTGCACCTGGCGGGGCGGACCATCGGGGCGCTGAACCTGTTCCGCGACCGCGAGGGCGCCTTCTCCACCGCCGAGGCCGACGTCGCGCACGCCATGGCGGGTTTCGGCGCCGTCGGCATCAGCCAGCTGCTGCAGAGCGCCGAGGGGGACCGGGTCCGCGAGCAGCTGCAGGAGGCGCTGGACAGCCGCGTCGTCCTCGAGCAGGCCAAGGGGGTCCTGGCCGAACGGCACCGCATCCACCCCGACGACGCCTTCGACCGGCTGCGCGCGCAGGCCCGGGCCGAGCGCCGCCGGTTGCGCGACGTCGCCCTCGAGGTCGTGGGGACGCTGCACGAGGAACCCGGGAAGCACGGGGAACCGGCACGCCAGGAGCCCGCGGGTCAGCGCTGAGGAACGACGTCCAGCTGCTCCAGCAGGTAGACGAAGGCCCGTGCGAAGGGCCGATCGGCCGTCTGCTCGCGCACGGCGTCCCAGTCCACGGCCTCCCGGATGCTGCGGCAGACCCGCAGGGGCGGGGCGAAGTTGCAGGTGTGCTCGTCGAACGCGCACAGCTTGGCGACGACGACGTCGGTGGCCGACAGGACCGGCATCTCGACCGAGAGCACCTCGTGCCCCTCCGCGCGCGAGAGCAGGGTCCGGTCGACCGCCGCGCCGGCGCTGCGGTGCAGCAGGTCCACCAGGCAGCCGTCGGTGTCGACCTTGACCAGCCAGTCCTCGGGCGGCTGCTCGATCCGGAAGCCTGCGGTGCGCAGGTGGTCCAGGACCTGCTCGACGTCGTCGCGGGCCACCACGAAGTCCACGTCGTGCACGGGTTCGGGGGCACCGTGCACCCACGCGGCGTACCCGCCCGCCAGGGCGAACGGGGCGCCGGACTCCTTGAGGGCGACGGCGACGCGTTTGAGGGCGGTCCGTTGCTGCTCGGGGGTCGATGCGGTCACGTTGACGCCCGCGTCGACGCTCACCGCGCCTCCTTCGAGCCGAACGGGCAATCTTGATCTGTGCGGTTCGCCACGTTCAACATCCTGCACGGTCGGTCGCTGGACGACGACTCCGTGGACATCGGCCGGTTCGCCTCGGCCATCGCCTCCCTCGACGCCGACGTCATCGCCCTGCAGGAGGTGGACCGGGGCCAGGAGCGTTCGGCGCGGGCCGACCTGACCGCGGTGGCCGCCGCGGCACTGGGTGCGCCCGAGCACCGCTTCGTGGCGGCGCTGGCCGGGACCCCGGGGGCGACGTGGATGGCCGCCACCGGCACCGAGCACCCGGAGTCGGCCGCGTACGGCGTCTCCCTGCTCTCACGCGTGCCGGTCAGCGGCTGGGAGGTCGTGCGGCTGCCGACGGTGCCGTGGACGGTGCCGGTGGTCTTCCCCGGTCAGCGCCGCCCCAAGCTGGTGCGCGACGAACCGCGGGTGGCGGTCGTGGCCCGGCTGACCGATCCCGACAGCGGCGTGTGCGTCACGGTGGCCGGCACCCACCTGTCGTTCCTGCCGGGCTGGAACAGCTGGCAGCTGCGCCGGCTGTGCCGGTCCCTGGGCGAGGCACCCGGCCCGGTGGTGCTCATGGGCGACCTGAACCTGGAGACGGCCGCGGTGGCCCGCACCAGCCGGATGCGTCCGCTGGTGCAGGCCCCCACGTTCCCGATCGACGCACCGGACCGCCAGCTCGACCACGTCCTGGTCGGTGGCCACGGCGCGGACGCCGTCCGGGTGACGTCGGCGCAGGCCCGGCGGATGCCGCTGTCGGACCACCGGGCCCTGACCGTCGACGTGCGGTTCGCCTAGGGCGTGTCCGACGGGCCCTGGCTCACCGGCGCGTCCAGTTGCGCTGCACCAGGCGGTCGGCCGTGGAGGTGCCCGGTTCGTCGCGCTGCAGGTCGGCCAGCAGCGCGGTCGCCAGGTCGTAGAGCTTGACGTTGTGCGTCTGCGAGACCTCCGAGAGCTGGCGGAAGGCCGTGTCCTCGTCGCAGCGCGTCAACGCCATGATCGCCCCCTTGGCCATGTCGATGACGGGGCGGCGCGTCAGGGCCGTGCGCAGCTGGGCCAGCTCGGCACGCATGCCCTCGGTGTCCTCGTGCGCGCCGTCGACGGCGTCGATCCCGTCGACGTGCTGGCGGGTACCGTCCTGCATCCTCGTTGCGTCCTCCGGTGGGGGCCGATCTCCTACCGGTCGGCAGGTGACGGTTCGCGCAGCGAGGTCTGGGCGGAGCGAAACCGACGAAGATTCTACGACGGGAGGTGCGGAGCCAGCAGCGTGAGGTCGGCCGCCGACAGCCGGTCCTTCGCGGTGGCCGCCTGGTGCCAGTGCGGGTACCGCAACGGCACGGCGCTGACGGCGTCCAGCCGGGCACGTTCGTCGCCGGACAGGACGAGGTCGGCCGCGGCGAGGTTGTCGGCGAGCTGCTCCTCGGTGCGGGCGCCGACGACCAGCGACGTCACCCCGGGCCGCCCCAGCAGCCAGGCGAGGGCGACCTGGGCGGCGGAGACCCCGTGCGCCGCGCCGACCTCCACCAGGACGTCGACGACGTCGTAGAGCTTGCCCTCGTCGTGCACGGGCGGCTCGCTCCAGTCCCCCAGGTGCCGCGAACCCTCCGGCGCCGAGGCGTCGCGGCGGTACTTGCCGGACAGCAGGCCGCCGGCGAGCGGGCTCCAGACGAGGATGCCCAGGTCCTGGTCCAGGCTGAGCGGAACGAGTTCGTCCTCGGCGTCGCGGGCCTGCAGGGTGTAGTGGATCTGCTGGGACACGTACCGCTGGTAGCCGTGGGCGTCGGAGGTCGCCAGCGCCTTCATGAGCTGCCAGCCGGTGTAGTTGGAGACCCCGACGTAGCGGACCTTGCCGGAGCGGACGAGGGTGTCCAGGGCCTCGAGGGTCTCCTCCAACGGGGTCTGCCCGTCCCACTCGTGGATCTGGTAGAGGTCGATGTGGTCGGTGCGCAGGCGCTTCAGGCTGCGTTCGGCCGAGCGCACGAGGTGGTAGCGCGAGGCGCCGCCGTCGTTGGGCCCCGGGCCCACGACCATGCGGGCCTTCGTGGCGATGAGGACGTCGTCGTAGCGGCCCTGCAGGACCTCGCCGGTGATCTCCTCGCTCAGACCGTCCGAGTACATGTCGGCGGTGTCGATCAGGTTCACGCCGGCGTCCAGGGCCAGGTCGACCTGCCGTCGCGCCTGCGCGACGTCGGTGTTGCCGACGGCGGAGAAACCCCCCTTGCCGCCGAACGTCATCGTTCCCATGGTGATCGTCGAGACGCGCAGCCCCGACCGTCCGAGTCGTCGGTACTCCATGGTCCCGCAAGCTACCGCCTGTGCTGCTGCCGGTGCTCGACGAGTTCCGGCATCTCCCCGGGCGGCGGGCGGAGGAGCCGCTCACCTCGTCCTGGCCGGCACCGTGCGACTACCGGGACCGGGTGACCCGCACCACCTGGCGCAGCTCCACGTTCGCCTTCCCCTCGCGCACGGTGACGGTTCCGCCCTGGAAGTCCTGGACACCGTCGCGCAGGTCGGAGACGGGGTACCCCAGCGCCCCGTTCTCCCAGCCCTGCGCGGCCCAGGCGTCGCGGACGACGGTGGGCACGACGTGCGTGCCCGACGCGGGCGAGGAGTACACCGAACCGCCCGTGAAGTGCTGGCCCGACCCGCCCCCCGCGAGCCCGCCGAACTGCCGCGAACCGGGGTAGCCCAGAACCCCGTTCTCCCAGCCCTGCGCGGCCCAGGCCGTGCGGACCGCGCCGGCGACGACGTGCGTCCCGGCCGCGCTGGAGTAGACCGAACCGTTCTGGAAGTGCGCGTAGGACCCCGTGGCCAGACCGGTGACGCTGGTCGTCGGCAGGCCCAGGAGGCCGTTCTCCCAGCCGTTCTGACCGTAGACGTCGAGGACGGGACCGGTGACCGCCTGCGCGCCGGTCGCGGTGGACCAGTACACCGCCCCGCCCTGGAAGCGCTGCACCAGACCGCCGCGGATCCCGAACTCGGCGCCCGTGGGGTAACCCAGCGAGGAGTTCTCCCAGCCGGCGGCGGCCCAGCGGTCGCGGATCGCCCCGCGCACCACCTGCGCGCCGCTGGCCGCGCTCCAGTAGATCGAACCGCCGGCGAAGTGCTGGCCGTACCCCCCGCCGCGCAACGGCCCGAATTCCCGGCCCATCGGCAGGCCGAGGAACCCGGTGTTCGCACCGGCCGCACCGTAGGCCTGGCCGATCGCGCCCTTGACGGGGATCCCGGCGTAGCTCCTGGAGCCGTCGGCGTTCTGCGCGACCAGCGGGGTGCGGCGCGCGGTGCCGAAGTCGGCGACCCAGTACGAACGCCACACCGTGCGGTTCCCCGACCACAGCGTCGTGTAGACCAGCCCGATCCCGACGCTGGTGTACTTGCCGTCCTGCAGCACGGCGCGGTGCGGGTCGGAGTTCATCCAGGTCTGCACGGCGAGGTCGCCGTTCTCCAGGCCCTTGGTGTCGGGGTTGCCCATGTCGGCCGTGGCGACGATCTCGCCCCACTGCGGGAAGTCCGACAGCAGCGTCCCCAGGTTCGGGTTGTGCTTCATGCCGTCGCCCTGCCCCAGCACGTCGGCCCAGTCCTGGGCGACGACCTCGAGCGTGGGGTCGAGGGTGACCGGCGCGGCACCCACCTTCGCGCGCTCGCGGTTGAGCCCGTCGAGGATCTGCTGCTGCTGGACCGCGGCGGGCACCACCGGCTGCAGGACCTGGACCGCGGCCGCCGCCGGGGCGGCGGTCGCGAGCTGCGCGACCCCGGCGCAGGGCAGCACGACGGCGGCGGCCAGCAGGGGCGCGAGGAGACGGGTCCTGTTCACCCTGAGGGGATCGTCGCGGCAGCCGGGTGACGACAGAGCCCGGTCGGGTAACCCCCGACCGGGTGCTTCTAGATGACGCTGCGTGACGTCCGGCCGGCGGCGGTCCCGCCTGCGCTCAGGCCCGCCGGACCAGCTCCTCGACGGCTGCGTGGTCCAGAGCCGGCCGCCCGCCGAGGCGCTGCACGGTCAGCGCCGCCGCGGCCGAGGCCCACCGCACCGCCCGCTCCGGCTCGTCACCCCGCAACAGGGCCACCGTCAGAGCAGCCGTGAGGGTGTCGCCCCCACCGGTCGGGTCGGCCACCGGCACCGGCACCAGCGGCAGCACCGCCGATCCGCCCGGCCAGGCCACCACCTCCCCCTGCGCACCGGCGGCCAGCACGACCAGGCGCGGCCCGGCGGTCACCAGCTCGCGTGCCGCCCGCTCCACGGCCTGCACGCCGTCCAGCTCCCGGCCGACGAGCAGTTCGGCCTCGTGGGCGTCGGCGCGCACCACGGTGGCTCTCGCCAGGACCTCCTCGCGCACCGCCGGATCGTCGGGGGCGCCGTCCACGACCACGATCGCGGGCGCCTCCCGGCACAGCCGCAGGGCAGCACGCACGGCCGCGGCCGGCTGCTGCAGCTGCACGAGCACCGCGCGCGCCGAGGCGATCAGCCGCGCAGCACCGTCGAGGTCGGCCGGCCGCAGCAGGACGTCCTCGGCCACGTCCTCCAGGAGGCGCCGGGAACCCCCGTCGGTCACGAGGTCGACGAGCAGTGCGGTCACCGCACCCGGTCGCCGCACGACGCCACCGGTGTCCAGGCCGTCGGCCGCGGCCTGCTGCAGCACCGCGCGACCGGGCTCGTCGTCGCCGACCACGCCCACCAGCGCCACCCGGGCCCCCAGCTGGGCGGCGGCCACCGCCTGGTTGGCCCCCTTGCCGCCCAGTCCCTCCCACCGGTGCCGGACGGCGGTCGCACCGCCGGCGGCGGGCACCTCGTCGACGCCGACCACCAGGTCACGGGCCACCTGCCCCACGACGACGACGTCCACCGCAGCCACGCCTCCACCTTCCCAGGCGCCTCAGCCCGACGCGGCGCGCCAGGCCGCGACGAACTCCGCCACACCCGCGTACCGCGCTACCTGCTCCGGCCGTGTCGCCCGTTCCACGACTCCGTGCTGCGCCGCGGTACCGCGCCACCCGCCCGGGCCGTCCAGCAGGTGGAACGCCGCCCGCCCCAGGGCGAAGACACTGGTCCGCTGGTCGATGCGCGCCCCCGGGCGGAACTCCTCGGGCGCCATGTAGCGTTCCGAGCCCGGCAACCGTCCCGAGTTCAGCACGAACGGTCCCGGCCGGTACTCGTCGAGATCGACCAGGTGCATGCGCCCGGCGTCCGCGTCGTACAGGAAGCACCCGTCGTACAGGTCGCACGTGACCCAGCCGGCTGCGGCGACCGCGAGGTGGGCGTCGAGCACCTGGTCCAGCGCGGCCCGGACCTGCCCCACCGGCAACCGCTGGAAATCCGCCAGGGCCGCCCGGTCCGATCCCGAGGTGGTGGCGCGGTTCAGCACCTGCCCTTCGCACCACGGGTACACCAGCGTCGGGCCGTCCGTCCCGTCGAGCACGTGCGCCAGCGGCACGATCGCCGTGTGCCGCACGACGGCGTGGAGGGCTGCGACCCGCGCCAGCCCGGCCCGCGCCTCGGGCCGCACCGCGGTCTTGACGAACCACCGCTGCCCGGCGTGCTCCACACCCCAGGACGGACAGCCGGAGTCCTGGGCGCCGAACACGGTGAACGCGCGTTCGACGCCCAGGACGCCCACCCCGGTCAGCCCTTCTCGATCGCCGCCGGCCGTTGCTGCGCCGCCCGCACGCGCGCGACGTCGAGCTTGTCGGAGCGGTCGAAGGAGTAGACCCCGTTCTGCTCCTGGAACACGTCGGTCAGCTGCGTGTAGCAGTAGCCGAACATCAGCGGGTCGTTCAGCAGCACACCGGTCAGGCCCTCGAAGCGGTGGTGGAACTCCTCCTCGGTGCGCGGCGGTTCGCCGTAACCCCACGACGACGTGGCGCCCCGGTCGACCTCGGGGTTGCTGGCCGCGGTGTCCGGCCGCCACCAGATCCCGCCGAACTCGGAGCAGAACCACGGCTGCCCCTGGTACGGCAGCGACCAGGTCTCACCACGGGCGCCGTAGTTCGTGTCCGGACGCCCCTCGGCCAGGCCCGACATCTCCTGGGCGAACTGCGCCGGGTCCTGGGTGTAGTTGTGCGAGTCCCACACGTCCGTCTCCAGGACGCGGTGGGAGTACCCCGAGGCGTCCAGCACCGGCCGGGAGGTGTCCATGGCCTTGGCGGCCAGGAACATCGCGCGGGTCACGTCGTCGAGGACCTGCCCGCGGTCGGTGAGGTCCTGGCGGGTCTCGTTCAGCCCGCACCAGCCGACGATCGAGGGGTGGGAGTAGTCGCGTTCGAGTTCCTCGAGCCACTGCGAGACGAAGTTCGACGTCGGCTGCTGGTGCTCCCCGCGGTGCGCCGATCCCTCCTCGATCGCACCCCAGTCGCCGAACTCGCCCCACACGAGGTAGCCGAGCCGGTCGGCGTGGTGGAGGAACCGCTCCTCGAAGACCTTCTGGTGCAGCCGTGCGCCGTTGAAGCCGGCCGCCAGGGACAGCTCGATGTCGCGCCGCAGGGCCTCGTCGGTCGGCGCCGTCATCAGGCCGTCGGGGTAGTACCCCTGGTCCAGCACGAGCCGCTGGAACACCGGCCGGCCGTTGAGCAGGACGGCCTTGCCGTCGATGCTCACCGAGCGCAGCCCGGCGTACGTCTCCACGGTGTCGACGACGTTCCCCGCCGCGTCGGTCAGGGTGATCGTCACGTCGTACAGGTGCGGGTCCTGCGGCCCCCACAGCCGCACCCGGTCCTCCGGGACGGGCAGGGTCAGCCGCGGCGACAGGTCGAGGTCGGCGCGCACGGTGGCCGAGGCGACCTCACCGGCGGCGTCGCGCACCGAGGCGCTGAGGGTCCAGCCCGCCCGGTCGCCGACGGCTCCGGTGTGGCTGCGCCGCAGCGGCTGTTCGAGGTGGAACGTCGAGCCCGCCACGTCCGGGGTGATCCGCGGACGGCCCAGGCTGACGTCGGCCACGGGCTCGGCCCACACCGTCTGCCAGATCCCGGTGGTGCGCGTGTAGAGGCACTCGTAGTTGTCGTAGCGCGTGGACTGCTTGCCGCGGGCCTGCGGGCCGTAGCGGTCGTCGCGCGCGCGCACGACGACGGTGACGGTGCCCGTGCGGTGGCCGAGGTCGGCGGTGAAGGGGGTGAACCCGCCGCGGTGGCGGACGACCTCCTGCCCGTCGACCCAGACGGTGGCGTCGTGGTCGACGGCGCCGAAGTGCAGCAGCGTGCGGCGGCCGGCCCAGCCGGCGGGGATCTCGACCTCACGCCGGTACCAGACGGCGGGCATGAAGTCGGTGTTCGCGACGCCGGACAGCTCGGACTCCGGGGCGAACGGGACGGTGATGGTCCCGCCGAGGGCGCGGTCGCGCACCCCGCGCTCGAGGCCGGAGTCACCGGCGTCCACCTCGAACTCCCAGGTGCCGTTGAGGTTGACCCAGTCGGTGCGGACCATGGAAGGCCGCGGGTACTCCGGGCGGGGGGTGTCGGGCACGTGCTCCTCCTCGTCGACGGCGTGCGTGCGCGTCCACTCTGCCTGTCCCGGGCTCCCCGGGCAACAGCTGTGCATCGTTGCAAAGCGGCGCGGGCCGCGAGTCTATGCAGCGTTGCAAACGCGTGCTACTTTCCACCCCACTGACCGGGACAGAGCCGTTCCTGGTCAGCCGTGGCCACGACCAGTGGACATCGACCGCCAACGACGGCAGGGACGGACACGCGTGAAAAGTCATCCCCCGACACCCCGAGGGCCGGGTGCGTTCAGCCGGCGCAACCTCCTGCGCGGTGGCCTGGCCACCGGTGGTCTGGGCCTGGTGGCCGGCGCCGCCGGCTGCGGATCCCCCGTGGCCGCCGGGCTGGCGGGAACCCAGCTGAACCCCGGGACGGTCACCTTCTGGAACCTCTTCGGCGGCGGCGACGGGGCCCGCCTGCTGCTCATGCTCGACGAGTACCGCCGCCAGCAGGGCAGCGCCGACTCCCTGGTCGCGGCGACCTTCGCCTGGGGGAACCCCTACTACACCAAGGTGTCGCTGGCCACCCTCGGGAACAAGCCGCCGGACGTCGCCGTCGCCCACCTCACGCGGGCGACCAACCTGGCCGCGGCGGGCCTGCTCGAACCCATCACCGAGGAGATGCTGGGACTCGTCGGCCTGTCCTCGGCCGACTTCACCCAGACCGCCTGGGAGGCCGGGCAGTTCGAGGGACAGTCCTACGCCATCCCGATGGACACCCACCCGTGGGTGCTCTTCTACAACACCGACGTCTGCCAGCAGGCCGGCCTGCTCGGCCCCGACGGCAAGCTGCTGCCCATCGAGGGCCTGGAGGCCTGGGAGGCCGCGCTGACGGCCGCCAAGGAGACGACGGGTCGCTACGGCGCCGCCACGGCGTCGGTGGCCGACGACTCGAACAGCTGGCGGTTCGTCAACACCGTCTACAGCCAGCGCGAAGGCGCCACGCCGCTCATGAGCGACGAGGGCCAGGAGATCACCATGAACGACGAGCTCATGATCGACACGCTCGCGGCGATCCAGCGCTGGACCGAGACCGAGCTCATGCCCCGCGTCGTCGACACCCCCGGGGCCGAGACCCTGCTGTCGCAGGGCGAGTCCGCGTTCTTCATGAACGGCGAGTGGGAGATCACGACGCTGCAGAGCATCGAGGGCCTCAACTTCAGCATGGCGGCCTTCCCCCAGCTGTACGAGAACCCCGCGGCGCACGCCGACTCGCACGCGTTCATCCTGCCCCGCATGGAGCGCGACGCCGACCAGCTCGAACGGGCCATGGGCTTCATCCACTCCCTGCTCGAACAGGGCATGACGTGGGCCGAGGGTGGTCACGTCCCGACCTACCTGCCGATCTTCGAGAGCGAGGAGTACGCCAACCTCGAACCGCAGGCGGACTACGCCGAGACCGCCACGTACGCCTCCTACGACCCGGCGGCGTGGTACTCCGGCTCGGGATCGAACTTCGAGACCGTCACCGGCTCGCAGATCGGCCTCGTCCAGCAGGGGCTCTCGACGCCGGAGGCGGCCGTGGCCAGCATCCGCTCCCAACTGGAGACCTACGCACGGACGGCGAACCCGCTGTGAGCGCGCGACCGACCCCCGCCCCGAGGACCGCTGGAGACCCACGATGAGCACCCAGATCGTCGGCGCGCCCACCACGACCCGCGCCGCCCTGGACCGCACCGACCCGGACCGCCTGCGCCGATCCAACAAGGCCTGGCTCTTCATCCTGCCCTTCGGGTTCTTCTACCTGTGCTTCCTGATCGGCCCCTCGATCTACATGTTCGTGGCGAGCTTCTTCGACACGAGCATCGTCAAGACCGGTCTGGGCAACTTCATCGGGCTGGAGAACTACACGACGCTGCTGTCCTCGTCGGACTTCTGGTCGGCGATGTGGCACACGCTGCAGTTCACGCTCTACACCGTGCCGCCCCTGGTCGTCCTGTCGTTCGTGTTCGCCGTGCTGGCCAACCGGATGCGGCGGGGCCAGACGTTCTGGCGACTGGCCTTCTTCACGCCCTACATCCTGCCGTCGGCGGCCATCTCGCTGATCTGGGTGTTCATCTTCACCGCCGACACCGGCCTGTGGGCCACGGTGCAGAAGTGGCTGGGCAGCGACGCCCCGACCCCGATCCTGGCCACGCCGAACCTGGCCATGGTCGGCATCGCGATCGCCACCGTCTGGTGGACCATCGGCTTCAACTTCATCCTCTACCTGGCCGGCCTGCAGGACATCCCGCGCGAGCTCTACGAGGCGGCCGCCATCGACGGCGCCACGCCGTGGCAGCAGATCCGGCACCTGACGATCCCGCTGCTGAACCGCACCACGACCCTGGTGGTCCTGCTGCAGATCATCGCCAGCCTGAAGATCTTCGACCAGGTCTACCTCATGACCAGCGGCGGGCCGGGCCGCAGCACCGAGACCGCGCTGGTGTTCATCACCAACACCGGTTTCACCGACTACCGGATCGGCGCCGCGGCCGCCGCCTCGTTCATCCTCTTCGTCGTCATCGTCGTGATCGCCCTCGTCCGCCAGCTCGTCGAGCGCGCACAGCAGAAGGGAGCCTGACATGGCTGAGATGGCCACCACCGGTGCAGGCACCTCCCGCCGGTCCGGGATCTCCGCGGCCGCCCCGCCGGCCCGCACCGCGCGCGTCGCGACGAACGGCGGCAGGACCTTCAACCGCATCGCAGCGGTCGTCCTGGTCGTCTTCGCGGTCATCTGGCTCATCCCGAGCCTGTGGGCGATCAAGACCTCGTTCACCGACAACTCGGTGTCGGCGCTGGGCACGCAGGCCATCCTGCGCGACGTCAACCCGACGCTGGCCTCCTACTCCTCGCTGCTGGGCGGCGGGGACCTGTGGAACTGGTACCTGGCGAGCTTCATCACCTCGACGCTCTCGGCGGCCCTGGTGGTGCTGTTCGCCTCGATGGCGGCGTTCGCCCTCTCGCGGATGCGCTTCCGCGGGCGCAACGTCGTGTTCCTGCTCGTCATCGCGGGCATCATGGTGCCGGCCGACGTCCTGATCATCCCGATCTTCCAGATGCTCAACACCGTCGGCCTGCTCAACACCTACTGGGCCGTCATCTTCCCCCAGGTCTCCAGCGTCATCGCGCTGTTCGTCTTCAAGCAGTTCTTCGACGGCCTGCCCAACGAGCTCGAGGAGGCGGCCCGCATCGACGGCGCCGGCAACTGGCGCATCTACTGGTCGATCATCATGCCGCTGTCGCGCCCGGTCCTGGCGGCCATGGCGATCGTCACGTTCGTCGGCGTCTGGAACAACCTGATCCTGCCGCTGTTCGTCCTGTCCAACCCCGACCTCATGACCATCCCGGTGGGCCTGGCCACCGTCCAGGGCTCCTACGGTCAGCGGTTCTCCGACATCCAGGCCTCGACGATCCTCGGCGCCCTGCCGTTGGTCATCCTGTTCGTCATCTTCCAGCGCCGCATCGTCGAAGGTGTGGCCGGAACCGGTCTGAAGGGCTGAACACTTGAGCAACACCCTCAACGGCGTCGTCGACCTCGACGTCGCCGGCGCGACGATCAGCCGCCACCTGTACGGCCACTTCGCCGAGCACCTGGGCCGCTGCATCTACGAAGGCTTCTGGGTCGGGGAGGACTCCGAGATCCCGAACACCGCCGGCATCCGCGAGGACGTCGTGCAGGCGCTGAAGGACGTCAGCATCCCCAACCTGCGCTGGCCCGGCGGCTGCTTCGCCGACGAGTACCACTGGATGAACGGCGTCGGTCCCCGCGAGGAGCGGCCCTCGATGGTCAACACCCACTGGGGCGACGTCGTCGAGGACAACTCCTTCGGCACGCACGAGTTCATGCAGCTGTGCGAGATGCTCGGCGCCGAGCCGTACGTGTCCGGCAACGTCGGCTCGGGCACCGTCGCCGAGATGAGCGACTGGGTCGAGTACCTGACGCGCTCGGGGGACGCACCGATGTCCCGCCTGCGCCGGGAGAACGGCCGCGCCGAACCGTGGAAGGTCCCGTTCTGGGGCATCGGCAACGAGTCGTGGGGCTGCGGCGGCAACATGACCGCCGAGCAGTACACCCAGCTCGCGGCCCAGTTCGCCACCTACTGCCGCAACCACGACGGCAACGAGCTGTACCGGATCGCCGCGGGCCCCAACCGCGACGACTACCACTGGACCGAGACGTTGATGAAGTCGATCAGCACCCTCGGCGGACCGGTCCGCTCGCCCAAGCACAACGGCTGGCAGGCGCTGTCCTTCCACTACTACACGCACGCCAGCGACGACTGGCAGCACAAGGGCTCGGCGACGGAGTTCTCCGCCGAGGAGTACCACGAGACGATGGTGCGGGCCTGGCGCATCGACGAGATCGTCCGCGGGCACTCCCGGGTCATGGACGCCTACGACCCCGAGGCCGCCATCGGCCTGGTGTGCGACGAGTGGGGCACCTGGTGGGACGTCGAACCCGGCACCAACCCGGGCTTCCTGTTCCAGCAGAACACCATGCGCGACGCGCTCGTGGCCGGGCTGCACTTCGACGTCTTCCACGCCAACGCCCGCCGGCTGGTCATGGCCAACATCGCCCAGACCGTGAACGTCCTGCAGGCCATGGTGCTGACCGACGGCGCGCGCATGGTGCTCACCCCGACGTACCACGTGTTCGCCATGAACGCCGGTCACCAGGACGCGACCAGCCACCCCGTGCAGCTCACCGCGCAGTCGCAGTACGCGGGTGAGCAGGGCGCCTACCCGACGCTGACCACCTCGGTCAGCTCCCGGGGAGCCACCGCCCTGGTGTCGCTGACGAACCTCGACGTCGACGACGCCGGCACCGTCCGCCTCGACCTGCGCGGCAAGGACTGGCAGGTCGCGAAGGCGACCCTGCTGGCCGCCCCGTCGGTGCAGGCCCACAACACGGTGGACGAGCCCACCGCCGTGGCCCCGACCGCGTTCGACGGTGCCCGCCGCGAGGGCGACACCCTCGTGGTGGAACTGCCGGCGCACTCGTTCGCGACGGTGGAACTCACCCTCGGCTGAGGACCTGGTCCCAGACGGCGGCCGGGGCACCCCGGCCGTCCGTCCGGGGCCAGTGCACGCAGACCTCGTCGTACCCGGCGTCGGCCAGGGCGGCGGAGAACACCGGCCAGTCGGTGAAGGCGCCGGTCTCGTCCAGGCCCAGCAGGGCCATCCGGCGCACCCCGGCCGAACCCTCGATCCGGGCGAACCGCTCGGCCGGCTCGCTGAAGCGGGCGATCGCGTCGGCCACGGTGTCCCCGCGGCGGGGTTCGCCGGACCCGTAGGTCACCCACGTCTGCCCCACCCGCGCCGCGAACCGCATGCCGCGCGGGCCCGCGGCGGCCACGGTCAGCGGTACCCGGGTCACCGGGCCGGGGATGGTGCGGGCGTCGACCGCGCGGTAGTGCGTTCCGTCGGCATCGGTCGCGCGCTGGGTCAGCAGCGTGCGCAGCAGCAGCGTCCACTCCTCGAACCGGTCCTGGCGTGAGCGGGGGGACAGCGGTGCGAGCCCGAGGACGGAGGCGTCGTGGGCGGCGGTCCCCGCGCCGACGCCGAGTTCGAACCGCCCCCCGGACAGCTGGTCGACGGTCATGACCTCGGAGGCGAAGGTGACGGGGTGCCGGTAGTTGGGGCTCGCGACGAGGGTTCCGAGGCGGATGCGGTCGGTCGCGGTGGCCGCGGCGGCCAGCAGCGGCACGGCGTTGTACCAGGGACCGTCCCGCAGGTCCCGCCAGGACAGGTGGTCGTAGCAGAACACCGTCCGCAGCCCCGCCTCCTGCGCGGTGCGCGCGGTGGCCAGGAAGTCGCCGGGGTGCAGGTCGTTGAGGATCACGCAGGACAGGTCCACGCGGGCGACCCTATTCGGCGGGCAGGTCCCCCACCCGGCGTGCGGCGACGACGGCCGCCGCGGTGCTGTCGACCCCGTAGCGGCGGCGCAGGGCCTGCAACTCCTCGGCGACCTCGGTGAGGGGCAACTGGTAGGTGTCGGCGATCACGGTGGCCGGCAGGCCCCGGGCGATCTCGCGCAGGACCTGTTCCCGACGCACGGGCAGCGGGGGCAACGTCCCCGCCGCGTCCGCGGGGGCCTCGTCCTGGACCTGCGGTGACCAGCGCACGTGCAGCAGACCGGCGGAGCCGAGGTCGAGGGTCACCTCGTCGTCGTCGCGCAGGGCCGTCAGCACCGTGCGCAACGACACGGGCCACGACGCTCCCGGCGGCGTGCGATCGTCCATGGGCTCCCCTCAGGCGGCGTCGCGAACCGCGACAGCGCCCAGGAAACACCAACGGCACCGGATGGATGAACTTTCCAGCACTTCCGGGGCCCGATCTCGCCGGTCCGGGCGCACCAGCGGACGGGCGCGCGACGGACCACTCACCGCGCGTGTCTGCGCCACCAGCGGCGCCGCGGTGCGGGCGTCGGCGCGGCCGGCGCCGGCGTGGGCCGTCGCGCCCGCCACTGCTCGACGAGGACGTCCGCGTCGAGCAACGGCACCACGATGAGCGGCCCGTCGGCCGGGCGGCGGTACAGCTCGTGCACGCGGTCGTTGAAGTCGCCGGCGACGGCCCGGACGGCGGCCTCGGACACCAGCTCGTGGACGTCGCGGGCCAGCACCTCCCGCTCCCGGCGCAGCGCCAGGGCCGGCGGCAGCATGGCGGTCACGTCGAAGCCCTCGCGCCGGGCCTTGTCGGCCGCCCACTGCTCGGCGGAGAAGTCGCGGTCCAGTCCCCGCAACGGCGCACCGGCACCCGGCAGGTCGTCGAAGTCCCCCCGCTCGGTGGCCTCACGGACCTGCCGCTCGATCCAGTCCTCGAAGGACGTCCCGATCGGCTTGCGGCCAGTCACGGCCCGAAGCTAACCGCCGGCTCCCCGCGGGGCAACGCGGAGGGCCAGCACCGGGCAGCAGCGCTGCGCCTCACGGGCCGCCCGCGCCAGCTCCGGCGGGACGAGGGCACGCCGCCCACCGGAACGCACGCGGGGGAAACCCCAGTCGTCGGCGACGAGCAGCTCGGGCAGCAGCCCGGTGCACGCTCCGTGCCCGTCGCAGGCGGCGAAGTCGATCCGCAGCTCGGTCACCCCCTCGGCCACCCCCTCGGTCACGTCGGTCACGCCGCCACCACCTCCCGTGCCGCGCAGGCACCTCGTCCGTGCGCGGCCACCTCCGCCGGGAACGCCAGCAGGGCCGAGGCCACCGTCCGGGCCGAGGCGTCCGGGTGCCGGCAGGCCCCGCGGTCGCCCAGCAGCCCGAGCGTGCGGTGCAGCTCGGCGATCCCGGCCTGGTCCAGGGTGCAGCGGGCCAGCGCCTCGACGAGATCGGCCAGCCGCGGCATCCCGAAGGTGCACGGTCCGCACTGCCGCACCGACTCACGGGCGAGGTAGCGGGTGAGGGCGGCCGTCACGACGAGCGCGCACTCCCCCGTCGCGACCGGCCGCACGACCCCGGCCCCCGTCAGGGCCACCGGTTCGGCCAGGTCCTCCGGTCGCCTCCACGACCCGTGGAAACCCCCCAGCAGCACGCCACCGCCGGCGTCGGCCCCGGCGCGCGCCAGGACCTCGGTCAGCGGTGTGCCCAGGGGCACCTCCAGCACCCGCGGTCCGGTGGGCAGGGCGACCGTGAGCAGCACCGTCGCCGGCTGGTCGCCGTGAGCGGTCAGGAACCCCAGGCGCGCCAGCGTCTCGACGTTCTTCACCACGGTGGGGCGGCCACCGACCCCCCGCCGGGCCAGGGGGACGCCGTTCCCCCGCGGGCGGGCCGCGTACCCCTCCAGGTGCGCGACGACGGCGGACTCCTGGCCCGCGACGAAACCGCCGGCCGCGACGGCCGTGTGGACGGCGGGACCGGGCACGCCCGCGGCCCGCCGTTGCGCGAGAGCTCGCTGGACCGCCTCCAGGCCCGGCCCGGCAGCGGCGCAGACGACCACGTCGCCGGCCCCCACGACGGCGGCCGCGGCGGCCGCTCCGTCCAGGACCAGGTGCGGAACGGTCGTGAGGACGGTGACGTCCTTGCGGGACAGCGGTTCGCCCTCCACCCCGTTGGCGACGACCACCCCCGTCCGGCCCGAGCCGGCCACCTCGTGACGCACGCGCAGCAGTTCGGGGGCCACCTCGCGGGCCGCCCCGCCCCGGCCGCGCAGACCGGTGCGGTGCAGCGCGGTCAGCAGGTCGTGGGTCCTGCCGGCGCGGTGCCGGGCGAGGTGCTCGGCGAGGTCGACGGGTCGGCTGCGGTCGTCGGGCAGGATCCTCACCGGTCTGCTCCTTCCAGGACGGCGGGACGGCGGGCGGGTTCGGCCGCTCGCCAGCAGGGGCGGGAACGTCCCGCGACCAGCGCGGCGACGACGGCGCTCACGCAGCCGGCGGCCAGGGCCAGACCCCACCAGGTGCGGGTGTCGGTGCCGACCCCCAGGGCGTGGGCGAGGGCGACGGCGAAGAACGGCCACGCCAGCGCGTGCACCGGCCGCCAGATCCGCCGGCCCAGCCGGACCCGCGCCAGGCTGGTGGCGACCAGCACCACCAGCAGCAGCACGGCGACGGTGCCCAGCCCGGTCCAGAACCGGTGGTAGGAGGAGGCGAAGGGGACGACGACGTCGAGCAGGTCGACGTCGACGTAGCCGTCGGCCACGACGCTGGCCACGTGGACGAGCAGGAACCCCGGGGCGGCCAACGAGAGGCTGCGGTGCACCAGCGGGGTGGTGAACCGCGGTGAGCGGCCCAGCCTGCGGTTGCCGCGGGTGAGGACGCCGAGCACGACGACGGCCGTGAACATCGGCAGCAGCACCAGGCCGCTGGCCCGGGCCACGTACCAGAGGAGTTCGGAGGTCACGACGGCCACCGGCCCGTCGTCAGGACGTCCCCGGCCGCGGTGACCAGCCGCGCACTGACCCCACCACCGGCCAGCCACGGCAGGGCCGCGTGCCCGCGCACCAGGGCGGCGGTGCTGGCGGTGTTCGCCCCGGCGCAGCTGCCGGCGGCCACGGACACCGTGCGCCACACCGGTTCGGCCGGCACCAGCGTCCTCGGGTCGAGGACGTGGTGCAGTTCCCGGGTTCCGCACCGCCACCGCCGGGACCGGGTGCTGGAGGTGGCCAGCGCCCCGCCGGCCGGGAGCTGCACGACCTGGGCCGGTTCACCCGGGCCGTCCTGCACCCTCACCTCCCAGCCGTCCCCGGACCCGGCCGTGGCGACGTCCCCGCCCAGTGCGACGAGCACCCCCACCCCGAGACGTTCCGCGACCAGCGCGGCGCTGCGGTCGGCGGCGGCGGCCTTGGCGGTGGCGCCCAGGTCCAGCCGGACCGGGACCGGAACCCGCACCCGGTTCCCGGCCAGTTCCACCGCCCGCCAGTCGGGGCGCTCGCGGCGGACGACGCAGGCCCGGGCGCCCGCCACGTCCGGCAGCTCGGCGAACGGCCGGTCGTAGCCCAGGGCGGAGACGGCGTCCCCCAGGGTCGGGTCCACGTCACCGTCGGTGCGTTCGGCCGCCAGCAACGCCTGCGCCAGCAGGTCCGCGAGGTCGTCGGAGACCGTCGTCCAGCGCCCGCCGGGCAGCCGCGACAACTCCGAGTCGGGGCGGAACCGGTTGCAGGCGTCGTCGACGCGGCGCAGCTGCGAGACGACGAGGCCGTGCGCGGCGGGCAGCGCGGCGGGGTCCGCCACGACGACCCGCGCGGTGGTGCCCCACACCGCCCACTGCGCGACGGTGTCGGTCACCGGCAGCGTCTCGGTCAGCGGCATCACGAACCCCCCGACGTCGCCGACCCCGCACCGGCACCGGGAGAGACGCCGGAGGTCCCCGGCGACCACTGCCCCGACTCCTGCGAGTCCGTGCTGCTCGTCGACGAGGTCGACGAGGTCGTCGTCGAGGAACTCGTCCCGTCGTCCGTCACCGCCAACGCGGTGGTCGCCCCCGCGGTGGCGACCACCCCGCCGACCACCACTGCGGCGGTGGTCCACCGCGCCCGCTTCCGTCCGTCCACGGCTGAACTGTCGGCCGTGGACCTGCCGCCCGGTGGTGAGCCAGCTGTGAGCTCTATGAGCTGTACTGCGCCGCCCAGTCCGCGACCCGCCGCGCGCTCTCGGCCTCGGACAGGTCCTCGACCCGCGTCATGACCGACCAGCGGACCCCGAACGGGTCGCGGATGCTCGCGAACCGGTCCCCGGAGGCGAAGTTCGTGAGCGGTTCCCGGATCGTGGCCCCGGCGGCCTCGGCGCGGGCGACCACGGCGTCGGCGTCGGCGCAGTACAGGCCGAGGGAGTAGCAGTCGTCGTCCCCGGACGGAGCGGGCACGAGGTGGTACTCGGGGTTGGGTTCGCCCAGCTGCAGGTGCCCGTGGCCCAGGTCGAGGTCGGCGTGCACCAGGACGCCACCCACCTCGGTGACGTCGACGACCCGGGCGCCGAACACGTCGCGGTAGAACTCGACCGCCTCCCGCGCCCGGGGCACCGCGAGGAAGGGAGTCAGGCTGGTCAGGCCGTGCGGGACGCCGTCGGTGGTGTGCTGTCCAGAAGTCATGTGCCGATGCTGGGGCCGCACGGCCGCCGCCGGCTTGGAGATTCGCGTCTACCCTCGCTGCGTGACCGGTCAGACGCGCGGCGTCCTCTACCCCGCGCGGCTGCCCCGCTTCACCCGGCTCCCGGCACCCGCCGCGGCCGAGGAGCTCGTGCGCTGGTTCTGGATCCCGGAGTGGGACCTCGAACCGGGCCGGACCTCACGCCAGCACGTCGTGGCCCACCCCGGCTGCAACGTCGTCGTCGACTCCCGCGACGGCGGTTTCGTCGGGTTCGCCGGTCCCACGACGCGGCGCTCGCACCAGGACCTGAGCGGGCGCGGCTGGGCCGTGGGCGCGCACCTGCGGCCGGCCGCCGTCCCGGCCTTCACCGACGACCCCGCCGCCGCACGCGACAGCTACCGGCCGCTGCGGGAGCCGGAGCTGTTCGCCGCGGTCGCCGCGCAGATGGCCACGTCGGCGCCGGACCGGCTGGAGCGGGCCGTGGCGGTCCTGGCCGACCACCTGGTGCAGCGGTGCGGTCCGGTGACCGAGGAGGCGCGCGCCGCCAACGAGCTGGCGGCGCTCGTCGACGGCGACCCGACGGTCCTGCGGCTGGAGGACGCCGCCGACAGGCTCCGCCGGTCACCGCGGACGTTGCAGCGGCTCGCGCGCCGCTACGTCGGGCTGCCGCCGGCGGCGATGATCCGCCGGCGCCGGTTGCAGGAGGCCGCCGAGCGGGTGCGCACCGACCGCACGGCCGACCTGGCCGCGATCGCCGCCGACCTGGGTTACGCCGACCACGCCCACCTCACGAACGACTTCCGCACGGTGCTGGGCACGGCGCCCAGCGAGTACCGGCGCGAGCACCGGGACGGAGACGCCTAGTCCTGCTCGGAGCCGAAGAAGCCCTCGACGACGTCGTGCACGGCGCCGGCGAAACCCGGTCGCGCCGTCCAGGGTTCGACCGCGGACAGGACCCCGACGTCCACCAGCCGGGTCACCACGGCCAGGGCGGCCGGGAGTTCCTCCTCGTCGCCGGTCTCGGCGAGCAGTTCCCGCAGCCGGCCGGTGGTGATGGGGTCCAGCACCGCGGAGGCCACGACCGACAACGCACCCACGATGGCGCCCGGTGAGGGGCACGCCGCCAGGGTTCCGCTGACGAGGGCCGCCAGGAACGTGGTCGCCAGCTGGTACCGGCGTTCGGGGTCCCCGGCGTCGGGAACCGTCGTGCGGTCGTCGTCGACGACGACGAAACCCGACGACGTGAGGTCCAGCAGCAGCGTGACGGGGTCGATCTCGGCACCGAAGGGTTCCAGCCGGGAACGCAGCACCTCCACGGCGGGACCGTCGGCGAGCCCGGCGCCTCCGAGTTCGACACCGACGGCCAGTTCGTCGACGGCCGCGAGCGCGGCCGTCACGACGGGCAGGTCCAGCAGGTCCGCCAGCCGGCCGGCGACCGGCTGCGCGGCCTCGGCCGCGGCGAGGGCGTCCAGGACGCTGCCCTGTCCGGACACCGTCCCGCCGACTCCTCCGGAGGCGACGTCCAGGCAGTCGGCCAGCTCCCCCGGATCGCCCGCCCACTGGTCGGACTCGCCCAGGAACATCAGGTAGGAGGTCCAGGCCAGCCGGGTCTCGTCGACGAGTTCCTGGGGGTCGAGTTCGTTGTGCTCGGCCACGGCGGGCACGATCTCGGTGAACAGTTCCGCGAGGTCGTCCGGGGTGAACCGGCGCCCGGTGGCGGGCACCGGCTCGTAGCCGAAGGTCAGCACCAGCCAGCCCAGGGACTCCATGACCCGCGCCTCGAGGTCGGCCGCCTCCAGGACCGTCTCGTCCTCGGACAGTTCCTCCTCCAGGAAACGCCGGAACGGCACCTGCAGGTCCCCCAGCACCCGGCCCCCCGCGCGCAGCGGCGAGAGCTGCGAGGCCGCGTCGAGGTGGCGCGCCGGATGGCCGCGGGACTTCTTCTTCTTGGGCACCCGGCAAGGCTAGTCGGGGCGCTGGATCCGCACCCCCGGCCCCGTGGCGAACCCCAGCCGCGCGTAGACGCGGGCCGCGCGGTCGTCGTCGGGTTGCAGGTGGGCGAAGGCCGAGCCGGCGGCGAAGGCCCGTGCCAGCAGCCAGGACGACACCCCCGCGGCGACGCCCCGGCGCCGCGCCGACGGGACGACGCCCACCCCAGCCAGCATCACCGCCGGCCCGGCGTCGGCGTCCGAGCGCACCGCGTACGCCAGCGCCACCGGGCCGGCCGCCCCGGTGACCAGGGCGACCTCGACACCCGGTACCTCCAGGTGTCCGCCCAGCCACGTCCGGGCGACGTGCGCCGGCCCGCCGAACGCGGCCACGTCCACCGCCACGCACGCCTCCAGGTCGGCCGGAGCCGCCGGGCGCACGGCGAACCCGTCGGGCCACGGTGCGGGCCGGAAACCCGCGGCGGGCAGCCCCATGAGCGGCTGCTCCACGAGGAGTTGCCCGGCCCAGCCGAAACGTTCGGGCACCCGCCACGCCCACGGCTCACCGCGCCCGGCGAACCAGGCGGCGACGGCGGCCGGATCGGCCAGCAGCGGATCGACGAGGTCGGCGCCGTTGTACTGCCCGAAACCCGTTCCGCTGCTCGCCAGCCGCACCCCCGGCAGCCGGGCGACCGCACCACCGGGACGGCCCGCCAGCACTGCCCAGGCGTCGGCGTGCGCGGTTGCCAGATCGGTCACCGGCACAGGGTGCAGCCCGTCGCCGTCGCGGTCCAGCGAGTTTCCGGCCGCTGTCGTGGAACCAAGCCGTCAGCGCCGTGCGAGGGTGGCCTGGACCGCCCGGCGCCGGTGCGCGACCTGCGCGGCGTCCGGTACGACGACCACCGGGGTGAGCGCGTGGTGCAGCACGGCGTGGCTGGTGGACCCGATGAGCGCCGAGGTGAACGCCGCGTGCCCGCGTGAGCCCACGACGAGCAGCGCGCAGGTCCCGGCGGCCTCGAGCAGCACGTCCTCGGGGTGGTCGTGGCGCACGACCGTCCCGTCCACCTCGACCCGGGGGTCGCTGCGCTGCAACCGCTGCACGACGTCCTCGAGGCGGGCGTGCGCGGCCGCCTCGTCGTCACCGCGGCTGGCGACGGCCGCGGTGGGGTCCAGGCCGAGGGTGAGGTCGGCCACGGCCCGCCGGACGAGCACGACGTGGACCCGCGCACCGGTCACGGCGGCCTGGGCCAGCGCCCAGCACGCGGCCGCCGTCGACGACGGCGAACCGTCGAACCCCACGACGAGGTCGCGGGCGCCCCGGGTGGCGGCGCCGCGCACGACGACGACGGGGCAGAGCGCGTGCGCCGCGGCGAACAGGCTCGTCGAGCCCAGCTGGAATCCGCCGAAGACGCTGCAGCGCAGGCGGTTTCGATGCCGTGCCCCGGTGACCAGCAGGTCGGCGCGGGTGGCGGCGGCCAGCAGGGCGGGGCGGGCGTGGTCGTGCACGAGGGTGGTGCGGACGTTCCCGTGCACGCGGTGACGGACCAGGTCGCGGGCCCGGGCCAGCTCGTCCCAGCAGACCTGGTCGAGCTGTTCGAGGACCTCGGGGACGTAGCCCGCGTTCCAGGTGTCCACGGCGGGCGGGAACCGCACGCCGCGCACGATCTCCAGGTCGGCCTCGCTGCGGTCGGCGGCGTCCGCGGCCCACTCCACGGCCGCCCGGCAGTCGTCGAGGGTGTCGAGCCCCACCACGATGGTCCCCACCACGATCACCTCCGCGTGAACGTGTGGGCACTGTGCGCCCCGCCGGCGGCGGAGCGCAACCCGTCAGACCAGGCGGCGTTCGGAGTGGGTCAGCCGGACCTGCAGGACGGTGGCGATGACGTCGCGGGAGGCGATGCGGCGGCGGACGCGGCGGCCGTCCTCGACGACGACGACCTCGGGGCAGGACAGCCCGGTCGCGGCGATGGCGGTCGCCGCCTCGCGCGACAGGACGTCACCGGGGTGCAGACCGGCGAGGGTCGTCTTGGTGGTCTCGGGCAGGTGCAGCCACCACTTGGCCAGGCCGGGGTCGAGTTCACGACGGACGTATCCCGAGCCGCCCCAGGACCCGGAGTCGTCCCGCGGTCCGGTGGTCTGCTGATCTTCGAACGCGTGCACATGCGCACTGTGGTCCATGGCGCACGATCCCGCGCGCCGAAGCCGAACCCGTTCGGGTGATCAGGCCGGCGCGCCCCTGCGCCGAGGCACAGGACGGAAGGTCAGCGGCGGGAGGAGCAGGTGCGTGCTGGCGACTCTCATCGTGCTGCGCACGCTCGTCGTGGCGGCGGCTCTGGCGCTGATCTGCCGGCGCGCCCGCCGGGAGCGGGCCGCCGTGCGGACCTGGCGGTCCTACCGGGCCGGTTTCGCCCTGCTCCTGGTGAGCAGCGCCCTGGAGACGGTGCTGTACCTGGCCGGCTCTCCGATCGGGGCCGCTGGGCTGGTCGCCGTCCTGCCGTTGCGGCTGACGAGCACCGCGGCCTGCTTCTTCCTCTACCACGGCATCGCGACCTGGTACCGCTCGCACGAGAAGAGCCGGCCCGCCGGTCGGGTGGACTGGCTCGTGGGCGTCAGCTGCGTCCTCGGTGCGGCCGGCACCGTCAACCTGTGGGTCGACGTCCCCACGGGCCTCGACGGGTGCGCCGACCAGTTGCGGCTGGTGAACGTCAGCTCGATCGCCGTCCTGCTCTCGGCCGTCGTGGCGATCTCGCTGGTGCTGCCGCGGCCGGTGCGCGGACGCGCCCTGACGGTCGCGGCGAGCGTCCTCGGTGTGCTGCTCACCCAGGTCCTCTACCTGGTCACCGGGCCGACGACGATGTCCGTCCTCGTGGCGTGGGCGGCGTGGGTGTCGATGTGCGCGGCGTACGCCTGGCTGGCGCTGCTGCGCCCGGTGCCGGTCGGCCGGTGGCACCCGTCGGCGGCAGGGGTGCCCGTGGCCGCCTCGGCAGGTCTGCTGCTGGGGCTGACGGCTCTCGTGGGGGCCGGTCTGGACGACGGTTCCTCGCCCTGGGCGGTGGTGTACGGCGCCGCCGCGATCGCCGGCTCCGGGACGAAGCTGATCCGGCTCATCCGCGACCTCGCCGACCACGACCGGGCCCGCCGGCAGGCCAGCACCGACGACCTGACGGGCCTGGCCAACCGCCGCGCGTTCCTCGAGAGGCTGTCCGCCGAGACCGTCGCCGGCCGGGCCGTGGGGGTGCTGCTGCTGGACCTGGACCGGTTCAAGGAGGTCAACGACCAGCACGGGCACGCGGCCGGCGACGAACTGCTCGTGTCGATGTCGGTGGCGCTGGAGTCCGCGGTGCCCGGCGCCGCGCTGCTGGCCCGCCTGGGCGGGGACGAGTTCGCCGTCGTGCTGCCCGCGGCCGGTCCCGAGGACGCGCTGGCGGTGGGCCGGCGGATGCTCGCAGCGGCGGTCGTCCCGGCCAGCATCGGGGTCGCGACCTCGACGGGCGCGGACGGGCTGGCCGGTGCGGAACTGCTGCGCCGGGCCGACACCGCGATGTACGCGGCGAAGACCTCCGGGCGCGGGGTCGCGCTGCACGACGACGCCACCGACCGTGCGTGGCGGCAGCGGGCGGCCCTGTCCGACGAGCTGCACGCCGCCCTGGGACCGGGCGCACCGCAGGAGGCGGCCGCGGCCTTCGAGGTGCACTACCAGCCGCAGGTGTCCCTCGCCGACGGTTCCGTCGTCGGTGTGGAGGCGCTGGTCCGGTGGAACCACCCCCGCCTGGGACTGCTCGCGCCCGGCGGGTTCCTCGACGTGCTCGAGGAACGCGGGCTGATGCCCGCCCTGACCGTCCACGTGGCGCGCCGGGCCACGGCGGACCTGGCGGCCTGGCGGGCGGCCGGGCACCACCTGCGGTTGTCGATCAACACCTCGAGCACCTCCCTGTCGGATCCGCAGCTGCTCGAACTGCTCGACGAGGTGGCCCGCGACACCGACCCCGCCGACGTCGTGGTCGAGGTCACCGAGACCTCGCTGATGATCGACCCGGAACGGGCGCTGGCGACCTGCCAGGACATCACCGGGCGCGGGTTCGCCCTGAGCATCGACGACTTCGGCACGGGGTACTCCTCGCTGGCCTACCTGGCCAACCTGCCGGCGACGGAGGTGAAGATCGACCGGGCGTTCACGTCGCGGGCGCTGCACGACGAGCGGATCGCCGCCATCGTGGCGGGCACCGTCGAACTGGCCCACCACCTGGGGCTGCGGGTCGTGGCCGAGGGCGTGGAGGACGAGGCGACGCTGGACCTGCTGGCCGACCTCGGGGCCGAGGAGTCGCAGGGGTACCTGCACAGCCGGCCGCTGCCGGCGGCGCAACTGCTCAGCTGGCTGGAGCGGCGAGGTGCTCGACCGCAGCCCGCACCGACCCCCCGGCCCGCGCCAGCGCCTCCCGCGCCCGCTGCGGTTCCCGCCCCGACAGGTGGGACACCAGCGCCGTCGGCAGATCTCCGTCCGCGGCCGTGAGCAGGTCGCGGGCCTGCTCCTGCGGCAGACCCGTGACCTCGCCGAGGATGCGCAACGTCCGGCCGTGCAGCTTCCCGTTGCCGGCGACCAGGCAGACCATGAGGTTGGAGTACGTACGCCCCGACCTGACCATCACGGCGGTGGAGAAGGAGTTCAGCAGGAGCTTCGTGGCCGTCCCCGCCTTCAGCCGGGTGGACCCCGTGAGCACCTCGGGGCCGGTGACCGCCGCGACGACGTGGTCGGCGTGCTCGGCCAGCGCGGGGGCGGGGACGTTCGTCAGCAGGGCCGTGACCGCACCCCGTTCCCGCGCCGCCCGCAGCGCACCGGCCACGTACGGCGTGCGGCCGGACGCGGCGACCCCGATCACGACGTCCCCCGCCCCCAGGCCCGCGGCGTCCGCCGCTCCCGCCTCGACGTCGTCCTCGACGTCCTCGACGGCCTCGGTCAGCGCCGGCGGACCCCCGGCGACGTGCCCGACGACCCGGCCGGGTTCCAGGGAGAACGTCGGTCGCAGTTCCGCGGCGTCCAGCACCGCGAGCCGACCCGAGGTCCCGGCCCCGAAGTAGTGCACCGACCCCCCGTCCCGCAGGGCCGCGACGGCGGCGTCGACGAGTTCGGCGAGGGCGGGAAGCACCGCGGCGACCGCGTCGGCGACGGTGCGGTCGCCGTCGTTGAGCATCGTCAGGACGTCCAGGCTCGAACCCCGGTCGAGCTCGGTGGTGGCGGGGTTGCGCTGTTCGGTGGGCAGTTCGCTCACGGGGAGCTCCGTCCGTGGAAGGGCAGGCGAGCCTGCAGGCTGCCACCGACCGCGGGGATCGGGCCAGGGGCGCTCACCACCGCGAGGTGTCCCGGGGCACCACAGCCTCGTCGCGGGCCTGCGCTGCTCGTGGGTACGGGGTGGGCCCGGCCGTGGGTGCGGCGCGGACGTCGCTCCAGCAGCCGTTCCACCGCACCCGTGGCCGTTCCCGTGCCCGGTGGGTCACCCCGCCCGCAGGAACGAGACCCGCCCGTCCGTCTCCAGCACCGCGACGTCCACCTCGCTGAACCGGCGGATCCCCTGCTGCCGCGCCGTGGCCATGAGGTCGTCCAGCGACATCCGCTCGCGGCGCAGCACGTCGAGCAGGGGCTCGCCGTCGCGGACGACCAGGACGGGTTTTCCGTGCACGACCCCGCGCAGCTTCGGGAACCGGACGTTGATCCAGGACAGCAGCAGCGTCAGCAACGTGAAGACGCCGATCACCAGCACGCCGGCGGTCAGCGAGTAGTCCTGCTGCGTCACGGCCTGCTGCACGAGGTCGCCCATCGCGGTGTAGAGGATGAGCTGGAAGGAACTCAGCTCGCCCAGCGACGACCGCCCCGTGATGCGGGTGATCAGCCACAGGAAGACGAAGACGACGACGGCGCGGACGACGATCTCCACGGGTGTTCTCCTCAGGGTGCGAGCCAGGTCGAGAACGACACGGAGACCGCGCGCTGGTCCCCCACCAGCACGGCCACCTCGCCGTCCCCGCCGCGTTGACTGCTCGGTTGCACGTACGCGTCGAAGCTCAGGGAGAACTCCCGCCCCGGCGGTGGGTCGAACGTCAGGTAGTCCCACGTCGCGTCGCTGGTCTGTGCGGAGGGTTCGGGGCTGAAGCCCTGCTCCTCCCAGAAGTCGAAGTAGTCGCTGGTGACGGCGAGGACGACCTGGTCGCCGAAACCCTCGGGAGGCGCCGTCAGGTCCACGCCCCACTCGGCGTCCAGACCGGCACGGGCGGTCCGTGGGTAGGTCACGGTCAGCTCGTAGCCGCCTCCGGCAGCCGTGGCCTCGCTCGTCCGGACTCCGAGGAGCCCGGCGCCCCCGGCCACCACGACGAGCAGCAGCACGACGACGCCCGCGCGGCGCAGCGCCTGGACGACGGGCCCGCGGGAGCGGGTTCCCAGGTCCGAGACGGTCTCCACGCGATCACTCTCCCGCCGCGGCCCCCAGCGCGCGAACCAGCGCGTCGAGCTGCTCACCGCCCGCGGTCGCGGCGACCTCCTGCGCGGACCGGGCCGCGGCGCGGCCGCTGCCCGACCGGCACCAGGCCAGCTGCTCGTCCAGCGCGGCCGCGTCCAGGCCCTCGGCCGTCAGCACGCACGGCCACCCCCAGGCCCGCGCCTGCGCGGTGACCTTCCCGCCCCCGGCGACCGGGTCCACGGCCAGCGCCGGCACGCCGCTGCGCAGCGCGAGCACCATGCCGTGCAGCCGGGTCGTCACGACGACGTCGAGCCGGGCCACGATCGCGAGGACCTGCTCGGCCGTCGCGGGCATCCGCCAGTCGCGCGGGTCGAGCCGGGTCTCCAGCTCCAGGCGTGCCACGTCCAGGCCGCCGAGCCAGTCCCCCAGCACCTTCGTCACCTCCTCGTGCCGGCGCCGCGTCCCGTACTCCCCCTGCCCGTGGGTCAGGAACACCCCCAGCACGTCGAGGCCGTCGAGGACGGGCCGGGCGGCGAGGTCGCGCTGGGGGTCGCGTCCGGGAGCGTCCCGGGGCACCACGACGTCGAAACCCGTGACCGCGGGGTCGGCGGGGTCGAGCACCGAGACCCCCACCGCCAGGCGCCGCGCGTGCGCGAACCGCTCGTGGAACTCGACCACCCGTGGGCCCGCGACCGGCCCGCAGACCCAGACCACCGTGGAGTACGCCTGCGGGTCCAGCTCGTCGTACAGCAGGCCGCCCCGTGGCCCGTACGCCAGGTGCATCGCCGGGCTCCACGCCTCGTCCACCTCGTGCCCGTCGGCGCGCAACCGCTCCGCGACGGCCTGCGTCGCCAGCACGTCACCCGCCGTCGACTCCCCGTGCAGCGGGCTGGACCACCCCACGAGCAGGATCCTCACGCCAGGACCCCCGCCGCCTCCAGCGCCAGCCGGCACTGCTCGCGGGTCCGGACGGCCAGGACCGGCGTTCCCCCGCACGACAGGGAACCGTCGGCCGTGAGGTTCGGCATCGGCTCCGCGGCGATGTCCAGCTGCCCCAGCCGGGCGCACACGGCCTCGCGCACCTCGGGCTGGTCCCAGCCGATCTCCCCCGTCAGCACCAGCGCGTCGAGGCGGTCCAGGTTCGTCGCCTGCGCGGCGATCTCCTTGGCCACCCGGTGCGAGAACACCCTCAGCGCGAGGTCGGCGACCTCGTTCCCGGCCTGCGCTGCGGCCACCAGTTCGCGGGTGTCGGCGCTCAGCCCGTCCGACAGCGCCGTCAGCCCCGAGGCGTGCTGCAGACCGTCCTCCAGCTCGTCGAGGTCGACGCCGTGCCGCAGCAGCCACACCAGCGCCCCCGGGTCGATCGACCCCGACCGGGACCCCATGGGAACACCCTCCAGCGGTGTGAAACCCATCGAGGTGTCGACGCTCACCCCGTCCTTCACGGCGCAGACCGACGATCCACCACCGAGGTGGGCGAGGACGACCTGCAGCGAGCCGGCGTCCCGGGCCAGCAGTGCCGCAGCACGTTCCAGCGTCCACGCGTACGACAACCCGTGGAACCCGAACCGGCGGACACCCTGCGCCCGCCAGCTCGCCGGCAACGGGTAGGTGCGCGCCTCCTCCGGCAGGTCCCGGTGGAACGCGGTGTCGACGCAGACCACCTGCGGCACGTCCGGCAGCGCTTCGCGCACGGCGTCGAGCGCGTCCAGCGCCGGCGGCACGTGCAGGGGGGCGAGGTCGGCCACGGCGGACAGTTCCTGCCGCACGTCGTCGTCCAGCAGCGTCGGGCCCGTGAGTCCGCCGTCGTCCGGGTCACCACCGTGGACGAGGCGGTGCGCGACGGCGTCGATCCCGTCGATCCCGTCGAGGCCGGCGAGGAACTCGCGCAACGCGTCGCGGGACGCCTCGGAGGCGGGCGGGTCGTCGGTACCACCGGTCGCGAGGACGGGGTCGGGTTCGTCGGCGCCGGCGGGAGCGAGGACCAGCTTCCCGGCCACGTCCGGGTCGACCACCGCCAGTTCCAGGCTGTGCGACCCCGCGTTCACCGTCAGCACCCTCACGACCAGCTCCAGTCCGTGACCTCCGACGGGTCCACCCCGTCACGGCGCAGCTCCTCGCGGATCCGGTCGCGGTCGGCGAGGAACCCCGTGGCCAGTTCCTCCGCCGGCCCGTCCCACCCCGCCCGGGCCGCGGCCCGCACCGCCGCGGCGGCCAGGTCGTGCCGGGACACCCCGTTGCTGGCGAGCAGGTCGTACGGCGTCGTGGTCGTTCCTTCCTCCACGTACCCCTTGACGTGGAACCGGGCCGGGTCGGGCCGGCCGTGCAGCACCTCGTGCACGGCCGAGGGGTAGCCGTGGAAGTCGAACACGACGGGTGTGCCCTCGCGCCCGAACCACGCCTCGAAGGTGGCGTCGTCGACACCGTGCGGGTGCCGGTCCGCCGGGGGCAGGGCCAGCAGGTCGACCACGTTCGTGACCCGCACCTGCAGACTCGGGGCGGCGCGGCGCAGCAGCCACGCGGCCGCGAGGGTCTCCACGGCCGGGATGCCGCCCGCGCAGGCGAGCACCACGTGCGGGTCCCCCGGGGAACCGGCCCACTCCCACACGCCGCCGCCCGCGGCGCAGTGGGCACGGGCCTGCTCCAGCGACATCCACTGCGCGCTGGGCTGCTTGCCCGCCACCACGACGTTGATGCGGTCGGTGCTGCGCAGCACGTGCTCCACCGTGACCAGCAACGAGTTCGCGTCCGGCGGCAGGTACACCCGCGCGACCGTCTTCTTCTTCTGCAGCACCTGGTTGATGAAACCCGGCCCCTGGTGGGAGTAGCCGTTGTGCTCCTGCCGCCAGCCCTCCGACGTCAGCAGGTAGTTCAGGCTCGCGACGGGTTCGCGCCACGGAACCTCCTGCGACATCTTCAGGAACTTGGCGTACTGGTTGACCATGCCGTCCACGATCGAGACGAACGCCTCGTAGCAGGGGAACAGCCCGTGCCGCCCCGTCAGCAGGTACCCCTGCAGGAAACCCTGGCAGTTGTGCTCGCTGAGCGTCTCCACGACCCGCCCCGACGGGGCGAGGTGCTCGGCGTACTGGGCGTTGGCCGCCTGCAGCGGCCACACGTAGGCCCGGTCGGTCGCCTCCAGCACGGCCTCGAGCTTGTTCGACTCCAGCTCGTCGGGACAGACGATGCGGAAGTCGCGGGCGTCCTCGGTGTTGCGCACCAGCTGCGCCAGCCACGGCCCGAGCGTCGGCGTCGGGCCGGCCTGCACCGCACCCGGCGCCGGGACGTCGACGGCGAACTCCTCCAGCGGCGGCAGCGGCAGCTCGCGTCGCAACCGGCCACCGTTGGCCTGCGGCACCGAGCCCAGGCGCAGGGCTCCCGACGGGGGGATCCCCAGGATGTCGTCGTGCGGGCGGCCCTCGGCCGTGAACAGCTCCTCGGGGCGGTAGGACCGCAGCCAGCGTTCCAGTTCGGCCAGCGCCCGCGGGTCGTCGGACACCCCCTCCAGCGGCACCTGGTGGGCGTGGAACGTCGAGGCCAGCGGTGTCCCGTCCGGGTCGGTCTCGGGAACCCCCCAGCCCTTCGGCGAACGGACCACGAGCACCGGCCAGCGCGGCGGTCCCGCAGGAGTTCCACCGCGGTGTTCGGCCTGGATCGAGCGGATCGCCGCGTGCGCCTCGTCCAGGGCGTCGGCCAGCAGCGCGTCCGGGTCGACGGCGTCCACCACGTCGACGATCCGGGGTTCCCAGCCGGCACCGCCGAACCAGTTCCGCAGTTCGGCGTCGCTCATGGTCCCGTAGATCGTCGGGGAGGCGATCTTGTACCCGTTGAGGTGCAGCACGGGCAGCACCGCACCGCTGGTCGCCGGGTCGAGGTACTTCGAGGCGTGCCAGGCCCCGGCCGTCGGGCCGGTCTCGGCCTCCCCGTCGCCGACGATGCACGTCACCAGCAGGTCCGGGTCGTCGAACGCCGCCCCGAACGCCGTGGCCAGCGCGTACCCGAGTTCACCGCCCTCGTGGACCACCCCGGGAACCTCCGGTGACAGGTGGCTGGGGAAGCCGCCCGGCCAGGAGAACCGGCGGACGAGTTCGGCCATCCCCGCCGCGTCCAGCGACAGCGCCGGGTCGAGCTCGGCGTGCGTGCCCTCCAGCCACAGGTTCGCGTGGTTGGCCGGGGCGCCGTGGCCCGGGCCCGTCACCAGGAGGGTGCGCTGTCCCGTGTCACGGACGAGGCGGTTGAGCCCGGCGTACACGTAGGTGATGCCTGGGCAGGTTCCCCAGTGCCCCAGCAACCGGGGTTTGAGGTGCTCGGCCCGCAGCGGCTCGCGCAGCAGCACGTTGTCGCGCAGGTGGATCATCGCCACCGCGAGGTAGTCGGCGGCGCGGCGGTACCGGGCCAGGGCGGCGGTCTGATCGGGCATGCGGCCAGGCTAGGCAGCCGAGTCCCCGCTCGCCTCCGGGCGCAGCAAGTCGTTGCGGCGCACCAGGTCCAGCGCCAGCGTCTTGTACCCCACCGCTTCGAACAGCACGGTGACGCGGTCGTCCTCGTAGTGCATGACCTGTCCCGCTCCCCACTCCCCGTGGTCCACGGTGGAGCCGACCGGGAACGGCTGGTCGTCCGCGGACCGCTCGGCGGCCGTCCCGGCCCGGCAGGTGTCGCAGCGGCCGCAGGGTTCGGCGAGCTCCTCGCCGAAGTAGCCCAGCAGGAACTGCCGGCGGCAGGCCGTCGTCTCGCACAGCGAGCGCATCATCTCCAGTCGGGAGCGTTCCACCGTGCGCTGCTGCTCCGAGACGTGCACGGCGGCCTCCGCGGCCCGGGCCGGTGGCGGCGCGCCCTCGGGCACGACCAGCCGCCCCTCCTCGTCCTCGGCCAGGGCCCCCACCTCCTCGAGCAGGTTGATCGCGCCGGCCAGCCGGGTCGCCGACACCTCCAGCTCGCGGCGCAGCTCGGTGGGCTCGACCGGGCCCTGGTGCGCGCGCACGGCCGCGACGGTCTCGCGCAGCGGCTCGACCTTGGCCACCCCGGAGGAGAAGAACGTCCGCAGCCCCAGGTCCTCGGGGCGGTAGAACAACGTCGCGACGGCGGGTGACCCGTCCCGGGCCGCCCGGCCCACCTCCTGGTAGTAGCTGTCCGGGGAGTCGGGGACGGTGGCGTGCACGACGGCCCGCACGTCGGGCTTGTCGATGCCCATGCCGAACGCGGTGGTCGCCACGACGACCTCGAGGTCGCCGTCGACGAAGGCGCGCTGCACGCGGTCGCGGTCGGCCCGCCGGCGCCCGGCGTGGTAGTGGTCCGCGGACCGGCCCGCGGCCGCGACCTGCCCGGCGATCTCCTCGGCGTCGGCCTTGGTGGCGACGTAGACCAGCACGGCGCCGGCCGTCTCGGCCACGGCGTCCAGGACGCCCTGGCGCTGGGTCGCCGCGTCGGTGCAGTGCACGACGCGCAGGTCGATCTCGGGACGGTCGAAGCCCTCCACGAGGACGAGGGCGTCGTCCATCCGCAACTGCTGCAGGACCTCGGCGCGGACCTGGGGACTGGCCGTCGCGGTGAGGGCCGCCACGGGCGGGTTGCCGAGCTTGGCCCGGGCCGCGCCCAGCCGCAGGTACTGCGGCCGGAAGTCGTGCCCCCAGGAACTGACGCAGTGGGCCTCGTCGACGACGAGCAGCCGCGGCCGCAGCCGGGCCAGCTCCTCGACCACCTCCTCGCGCGCGAGCTGCTCGGGGGCCAGGAAGACGAACGTCACGTCCCCGGAGCGCAGCTCCTCCTGCGCCGTGCGCCACGCCGAGGCGGACAGGGCGGAGTTGAGCATGACCGCGCCACCGCGGCGGTGGTCCTCCCGCAGCCCGTCGACCTGGTCGCGCTGCAGGGCGATGAGCGGTGACACCACGACGACCGGCCCGTCCAGCAGCAGGGCCGGCACCTGGTACACGGCCGACTTGCCCGCCCCGGTCGGCATGACGGCCAGGACGTCGCGCCCGGCCAGGACGGCACGCATCGCCTCCTCCTGGCCGGGGCGCAGCTCGGTGTAGCCGAAGGCCTCGCGCGCGGTGCGGAGCAGGTCGTCGCTCGCCGGGGTCACGGCGTGGGCATGCCGCCGTTGACGTTGAGGACCGCGCCGACGACGTAGCTCGACTCCGGGGAGGCGAGGAACACGTAGGCGGGAGCCATCTCGGCCGGCTGGCCCGCGCGCCCCAGCGGGGTGGACTGCCCGAACTCCGGCATGGCGTCGTCCGGCTGACCGCCGGCGATCTGCAGCGGCGTCCAGACCGGGCCCGGGGCGACCACGTTGACGCGGATGCCCTTCGGTGCCAGCTGCTGGGCCAGGGCCTGCGACATGGCGATGATCCCCGACTTCGTCGTCGCGTAGTCGACGAGGTTCGGCGACGGCTGGTAGCCCTGGATCGAGGCCGTGTTGACGATCGTCGAGCCCGGCGGCAGGTGCGGGACGGCCTCCTGGGTGATCCAGAACAACGAGTTGAGGTTCGTCCGCACCGTCTCCTCGAACTGCGCCGAGGTCAGGTCGGCGATGTCCTCGACGTGCTGCTGCTTGCCGGCCACGTTGGCGACGAGGTCGATGCCGCCGAGCTCGCGCACGGTCGTGGTGACCAGGCTGCGGGCGAACTGCTCGTCGGTCAGGTCGCCGGGCGCGAGCACGGCCGTGCGGCCGGCCTCCTCGACCAGCGCCTTCACCTCCTGGGCGTCCTGCTCCTCCTCCGGGAGGTAGTTGAGGACGACGTCGGCTCCCTCGCGGGCGAACGCGATCGCGGCGGCGCGGCCGATGCCGGAGTCGGCGCCGGTCACCAGCGCCTTGCGCCCCGCGAGCCGGCCGGTGCCGCGGTAGGTCTCCTCACCGTGGTCGGGTTTCGGCGACTGCCGCGCGGCCAGGCCCGGGCCGTCCTGCGGCTGCGGCTCGAAACCGTCCTGGTGGTACCGGGTGACGGGGTTCGTGAAGGTGTACTGGTCGGTCACGGGTCAACGGTAGGCAGCGCATGTCGGAACCGCCCGTCAGGATGGGGACGTGCCCACGACCGACCAGCTCGTCGACGTCACGAGGATCTACTACGAGCCCGCCGCCGCCGAACTGCCCCGCGGCCGGCAGGTGCTGGAACGCTGGCCGCAGGCCACCCTCGTCCCGGTCGAGAGCCACTGGCGCATCCCCGAACTGCACGGCGACGAGACCAACGTCGACCGCTGGGTGCGCATCAAGCGCGAGGCCCTGGTGCTGGGGATCAAGAAGTCGCTGACGACGCGGGTCAACGGCCGCTCGGCCGACTTCATCGCCCCCTCCACCGCCAACGGCTGCGCCATGGCCTGCGCGTACTGCTACGTCCCGCGGCGCAAGGGCTACAGCAACCCCATCACGGTGTTCGCCAACATCGACGGGATCGTCGCGCACGTGCAGCGCCACGTCGCCCGGCAGGGCGTCAAACCCGAGCCGAACCAGTGCGATCCCACCAGCTGGGTCTACGACATCGGCGAGAACAGCGACTGCTCGGTCGACGCGGAGATCTCCGGCAACGTCGACGACCTCATCGCGGCCTTCCGCGAACTGCCCACCGCCAAGGCCTCCTTCGCCACCAAGCACGTCAACCGCCGGTTGCTGGCGCTGGACCCGCAGGGACGCACGCGCGTGCGCTTCTCGCTCATGCCGGCACGCGTCGCCAAGCTGCTGGACATCCGCACCTCCCCCGTGCCCGACCGGCTCGCCGCGCTCGACGACTTCGTGGCCGCCGGGTACGAGGTGCACGTCAACCTCTCCCCCGTCGTCGTGCACGAGAACTGGCTGCCCATGTGGGCCGAGCTGCTGGACGCCCTGGGCGACGCCACGAACGAGGCGACCAAGGCGCAGCTGGCCGCGGAGGTGATCTTCCTCACCCACGAGGAGAACCTGCACCGCGTCAACCTCGGCTGGCACCCCAAGGCCGAGGACCTGCTGTGGCGACCGGCGATGCAGGAGACCAAACGTTCCCAGGGTGGCGGGGTGAACGTCCGGTACCGCACCGGTGACAAGGGGCGGTACGTGCGGCAACTGCTGGAGCTGATCGAGCAGCGCGCCCCCTACCTCCGCGTGCGCTACGCGTTCTGAGCACCCACCCTGGACCCGTGGACGACGACGAGAAGAAGGACGCGCAGCAGCGGTTCTCCGAAGCCGTGAACATGACCCCGAAGGAACTCGAGGACTGGCTCGGGACCGAGGAGTCGAAGTCGGTGGGGGTCGGCGAGGGCGAGTCCGTCGGCCACCAGTCCGGCCGGCGCATCGTGCAGATCCTGCGGGCGAAGAAGGCCGACCTCGACGAGGACGACTACGCGCACATGAAGAAGGTCGCCGGCTACGTCGCGCGGCACAGGGAGCAGCGCCCCTCGGGCGACGTGACCGACACGAGGTGGCGGTACTCGCTCATGAACTGGGGCAACGACCCGCTCAAGAAGTGAAGGTTTCACCCCTCGGCAGGCTGGGAAGGAAGATCGCATGAGCACTGTGATGGAGAGCATCGACGTCTCGGTCCCCGTCCACACCGCCTACAACCAGTGGACGCAGTTCGAGTCGTTCCCCGAGTTCATGGGTGGCGTCGAGCAGATCACCCAGACCGACGCGACCCACACGCACTGGAAGACCAAGATCGCCGGGGTCGAGCGCGAGTTCGACGCCGAGATCACCGAGCAGCACCCCGACGAGCGGGTGGCCTGGAAGAGCGTCGACGGCAAGTCGCACGCCGGGGTGGTGACGTTCCACCGCCTCTCCGACGACGAGACCCGGGTGACGGTCCAGCTGGACTGGGACACCGAGAGCCTCGTCGAGAAGGCCGGCGCCGCGATCGGCGCCGACGACCGCCAGGTCAAGAAGGACCTCGAGCGCTTCAAGGCGTTCATCGAGTCCCGCGGCACCGAGACGGGCGCCTGGCGCGGGGACGTCACCCCGCCCAAGTGAGCGTGAACGCGTGAGCACGGCCCGGTCCCGGCAGGGACCGGGCCGTCGACGTCTCGGGAGGCGACTGTCAGCGCGCTCTGGCAGGGTGCGGGGGAGCCCGAAGATCACGGGTGCCCGTCACAGAGAGGTCGCCAGCGCATGCGCATCCTGGGGATCAACGCCGTCTTCCACGACACCGCCGCAGCGCTCGTCGTCGACGGGAAGATCGTCTTCGCCGCCGAGGAGGAGCGCTTCAGCCGTCGCAAGCACGGCAAGCGCCCGGTGCCCTACGCCACGTGGGAGCTGCCCGAGCTCGCCATCAAGCACGCCCTGCAGGCGGCGGGCCTGACCCCCGCCGACCTCGACCTCGTCGGGTACTCCTACGACCCGCGCCTGGTGCTGCCGAGCTCCGAACTCGACCTCGGCGACCCCGACGACGCGATCCGCACCCGCTACGCCGAGCGTGCCCCCGAGGCCATCGCCACCGCGCTGCCCGGTCTGGACCCGGCCAAGGTCCGCTTCGTCCCGCACCACGTCGCGCACGCCGCCTCGGCCGCGCTGGCCTCCCCGCAGGCCGCGCGGGAGGGCGGGTCCAGCGTCCTGACCGTCGACGGCCGCGGCGAGCGGATCTCCTCCCTGGCCGGCCGCTACCGCGGCGGCTCGCTGGAGGTGCTGCACGAGACCCGCCTGCCGCACTCCCTGGGCTTCGTCTACGAGGACCTGACCCGGCACCTGGGCTTCACGCACTCCTCCGACGAGTACAAGGTCATGGCGCTGGCCTCCTACGGCAAGCCCCGCTTCGCCGACGAGATCGCCGAGTTCGTGCACGCCACCGGCGACGGCGGCTTCGTCGCCAAGGTGCCGGACTTCTCCCGCTGGGCCCCGCCGCTGACCGACGGCGAGCAGTGGGACCCGCGCGAGGACACCGGCCAGGCCGACCTCGCCGCCAGCGTCCAGGAGGTCCTGGAGCGCACGCTCGTCGCCGTCGCGACCTGGCTGCACGGCCAGACCGGCGACAAGGTGCTCACGATGGCCGGTGGCACGGCCCTGAACTGCGTCGCCAACTCCCGCATCTTCCGCGAGACCCCGTTCGAGACGGTCTGGGTCCAGCCCGCCGCCGGCGACTCCGGCACCGCATTGGGGGCGGCGCTGCAGCTGTCCGCCGACGCCGGCGAGCTGGTGGCCCCGATGGAGTCCGCCGACCTCGGCCGCGGCTGGAGCGACGAGGAGCTCGCGCAGTGGCTGACCACCGCGCGACTGCCCTTCACCACTCCCGACGACCTCGCCGGCGAGGTCGCCGACGTCCTCGCGAACGACGGGGTCGTCGCCTGGTTCGACGGCCGCGCCGAGTTCGGGCCGCGGGCCCTGGGACACCGCTCGCTGATGGCGCACCCGGGCCGGAAGGAGAACCTCGAGCGGCTCAACGACGTCAAGGGCCGCGAGCAGTTCCGCCCGGTGGCGCCGATGGTCCTGGCCGAGCGCGCCGAGCAGATCTTCTCCGGCGGGCCGATCCCCAGCGAGTACATGCTCTTCGTCCACGACGTCGCCGAGGACTGGAAGGACCGCATCCCGGCCGTCGTGCACGTCGACGGCACGGCGCGCATCCAGACGATCCACGAGGAGCGCACCCCTCACGTCGCCGCGTTGCTGCGCGCGTTCGAGGAGCGCACGGGCCTGCCGGTCGTCGTGAACACCAGCCTCAACACGGCCGGCCGGCCCATGGTGGACGACCCGCGCGACGCCATGGAACTGTTCGGGTCCGCTCCCGTCGACGTCCTCGTCCTCGGCCCGCACCTGGTGCGCCGCAACCAGTTCGTGCAGTCCTGATGGGTTTCTCCGTCGTCGTCCCCTCGATCGGCCGGCCGAGCCTGGGTGTCCTGCTGGGCACCCTGGCCGCGCAGACCGGCCCGCGCCCGGACCTGGTCGTCGTGGTCGACGACCGGCCGGGGCGGGACAGCGGTGCGGACCCCTGCGAACAGGCCTGCGCGCGGGCCCGGGAGGCCGGGCTCACCGTGCGACTGGTCCGTTCCGGGGGCCGGGGGCCCGCCGCCGCGCGCAACGCGGGCTGGCGACGGGTGTCCTCGGAGTGGGTCGCGTTCGTCGACGACGACGTGGAACTGCCCGCGGGCTGGGCCGACGACCTCGTCCGCGACCTTGACGGTGCCGCCGCGGACGTCGGGGCGGTCCAGGGCCGCATCCACGTCCCGTTGCCGGCCGACCGCCGCCCCACCGACTGGGAACGGGGCACCGCGGGCCTGGCCGAGGCGCAGTGGATCACCGCCGACATGGCCTACCGCCGCGAGGCGCTCGAGCAGGTCGCCGGTTTCGACGAGCGGTTCCCGCGCGCCTTCCGCGAGGACGCCGACCTGGCCCTGCGCGTCGTCGGCGCCGGCTGGCGGATCGTGCGCGGCGAGCACCTCGCGGTCCACCCCGTCCGCCCGGCCGCCGACCTGGCCAGCCTGAAGCAGCAGCGCGGCAACGCCGACGACGTCCTCATGACCGCCCTGCACGGCCGGGACTGGTACGAGCGGTCGAACTCGACCGTGGGACGGATCGGCTCGCACGTGCTGACCACCGCCGCCGCACTGACCGCCGGCGGCGCCGCGCTCCTGGGCCGGCGGCGGATCGCCACCGTCGCCGCACTGGCCTGGGCGGGGCTGACCGGGGAGTTCGCCTGGCGGCGCATCGCCCCGGGCCCGCGCGACCGCGCCGAGGTGCAGCGCATGCTCCTCACGAGCGTCGCCATCCCGCCGGCGGCCGTGTACCACCGGCTGCGCGGGGAACTCGCGGTGCGGCGCGACCCGCCGGCCGCCTGGCCGCCGCCGGTGCGCGCGGTGCTGTTCGACCGCGACGGAACGCTCGTGCACGACGTGCCGTACAACGGCGATCCCGCCCTGGTGAAACCCGTCGACGGCGCCCGCGAACTCCTCGACGACCTGCGCGCGCGCGGGCTGCGGACCGGGCTGGTGACCAACCAGTCCGGGGTGGCCCGCGGGCTGATCACGCGGGCCGAGGTGGACGCCGTGAACGCGCGCGTCACCGAACTGCTCGGGCCGTTCGACACCGTGCAGGTCTCCGTCGACGGGCCGGACTCCCCCTCGCGCACCCGCAAACCCGAACCCGGCATGGTCCTCGACGCCGCCCGCGAACTCGGGCTGCTGCCGGCGGAGTGCCTCGTCGTGGGCGACATCGGCGCCGACGTCGAGGCCGCGCTGTCCGCCGGGGCGCGCACCGTCCTGGTCCCGACCGACGTCACGCGGTCGGAGGAGGTCGAGTCGGCTCCTGTCGTCGTGCAGTCCCTGGGCGAGGTGGTGCTCCCGTGAGGATCCTCGCCGCCCGCCTGGACAACGACGGCGACGTGCTGGTCACCGGCCCGGCGATCCGCGCGCTCGCGGCGTCGGGCACGGTCGACCTGCTGGCCTCCCCCGCCGGTGCGGCCGCGGCGCGGTTGCTGCCCGGGGTCGAGGACGTGCTGACGTTCGACCCGCCGTGGAGCGGTTTCCGTCCCGCCGCGGTCGATCCGTCCGCCGTCGGCCGGCTCGTCGCGCAGGTCCACGACGGCGCCTACGACGAGGCGGTCGTGTTCACCTCGTTCCACCAGAGCCCGTTGCCGCTGGCCCTGCTGCTGCGGCTGGCCGGGGTGCCGCGCATCAGCGCCGCGAGCGAGGACTACCCCGGGTCGCTGCTCGACGTCCGGTTCCGCCGCGAGGCCGGTCCCGAACTCCACGAGGTGGAGGCCGCGCTGGAACTCGTGGCCGCGGCCGGGCACCGGCTGCCCGCCGGCGACGAGGGCCGGATGGGGCTGCGCGACCTGCCCGCGCCGGGCGTCGACCTGCCCGAGCGCTTCGTGGTCGTGCACCCCGGCGCCTCGGTCCCCGCCCGTACCCCGCTGCCGCAGGACGCGGCGGCGATGGTGGAGGCGTTGCGGCGCAGCGGACGTGAGGTCGTCGTGACCGGCGGTCCCGGCGAACGGGACCTGACCGCCGCCGTGGCCGTGGCCGGTGCCCACGACCTCGGGGGCCGGACCGACCTGGCCGGGCTGGCGGGCGTCCTCGCCGCGGCCGACGTCGTCGTGGTCGGGAACACCGGCCCCGCGCACCTGGCCGCCGCCGTGGCGACCCCCGTCGTCTCGCTGTTCTCCCCCGTCGTCCCGATCGAGCGCTGGGCACCGTACGGTGTCCCGCGCATCGTGCTCGGCGACCAGCAGATCGTCTGCGCCGGTTCCCGGGCGCGGGAGTGCCCTGTGCCGGGACACCCGTGCCTCAGTTCGGTGACGTCGGACCAGGTGGTCGCGGCGGTCGACGCTCTGTCCCCTGAAACCGCCCCCGAACTCGTGGAGGAACTGCGGTGAGGATCCTCGTCTGGCACGTGCACGGATCGTGGATGACCGCGTTCGTGCAGGGCTCGCACACCTACCTGCTGCCCGTCGTGGACGACCGCGGGCCGGACGGCCGCGGCCGCGCCCGCACGTGGGACTGGCCGGCGGGCGCCGTCGAGGTCCCCGTCGCCGACCTGCGCGAGGCCGAGTTCGACGTCGTCGTCCTGCAGCGGCCCGGTGAACTCGGGCTGGTGGAGCAGTGGACGGGCCGGCGCCCCGGTCGCGACGTCCCGGCCCTCTACATCGAGCACGACGCCCCGCGCGCCGGGGCCAGCGACAGCGTCCACCCGCTGTCGGACCAGGACCGGATCCCGGTCGTGCACGTCACGCAGTTCAACCGGACCTACTGGGACAACGGCCGGGCCCGGACCCGCCTGCTGGACCACGGCGTCGTCGACCCCGGGTACCGGTACACGGGCGGTTCGGAATCGGTGGCCGTCGTCGTCAACGAACCCGTGCGGCGGCACCGCGTCGCCGGCACCGACCTCGTCCTGCACCTGGCCGGCGACCTGCCGGTGACCGTGCACGGCATGGGAGTCACCGAACTGGCCCGGCAGGTGGAGGGGACGCCCGCGGGCAAGAACCTCAGCGTGCTGGAGGACCTGCCGCAGGCGCGCATGCACGAGGTGCTGGGAACCCACCGGGCCTACCTGCACCCCTACCGGTGGACGAGCCTGGGGCTCTCGCTCATCGAGGCGATGATGCTGGGCCTGCCGGTGCTGGCCCTGCCGGCGACCGCCGCCCCGGAGGCGGTCCCGCCGACGGCGGGCGTGCTGTCCAGCGACCCCGACGTCCTGCTGGCCACGGCCCGCCGCTGGATGGCCGATCCGGACGAAGCCCGCACGATCGGGCGGGCGGCCCGCGAACACGCCCTGGCGAGGTTCGGCATCGAACGGTTCCTCGCCGACGCCGACGAACTCCTGAAGGAGGCGGTCTCCTGATGCGCATCGCCATGGTCAGCGAACACGCGAGCCCGCTCGCGGTGCTCGGCGGCGTCGACGCCGGCGGGCAGAACGTCCACGTCGCCGCCCTGGCCGGCGCCCTGGCCGACCGCGGTCACGAGGTCGTCGTGCACACCCGCCGCGACGACCCCGAACTGCCCGAGCGCGTGCAGCTGCGACCGGGGGTCGAGGTCGTCCACGTCGACGCCGGCCCGCCCGAACCCGTCGCCAAGGACGACCTGCCGCCGTTCATGCCGCGGTTCTCCGACGTGCTGCGCGAGAGCTGGGGCCGGGAACGCCCCGACGTCGTGCACGCCCACTTCTGGATGTCGGGAACGGCCGCGGTGCCCGCGGCGCGCGACCTGGGCATCCCCGTCGTGCAGACGTTCCACGCCCTCGGCAGCGTCAAGCGCCGCTACCAGGGCGTGCAGGACACCTCCCCGGCCGGCCGGGTGGAGGCCGAACGGGAACTGGCCCGCGACGCCGACCTCGTCATCGCCACCTGCCGCGACGAGGTCGCCGAACTGCGCGCGGCCGGTTCCCCGCCCCGACGCGTGCAGGTCGTCCCGTGCGGGGTGGACACCGCACGGTTCGACGACCCCAGCGGTCGCGACCTCGTGGGCCGGCGCCGGCCGGGCTGCCGCACGCGGCTGCTGACGGTGGGCCGCCTGGTGCCGCGCAAGGGCATCGAGGCGGCCGTGCGCGCCCTGGAGTTCCTGCCCGAGGCCGAACTCGTCGTCGCCGGCGGTCCCGCTGCGCACGACCTCGACGGCGACCACGAGGCCGTCCGCCTGCAGAAGGTCGCGGTCGAGCTGGGCATCGCCGATCGGGTCCGGTTCATCGGCCGGGTCTCCCCCGCCGACCTGCCCGACCTGCTGGCGAGCGCGGACGTGCTGCTGGCGACGCCCTGGTACGAACCGTTCGGCATCGCGGTGCTGGAGGCCATGGCCGCGGGGTTGCCCGTCGTGGCCACCGCGGTCGGCGGGATGCTCGACACCGTCAAGGACGGGGTGACCGGCCGGCTGGTTCCGGTCGACGCCCGCGGGCACGCCGATCCCGAGGACCTGGCCGCGGCCGTGCGTTCGGTCGTCGACGACCCCCGCACCCTGCACGCGATGGGGGCGGCGGGCCGCCGCGCCGCGCGGGACCGGTACGACTGGGCCCGCGTCGCGGCCGCCACCGAGTCCGCGTACGAACTGCTGCTGGACGCCCCGGCCAAGGTGCCGACGACGCGCGAGTACCTGCGCGGCCACGTCGGGGAACTGGCCGGGGTGGTGCGCGCCCTGGAGGACGAGGCCGACCGCATCGACCGCTGGGGCCGCGAACTCGTGGGCGTCGTGGACCACGGGGGCCGGCTGCTGGTGGCCGGCAACGGGGGCAGCGCCGCGGAGGCGCAGCACCTGACCGCCGAGCTGGTGGGGCGTTTCGTCGGCGAGCGCCGGCCGCTGTCGGCCATCGCCCTGCACGCCGAGTCCTCGGCGGTGACGGCGATCGCCAACGACTACGGCGTGGACGAGGTGTTCGCCCGGCAGGTCGAGGCGCACGGCCGGCCCGGTGACGTGCTGCTGCTGGTCTCGACCAGCGGGCGCAGCACGAACCTGCTGCGGGCCGCCGAGCGTGCCCGGGCCTGCGGGGTGCGGGTGTGGGCGCTGACGTCGACGGCGAACAGCCCGTTGCGCGCGCTGGCCGACGACACGCTGGGGTTCCCCGGGCCGAGCACGTCGGCGATCCAGGAGGGGCACCTGATGGCCGTCCACGCGCTGTGCGTGGCGGTCGAGGCGCACCTGCCGGCCCAGCGACCGGTTCGGCGTCCGCAGACGGTCGACCTGACGGCCGTCGAGGAGGGGGTGGTCTCGTGACCAAGCACGTGGTGGTCGTCGGGGACGTGGTGCTGGACCGGGAGGTGCTGGGTTCCTCCTCGCGGTTGGCGCCCGACGCGCCGGTCCCGGTGGTCGACGTCGCCGAGACGCGTGAATCTCCCGGTGGGGCGGCGCTGACGGCGCTGCTGGCCGCGCTCGACCCGGCCGTGTCGGTGACGCTGGTGGCTCCGGTGGCCCAGGACGAGGCCGGGGACCGGTTGCGGCAGTTGCTGTCCGGGGTGCAGGTGCACGCGTTGCCGCACACCGGGGCGACGCGTACCAAGACGCGGATCCGCACCGACGGGCACGTGCTGACCCGGTTGGACGAGGGCGGGCCGGGAACTCCGGGCGAGTTCACGTTCGACGCGGACCTGCTCGCCACGGCCGACGTCGTGCTGGTCTCGGACTACGGGGCCGGCACGACCCGGGACCCGCGGCTGCGCGCCGCGCTGACGGAGGCGGCCCGCCGGGTTCCGGTCGTGTGGGACCCCCACCCGCGGGGCGGTGATCCCGTGCCCGGCTGCGCGCTGGTGACCCCGAACCTGGCCGAGGCCGGTGGCGCGGGCCCGGAGGAGCTGCGCGAGCGCTGGGGGGTGCGCGCCGTGTGCGTGACGGCCGGGAGCGACGGGGCGTACTGCGCCTCCGGCGGCGAGGTGCTGCACCTGCCGGCCGTTCCCGCCGCGGGTGACCCGTGCGGGGCCGGTGACCGGTTCGCGGCGACGTGCGCCGTCGAGATCGCCCGCAACGGGTCGTTGACCCCGGCGCTGGACCGGGCCGTGCGCGACGCGTCGGCCTGGGTCGCCGGCGGCGGCACGAACGGGTTCTTCGCCCCCGCTCCCCTTCCCGTGCAGCGCTCGGGGCGTGAGTCGGCGGCCGAGGTGGCCGCGCGGGTCCGGGCCGCCGGCGGGACGCTGGTGGCCACCGGCGGGTGCTTCGACGTGCTGCACGCCGGGCACATCGGCTGCCTGGAGGCCGCCCGCGGTCTCGGCGACGCCCTCGTCGTGCTGCTGAACTCCGACTCCTCGGTGCGCCGGCTCAAGGGCCCGGGGCGCCCCGTGGTTCCCCAGGACGACCGGGAACGGGTGCTGCGGGCGCTGTCCAGCGTCGACGGGGTGCTGGTGTTCGAGGAGGACGACCCGCGCGCCGCGCTGGCCGAACTGCGCCCGGACGTGTGGGCCAAGGGCGGTGACTACGGCGGTGCCGAGCTGCCCGAGGCCGACCTCGTGCGCAGCTGGGGCGGCCGGGTCGTCCTGCTGCCCTACCTCGACGGCCGGTCGACGACGAGCATCCTGGCGGCGGGGCGTTCGTGACGCGTCAGCTCGGCGCGGGTGATCTGCTGGTGCTGCGGGCGCTGGGGCTGGGTGACCTGCTCGCCGGGGTTCCCGCGCTGCGCGGGCTGCGGCGGCGGTTTCCCGGGCACCGGCTCGTCCTGGCCGCACCGCAGGGCACCGGGGGTTTCCTGCAGCGCCGCGGTGTCGTCGACGAGGTGCTCGTCTCGCACTGGCTGGATCCGCTGGACGCCAAGGGGTCCGGGCACCTCGCGGTCGATCTGCACGGCAAGGGGTTCGAGAGCCGGCGGTTGCTGGCGGACACGGACCCGGCCGACCTGCTGGGTTTCGCGACCGAGGGTTTCGAGGGGCCGACGTGGGTCCGCCACGAGCACGAGGTGCTGCGCTGGTGCCGGCTCGTCGCAGCGTGGGGCGCGCGGTGCGGGCCGCAGGACCTGCGGCTGGGCGGCCGGGTGGCCACCGACGGTCCCGTGGTGGTGCACCCGGGGGCCGCGTTCGAGGCCCGCCGCTGGCCGCTGGAGCGGTGGCGCGCGGTGGTGGCCGAACTCGTCGGCTCCGGGCACGACGTCGTCGTGACCGGCACCGCGGACGAAGCGGGACTGGGTGCCGACCTGGCCACCGCGGGGGCGCGGAACCGTTGCGGCGCCTCGACCCTGGAGGAACTGGCCGACCTGGTGGCCTCGGCGCGGTTGGTCCTGTCCGGGGACACCGGGACCGCGCACCTGGCGACGGCGTTCGCCGTCCCCTCGGTCGTGCTGTTCGGTCCCACTCCGCCCGCCTGGTGGGGGCCGGCGGTCGACACCGACCTGCACACGGTGCTCTGGCACGGCGATCCGGCCGCGGAGGACTACGTGGGGGATCCGCACGGCCGCGAGGTGGATCCGACGCTGGCGCGGATCACCGTCGCCGAGGTCCTGGAGGCGGCTGACCCGTTCCTCGCGGTCACCGGCTGATGCGAGGCTGCTCCGTCGTCCGGCTGTTCAACCGGCGGAGCAGGGACGGGGCCCCCCCGAGGACCTCGTCCGGGGCCGTTCGACACCGCCGGCCGCGCCTGGAGGCCCGCTGCGCTCGATGCGGTTTCGTGCAGGGGTGGCTGTCTCGCTTCCGGGGGGGTCGAACGCGCAGGCTACTTGCGCGGAGTTCCACTGGGTGACTCGCCGTACTCGTCGCGGTGGTGCTCGACGAATCGGCTGGAGCGGCCGAAGCCACGGACCACCTCACGGTGACCAGCGGTCGCGTCCTGCGTCACCCCTCGTCGGCGCGGCCGACGCCCAGCTGCGTCCGGTTCCTGCCGGGTCTTCCTGTTCCCAGCCGGGCCACGCCGGGTGAGACTCGTCGACCGATGAACGTCCTGGTCGTCTACGAATCGATGTTCGGTGCCACCCGTGACCTCGCGGACGCCATGACGGCCGCGCTGCGCGAGCAGCCGGGCGTGCAGGTGACCTGCCTGGAGGTCGGGGCCGCACCGGAACGGGTGCCCGACGACGTCGACCTGCTGGTGATCGGTCTGCCCACGCACGCGTTCGGGTTGAGTTCCCCCGAATCCCGGGCCGAGGCCGCGCTCCTCAGCCACCGACCGCTGGTCTCCGAGGGGCCCGGGGTGCGGGAGTGGCTCGACCGCCTCAGCGCCGCGGACCCCGCGGCCGTGCGGGTCGCCGTGTTCGACACGCGGCTGACCCTGCCGGGGCGGACCGGTTCGCTGGTGCAGCACCGCCTGGAGGGCATGGGCTTCGACGTCAGTCCGGGCCGGGCCGGGTTCCTGGTCACGGCGATGACCGGTCCGCTCGAGGCCGGGGCCCTGGAGCGCGCGCGGGCCTGGGCCCGCTCGCTGGTGACCGGCGTCAGCGGCGCAACGTCTCGCGGGGAGTCACCCCGTACGCACGTCGATAGTTCTGGCTGAAGCGGTCCAGGCTCGCGAACCCCCACCGCCGGGCGATGCCCGCGACCGTGTCGCCCCGGCCCGGATCAGCCGCCCGCAGGTCCTGGTGCGCGCGCTGCAACCGCACCTGCCGCAGGTGGGCCATGGGCGTGGTGCCCAGGTGCCGGCGGAAGGCCGCCTGCAGGGCCCGGTCCCCCACGCCCGCCGCGAGCGCGACGTCGTGCACGGTCAGCGGCTGGTGGGCGTTGGCCTCGATGTGGGCCACCGCGCGGCGCACCACCGCCGGGGCCGACCACGAGGTGTCGTGCGGACTGTGCGTGAGCGTGCTGTTGGGGAACGCTGCGAGCATCGCGGTCAGCAGGACGTTCAGTTCGCCCTGCCGCAGCAACGCGTCGTCCTCGGGGGTGGCCTCGAGCATCGACTGGGTGAAGAAGGCCTGCGTGGCGTTCCAGTGCTTCGCCGCGCGCGACGAGACCGGGGTGCCCCCGGCGAACCGCACGTCGCCGGCGGCCAGCCCGGTCAGGGCCGAGCCCACCCGGCGCAGCGACTCCACGGGAACCTGGACGATCGAGGCCGACGGGGCGTGCACGCGGCCGGCGACCTCCTGGCCCACCGGCAGCATGAACGCCTCGGTGGGCCCCAGGACGACGCCCCCGGGCGAGCCGACCACGGCCCTGCCGCTGGTCAGGGTCACCACGGCGACGTCGTCGAACGGCACCGAACGCACGGCGTGCGACAGCGTGGCCCGCAGGCGGTCGACCGTCACGTGCGGGGACGCCAGCCGCACGACGTCGAACTGGAACGGGCCTTGGGAGGTCAGCGGTTCCGGGCGGTGGCCGGTGTACGTCGAGGCCACGAAGTCGTAGGCCTCGTCCAGGTCCGTGGTCGCGAACCGGTGGCGGACGGTCGTACCCGGGGGGACCACCGCGACCTCCTGCGGGCAACGCCCACGCACGCACCGTCACACGTCGACCGGACCCCCGCGGCTCATGTCCTCGGCGAGCTGGTGGAGCTTGATGTTGCGTTCCTGGCTCCACCTCGTCAAGAGGGCGAACGCCTGGTCGTCGGTCATCTGCAGGCGCTCCTTGAGCATCCCCTTCGCCTGGCCGATCACGTCACGACGGGACAGGGCCAGGGTGAGGTGCTCCTGCTTGCTGAGGGCCGTGACCGCCGCACCCGCGTGCCGCGCCAGTGCCACCGCGATGGCGTGCGCCCGGGCGTCGAAGGCGTCCGGCTGCGGCGAGCTCAGCGTCAGCGACGTCGCACGGTGGCGGCTGGAGGTCAGCCGGAGGACCAGGACGCTGCGCACGCCCGCCGTCAGGCTCCACCGGGACAGCGCGGGCCACCGGGGGTCGGCCGTCAGGTCGGGGACGCTGATCACCGGTTCGTCCAGGACCGTGTGCGCGACCGGTCCCTGGTCCAGGTCGCCCTGCACCGTGTCGAGGGCGCGCGCCGCCGCGTCGCTCGCGGCGACGATCAGCGGGCCGTGTCCGCGGTGCGTGGTGGACGTGGCCGCGTGCACCGCCGCGCCGACGAGCCCGAGGGCTGCGGCGGGTACCAGGCCCAGGACGTCGGCCGCGGTCGGCTGCTCGTGCCAGGAGGTGACGTGCTCGGCGAGCCGCAACAACTCGGACAACCCGGACAACCCGGGCAGTTCGGACAGCTCGGACAGCTCGGTCGGTCTGGTCAGTGGTTCCGTGGTCACCGTTCGCTCCCTGCGCACGTTCTCGAGGTCCCCGACCGGCCCGCTGGCTCGAGGCGTCGGCGGGCCGGTCGTGGTCTCGAAGCTAACCGTGGCGCACCTGTGCCCCACATCGTCGCGGTGGCGCTGTTCGGTTGCGGGCCGGGACGTCTCGTTTCGGGGCGCCGGGATGCGTTCGGCGCGGGGATGACCTCGTTCCGGGGCGGATCCGTTCCGCCGTCCGTGACGGTGCTACTGCGGTGCGCCGTCCCCGGCGGTCCCTGCGGCGGACGTGACGAGCTCCTCGGCGATGTCGCGCACCTTGCGGTTCCGGTGCTGCGACATCGTCGTCAGCATCTCGAACGCGCGGTCGGCGTCGACGCGGTGCCGGGCGACGAGAACGCCCTTGGCCTGTTCGATGACGGCGCGGGACTGCATCGCGATGTGCAGGTTCTGCGCCCGGTCGCCGGCCTCGGCCAGGGCCGCGGCGTTGTCGAGGGTCACGGCGACGAGCTGCGCGAACCGCACCAGGGCCGCCTCGACCTCGGCCGCGGTGCGGGGATCGGCCTCCTCGCCGCAGCAGTAGCCGGTGAGGGAACCCTGCCAGCGGTCCGAGGCGGGCAGCCCGACGCTGACGACGCTGCGCACGCCGCGGCGGACGGCCAGTTCGCAGAAGTCCGGGAAGGCGTCGTCGCGCGCGGTGTCGCCGATGCGGACCACCCGAGCCGACTGCGCGGCCGTGAGGCAGGGCCCGGAACCCGGCGCGTACTGCCGCTCGTCGAGGGTGGAGGCCAGGTCGCCGTGGAAGGCCACGGTGTGCGCGCGGCGGCCGCGCAGCAGGGCGACCGAGACGTCGTCGGCACCGGGGACGCACTGGACCGCGAGATCGGCGACCCGCTTCAGGACCGACGACAGCGGTTGCGAGAGCGGGATCTGCCCCAGCTGCAGGTGTGCCGCCTCGAGCGCCAACGGCATCGGGTTCCCCTCCTGCCCGGCCCGCCGGCGGAGCGACGGGAGGGCAGGAGTCAGTGCGGGACCAGGCAGGCAGCCCTCCTGACGCCACCGTTCCTCGTGGATCGCGCCAGGAGTCGAGCGGACGTGCGTGGTGGAGGCTGGGAGTTCAACCCGGGTACGAGAACCTACACGACCACCGTCACCCCACGATCACGCAGGGTCGTCGTCCTGGGAGTCCGTGTCGTCGGCCGCCTCGGCCTCCGCCGCGAACCCGGTGTCGTTGCCGTAACCGTTCTTCGTCGGTTCCTCGGCGGCCTGGCCGGTGCCCGGCTCCTCGGACGGTGTGGTCATCGTCGGTCCTCCTCGCGTCTGGGTGCTCCGACGACCGTAGGCGGTGCCGGCCGGGCTCGCCCGCCGGAGGCTCGGACGAGCCCGGCCGCAACCCGTCACCGGCCGGTGTCGAGGGTTCCCGTGCGCACCAGCTCCTCGGCCAGGTCGTGCAGCTTCACGTTGCGGTTCTGGCTGATCCGGGTCAGCAGCGCGAACGCCTGGTCGGCGTCGATCTTGAAGCGCTCCATGAGGATCCCCTTGGCCTGCCCGATGACGTCCCGCGTGGTCAGGGCGGTGGTCAGGTCGGAGAACTGCTGCGTGTCGGCCAGCGCGACCGCCGCGTGGGCCGCGACCGCGGCACCGACCAGTTCGGCCTCCTCGTCGAACGCCCCGGCCCGGGCCGCGAAGAGGTTCAGCCCGCCGAGGGTCCCGCGGTGCACGAACAGCTGGAAGCACAGCAGGCTGCGCACCCCCAGCTGCACCGAGCGCGTCGCCAGGACGGGCCAGCGCGGATCACCGGACAGGTCCTCGGACCGGACCACCTGCTCGCTGTACATGGCGTCCAGGCACGGCCCCTCGCCGAGCTCCTCCTGGGAGGCGTCGAAGGTCCGGGCCACCTCGTCGGTGACCGCCGCCGACCAGACCTCGCGGTGCCGGCGGACCAGGCTGATCGAGGCGTGGTCCGCGCCGACCATGGCGACGGCGCTGACCGCGATCTGCTGCATGACGTCCTGCGGCCGGCGTTCCTGCTGCAGGTCGCGCGCCAGGGCCGCCAGGTCCGCCGCGAGGGACGACTTCCCCCCGACGACGAGCGGCTCGTCCGGATCGCGCACCACGCTCAGGCGGGGCACGGCGGGCCGGGTTCTCGACTCGGATCCGGGCATGGGTTCCTCGCAGGGGCAGCGACGGCGGGCCGTCGTCTCGACCTCGCGACGCGCCCACCCTAGTCCTTCACGCGACGGGGGGAACCGCCTCGGACGGCTCGCGCAGGTCCAGCGTCCTGCTGGTCGTCCCGCTCGTCGTCGCGCTGCTGTGCGCCTCCTCCTGCGCCGCGGCGGCCAGCTCGTCGCGGAACCACTGCACGGTGCGGGCCAGCCCGTCGGCCCAGCTCACCCGGGGCTCCCAGCCGAGGACGGAACGCGCCAGGGTCGTGTCCGGCCGGCGCACCTGCGGGTCGTCGACGGGCCGGCCGACGAACTCGATCGGCGAGTCCGACCCGGCCGCGGCGATGACGTCCTGCGCGATCGCCTTGACGCTGAGCTCCCACGGGTTGCCGATGTTCATCGGGCCGGAGTGCCCGCTGGCGGCCAGCTGCAGGATCCCGGCCACGAGGTCGGAGACGTAGCAGATCGAGCGGGTCTGCTCCCCGTCCCCGGCCACCGTCACCGGCTCACCCGCCAGCGCCTGCCGGATGAACGTCGGGATGGCGCGACCGTCGGCGGCGCGCATCCGCGGACCGTAGGTGTTGAAGATCCGCACGATCGCCGTGTCGACGCCGTGGGTGGTGCGGTAGGCGGTCGTCAGGGCCTCGGCGTAGCGCTTGGACTCGTCGTAGACCCCGCGCGGCCCGACGGGGTTGACGTGGCCCCAGTAGGTCTCCGGCTGCGGGTGCACCTGCGGGTCGCCGTAGGTCTCCGAGGTGGAGGCCAGCACGAACCGCGCCTGCTTCTCCTTGGCCAGCCCCAGCGCGTGCCAGGTCCCCGTCGCCCCGACCTTGAGGGTCTCCAGCGGCAGCTTCAGGTAGTCCACCGGGGAGGCCGGTGAGGCGAAGTGCAGGACCAGGTCCACCGGGCCGGGCACGTGGACGTACTCGGTGATGTCGCACCGCCGCAGGTGGAAACCGGGGTGCTCCATGAGGTGGGCGACGTTGGCGGGGGTCCCGGTGAGGAAGCTGTCGAGGCAGACGACCTCGACACCGGCGTCGAGGAGGGCTTCGCACAGGTGCGAACCGAGGAACCCGGCGCCACCGGTGACCACGGCCCTGCGGAAGTCGAGCGGGAGGGGAAGATCGGGCACGCCCCGATGCAACCACCGCGCGGTGGTTTCCGCTCGTCGGTACCGTCCGCTGCATGACCACGCCACCCGGCCCACCACGCGTCACGGTCGTCGTGGCCACCCGCGACCGCGCCGAGGACCTGCGCTCGTCCCTGCCCCGCCACGAGGCCGAGGTGGTCGTGGTCGACAACGGCTCGACCGACGCGACGGCGTCGGTGGTCGCCGACGAGGCCGCCCGCCGGGCCGGGGCCGGGCTGCCGCAGCTGCGCCTGATCCGCCCGGGCGGCAACCTCGGCGCGACCGCGCGCAACCTCGGCGTCCGCGCCGCGCGCACCCCGTGGGTGGCCTTCGCCGACGACGACTCCTGGTGGGCGCCGGGTGCGCTGGACCGGGCGGCCGACGTCTTCGAGGCGCACCCCCGGCTGGCGCTGCTGGCCGCGCGCACGCTCGTCGGGCCGCAGCAGGACCTGGACCCGGTCTGCGAGGACATGGCCTCGGCCCCCTGGGGACGCGACGAGGACCTGCCCGGCCCGCACGTGCTGGGGTTCGTGGCCTGCGCCACCGTCGTGCGCCGCGAGGCGTTCCTGGCCACGGGTGGGTTCGACCGCGTCGTCCACTTCGGGGGCGAGGAGGAACGCGTGACCTACGACCTGGTCGCGGCGGGCTGGGGGTTGGCCTACGTCGACGACGTCGTGGCCCACCACCACCCCTCACCGAGCCGCGGCACGGCGCAGCAGCGTCGGGAGCTGCTGCAGCGCAACGCGTTGCTGACGGCGTGGATGCGCCGGCCGGTGCGGGTCGCGGCCCGCTCGACGGTGTCGGCGCTCGTGCACGGCGGTGAGCCCCGCTCCGGCGCGCTGGCCGCGGTCCCCCGCATCCCCGCCGCGCTGCGGGAACGCCGAGGACCGGACCCGCTGGTCGAACGGCGGCTGGAGGTCCTCGCCCGTGGCTGAGCCGCGAGAGATCCCCGAGGGCCCCGCGCACGAGCGGGTGACGGTCGTCCTCATCACCTGGCAGCGCCGCGAGGAGGCCCTCGTGGCGGTGCGCCGGCTGCTGGAACTGCCCGAACGCCCCCGCGTCATCGTCCTGGACAACGCCTCCACCGACGGCACGGCGCAGGCCCTGCGCGAGGCGCACCCCCGCGACAGCGCCGGCGGTCGGCGGCTCGACGTCGTCGTGCTGCCGGAGAACCAGGGCGCGGTCGCGCGCAACACCGGTGTCGCGAGCGCCACCACTCCCTACGTCGCGTTCTGCGACGACGACACCTGGTGGGATCCCGGTTCGCTGGAGCGCGCGGCGGACCTGTTCGACGCCGACGAGCGGATCGCGGTGCTCACCGCCCGCATCCTCGTCGAACCCGGCGGGGTCGAGGACGGCATCGTCACCGAACTGCGCGAATCCCCCGTGCAGGGCGCCCCGGGACTGCCCGGACCGGCGCTGGGCAGTTTCCTGGCCGGTGCCTCGGTGGTGCGCCGCAGCGCCTTCCTGCAGGTCGGCGGGTTCTCCCGCCGGTTGTGGCTGGGCGGCGAGGAGGAACTGCTGGCCGCCGACCTCGCCGCGGCCGGCTGGGAGCTGTGCTACGTCGAGGACCTGCAGATCCACCACCAGGCCTCGGTGCTGCGCGAGTCCACCCGCCGCCGCCGCAACGGGATCCGGAACACCCTGTGGTTCACCTGGTTGCGCCGTCCACTACCGGCCGCCACGCGACGCACCCGCGACCTGCTCAGGAGTCTGCCGCCGGACCGCACGAGCGCGCTGGGGGTGCTGGACGCGGTGGCCGGGCTGCCGTGGCTGGTGCGGGAACGCAAGGTGCTACCGCCGCACGCCGAAGCCCGGTTCGCGGCGCTGGAGGAGTCCCAGCGGACCTCGAAGTCCCGGAACTACTCCCGCTGAGTCCTTTCCGGTTGCCGCCCCCCGGTGTCGGTGTTGGAGTGAGCGCGCCGGGTGCAGCAGCTCGCCTGGGAATTCCGTGACTCGGGACCTCTGGAGACGTGGATGACCACTCTGACGACCGCTGTCCCGACGCCTGACGAGCTCGTCAACGACCACCTGGGGCTGGCGCGGGCGCTGGCCTGGCGGTACCGCAACCGCGGAATCCCCGCGGAGGACCTCGTGCAGGTCGCCTCGCTCGGTCTGGTGAAGGCGGCGCAGCGGTTCCGCCCCGAATCCGGCCACGAGTTCTGCGCCTACGCCACCCCGACGATCACCGGAGAACTGCGCCGGCACTTCCGCGACCACGGGTGGTTCGTGCGGCCGCCGCGGCGGCTGCAGGAACTGCGCAGCCGGTTGCTGCAGGAGGACGACGCCGCTCCCGACGAGGTCGTCGCGCAGCGGCTCGGCGCCAGCGTCGAGGAGGTGCGGGAGGCCCGGCGCGCCTCCAACGGCTACTCGGCGATCTCCCTGGACGCCCCGCAGCACGCCGAGGACGACTCCACCGTCCTCGGCGACGTGCTGGCGCCGGACGGCGACCGGACCCGGGCCGTCGACGACCTGCTGTCGCTGCGGCGGGCCGTGGCCGACCTCGGCGAGCGCGACCGCCGGATCCTGCACCTGAGGTTCTACGAGGACGCCACCCAGTCCGAGATCGCCGCCGACCTCGGGGTGAGCCAGATGCAGGTGTCCCGGCTGCTGTCGGTGCTGCTGCGCCGGCTGCGGGCCGAACTGTCCGGCGATCAGATCCCCGTGCGCGAGGTCGGGAACACGGTCCGTCCCCGCAAGGCCGCGGACGGTGCGCCCGCGTGGTCGCGCATGCCCTCGAGCAGTTCCACGAGCACGTCGCGCGCCGCGTGAGCCGGTGACCACCCGAGCTCGGTGCGGGCCCGGGTGGTGTCCATCACCGGAACCCCGTAGCCCAGGTCCAGCCAGCCCGGCTGCACCGGGTGCACGTGCGCGCGGTAGGTCAGGTCGGCCGCCGCGCGCACCAGCGAACGGTTCAGCTCGACGTAGCGCGCGGAGTTCAGCCCCAGCGCGAGGTCGCGGCCGCGCAGCACCGGTTCGTCGGCGACGTTGAACGCTCCCCCCGGAACCTGTTCCAGCACTCGCGCGATCGCGTCGGCGAGGTCGTCGGCGTGGACGACCTGGAACCGGACCGCCCGCGGCAGCGGCAGCACCGGCAGCGGCACCCGGCGCAGCGCGCGGGTCGGGACGAACGGCCCGAGGAAGTAGCGGGCGATCTCGCTGGCGTTGTCCCGCTGGAACACCAGGGCCGGACGCACCCGGGTGACGACGAGTTCGGGGTGGTCGCGCTCGACGGCGTCGAGGTGCCGCTCCACCGCCACCTTCTCCCGCGAGTACTGAGAGGGCCGGATGCCCTCGGTCGGCCAGGACTCGTCGACGCGGGCGTCGTCGCTGGGGTGCGTGGAGTAGGCGCCGATGGACGACAGGTGGACCAGGTGCGGAACTCCGGCCTGCAGCGCGGCGGCCACGACGTTCTGGCTGCCGCCGACGTTGACGCGGGTCAGTTCCTGCGGGTCGCGGGCCGGCTGGATGAGCCAGGCCGTGTGCACGACCGCGTCGACACCGCGGAAGACCTCGGCCAGCCGGGTCACGGCCCCCGGCCCGGCGATGTCGACCTGCTCCCAGCGGACCTGCTGGTAGACGCCCTCGGGTTCGGGCAGCCGCCGGCACAACCCGACGAGTTCGTGGCCGGTTCCGCTCAGCCGGCGCAGCAGTGCCGTCGAGACGTTGCCCGAAGCTCCTGTGATCGCGATCTTCATCTCACCACGCTCCCATCGTGGGCGCGTCCGGCAACCGGACGTCGGTCAGCACCACCCCGCTGGCCGGCCGCGACGGCACCGGCCGGGCCGGGCTGCGCAGGTCCTGCGGCGGCAGCCGGTACTGCGTCGTCGCCAGCACCCGCACGGCCTGCGCCAGCAACCGCACCGTCGCGGGCTCACCCGGGCAGCGGTGCCCGGTGCGGGCGTCCCCGGCGCCCTGCGGGGTGAAGGCGTGCGAGACGGGGCGCATGCCCTGGCCGACGAAGCGGTCGGGGTCGAACCGCTCCGGTTCGGGCCACTGCGCGGGGTCACGGTGGGTTCCCACGACGTCCAGCACCAGCCGGTCCCCGGCTCGCAGCCGGGTGCCCTCGACGACGGACCCGCGCCGCAGCTTCGCCGCCAGCGCCGGGACGAAGGGGTGCCGGCGGCGGACCTCGTGGGCCACGGCGACCGCGAATTCCTGGGCGCGGTCGGAACCGGCTGCGGTGCGGACCAGGTCACGCCAGCACGGTCCCCCGCTGTCGTGCTGCAGGGCCACGGCGGCCTGGGTCACCAGCCAGGCCACCGCGACCGTGGGCCGGACGACGTTGAGCAGCTCGACGGCCGCGGTCCGCTCGTCGAGCAGGTCCCCGTGCACGTCGCGGTGGGCGCTGACCTGCGCCAGCGCCGACCCCCGCGGCGGCCGGACCCGGCCGGCGCGGGCGTCCCGGACGGCCGCACGGGCCCACGCCTCGCAGCGGCGCCGGGCCGCCCGGGCCCGCACGAACCGGGGACCGGCCGATCCGAAACCGTCGACGATGCGCATGAGGTCGTGCGCCCGCCGGACGTCCAGGGCCTCGTCGGCCCCGTCGCTGACGCCCGACCAGCGCAGCACCGCCCGGCCCAGGACGTGCACGGCCTCCTCGAACAGGACCACCCGCTGCCGCCCCGGCCACCGGCTCACCGCCCGCCGCCACTCCTCACCCGTGGCCGTCAGCAGCCCGTCGACGTGCCCGGGGCCCAGGACGTCGGTGAACAGGTCCTTGCGGACCCGGTGCTCGGCGTCGTCCAGGCCGTGCACCGCGCCGCGCCCGAAGAGCACGTGGGACAGCACCGCCGGCACCGCGCCGGAGCGCTCGGTCCGCGAGGAGTCGTAGAACGTGCGGACGCCCTCGGCGCCGCGCAGCACCACCGCGCGCCGTCCCAGCAGCCGGGTCCGCGCCGGAGCGCTCGACCGGGGCAGTCCGTCGAAGCCCCGGGCGAGCAGGGTGAGCAGCACGTCCATGGTCGTCGGCTACCCGGTCACCGGAGCCGGAAACCACCGTCTCGCCGTGCGTGCGGGCCCCGGGGGGCGTACGACGGAGCCATGCCCCTGATCAGCACGCTCTTCGACGCCCCTTCGCGGTGGACCGCGCTCGACCCGGTCGCGCAGCGGGCCAAGGACGTCGCCGACCGGCTGCTGCCCGGTGGCCGGGTCCGCGCCCTGCTGCACGGCCGCCCGGCCGGTCACCCCGCCCACCCGGCCCTGGCGCAGCTGCCCGTCGGGACGTCGGTCTCGGCGCTGCTGCTGGACACCGTCTCCGTGCTCGCCCCCGGCGGTCGCGCCCTGGAGCCCGCCGCCCGCGGCCTGGCCGCCGTCAGCGTGGCCTCGGTGGTCCCCACGGCGCTGGCCGGCTGGGCCGACTACGTGGACCTGCACCCCGACCAGCAGCGCACCGCGATCGTGCACGCGGCGGGCAACGCGGTCGCCGCCACGTTGTGGACGGCCTCACTGCTCTCGCGCCGGCACGCGCGGCTGCTGCGCTCGGCGGGAACCGTCGCGGCCGGGACGGCCGGCGCGCTGGGCGGTCACCTGGCCTACCGGTGGGCCGCGGGCGCCAACCACGCCGAGCACCTGGTGCACCTGGCCGGGGACGGTCAGGAGTTCTCCGACATCGGCCCGCTGGCCGACCTGCCCGACGGCGAGCCGGCCCAGCGCTGGATCGGGAACGCTCCGCTGTGCGTGCTGCGCCGCGGCGGGCGGGTGCAGGCGCTGACCGACACGTGCACCCACCTGGGGGGCCCCCTGCACGAGGGCGAGGTGAAGGGGTCCGGGGACGACACGACCATCACCTGCCCCTGGCACGCCAGCGAGTTCCGCTTCGGCGACGGCACGGTGCACGGTGGACCGGCGACCGCGCCGCAGCCGACCGTGGAGACGAAGGTCGACGGCGGGCGGGTGCTGGCCCGGGTCGTCGGCCCGCCGCTCTGAGGTGCCCGGGCCGCTCCCGGGAGGCAGGGTGGGACCGTGCGAGCTGTGACGTGGCGGGGCAGGCGGTCGGCGGAACGCGACGGCTGCCTCGAGGTCGCGCTGCACCCCTGATGGTTTCCCGCTCCCTGCTGGGCCACCGGGTTCTCGCCCGGTGGCCCAGGCTCGGTCTGGCCGCGCGCACGGCGATCTCGGCGACGCTGGCCTGGACGATCGCCCTCGCGTTGCCCTGGCAGGTCGCCGAGACGTACCCGTACTACGCTCCCCTCGGCGCGGTCGTGAGCTCCTACTCCACCGTGCGGAGTTCCGTGGCGAACTCAGCACGGGCCGTCACGGCCATCATCTGCGGCGCCATGCTCTCCCTGCTGGCCGGGCAGTTGCTGGGGCGGGACCTGCTCGTGGTGCCCCTGCTGGTGTTCGCCGCGACCCTGCTGGCGGGCTGGCGCTTCTTCGGCGGCCAGGGCAGCTGGGTCCTGACCGTGGCGTTGTTCGTGCTGACCGCGTCGGCCGAGCACCCCGTCCAGTACGCCGCGGCCTACTGCGCGCTGACCCTGCTCGGCGGTGTCGTGGCCGTCGGGGTCAACGCGCTGCTTCCCGAGATCCCCCTGGCCCGTTCGGCGCAGGCGCTGCACGACCTGGCCACCGCCCTGGCCGACCAGCTCGCCGACCTGGCCGACGGTCTGCGCACCGACGAACCGCCCGGTCCCGACGAGTGGGCGGGACGGTTGCGCTCCGTCGCCCCCGTGCGCGAATCGCTGCGCGCCACGCGGGAGGAGACCGAGGAGTCGTTGCACGGCAACGTCCGCGCCGGCCGGAACCTCGACACGGTCCGACGGCACCACGTCGCCGGTGTCGCGCTGGAGAACGTGGCGGTACGGGTGGAGGAACTCACCGAACTGCTGCTGGAGGTGCAGAACCCCGCACAGCGTCAGGTGGCCCTCGGCGTCCCGTTGCGCGGGCAGACGGCGGAGGTGCTGGACTGCCTGGCCGCCCTGCTGCACGAGTACCCCGACACCGACGGCGGGCCCGCCCGGCGCGACGCCCTGCGCCAGCAACTCCAACGCCTGTCGGCCGCCGAGGCCGGCGCGGAGTTCGGCACCGAGCGCGACCGCCAGACCGCCGGGGCCGTCGTCACGGCGCTGCGCCGGTGCCTGGGGGCGCTGGACGTCGACGTCGAGGACGACGACCCCGAGGCCGTCGTCCCGGCACCCTGGCGCAGACCTGACCCGGAACTGCCCGCACCCCCGCGTTTGAGACCTCCCGGCAGGGGTACCTGGAGATCGTTGAGAACTCGACGACGTTGAAGGGACAACGCGTGTACCGCCACACCCGTGAACTCCAGTTCACCGCGAAGCCCGAGAAGCCCGACGCGCTGTTCGCCGCGAAGTTCCAGGAGATCCTGGGCGGTCAGTTCGGTGAGATGACCGTCATGATGCAGTACCTGTTCCAGGGGTGGAACTGCCGCGTCCCCGGCAAGTACAAGGACATGATCATGGACATCGGGACGGAGGAGATCTCGCACGTCGAGATGCTCACCGTCATGCTGGCCCGTCTGCTCGAAGGTGCCCCGGGTGAGGCGACCGAGAAGGCCGCCGCCGCCAACCCGGTCCTGGCCGCGGTCCTGGGGGGCCAGAACCCGCAGCACGCCATCGTCTCCGGCGGCGGCGCCCGCCCGACCGACTCCCTGGGCAACCCCTGGAACGCCGGGTACATCGTCGCCAGCGGCAACCTGCTCAGCGACTTCCGCTCCAACGTCTCCGCCGAGGCGCAGAGCCGCCTGATGACCAGCCGCATCGCGAACATGACCGACGACCGTGGCGTCAAGGACATGCTGGCCTTCAACCTGGCCCGCGACACCTACCACCAGCAGCAGTGGCTGCTCGGCATCCAGATGCTCATCGAGGACGGCTACGTCGACTCCCAGATCGAGCAGTCGAACGGCGAGTGGGAGAACAAGGACGCCGCCCACGTGTTCTACACCAGCACCGAGGGCAGCCAGGCCGGCCAGGGGCTGTGGGCCACCGCGAACAGCCTCGTCGACGGCGAGCCGTTCCGCACCGAGGAACTGCGGCCGCTGACCGACGACCAGGGCATCCTGCCCGCGCCGGACCCGAAGCAGTTCGTCACCTACGACGGCAGCCAGGGCCCGGGCAAGCCCGGCACGGGCGCCGGGGCGCACCTGCAGGGCGCGCAGAACGTCGTGACCAAGGTCAAGGACGCCCTGACCGGCGACGACAAGTAGTCGTTCAGGCGCTGAGGTCGCGCGCCACGCCTTCGGGCGCGCGACCCAGCAGCCGGTCGCTGGTCAGGACCGGGCACCTGGTCGAACTGCGGACCCGGACACCGGGCAGTTCGCGCACGCGGTCGGTGAGCACCCGGTCCTCGTGGGCCGGCAGCGGGGGGAATCCACCGGCGGCGACGTAGGTGGAGGCGCGGACACCGAGGTTCGCGCCGTGCACGTGCAGGTGACCCGTCCCCCACGTCCCGGCCGCGTACCGCGCCCGCCAGCCGGTGTGCGAGCCCGCCGGGCCCGGCAGCAGGACGGTGCCCAGCAGCAGGTCCACCCCGGAGTCGGCCGTCTCGACCTGGTGGCGCAACCAGCCACCGGCGACGACGGAGTCGGCGTCGGTGGAGGCGATCCACGTCGTGGCCCACTGCTCGTGCGGGACGTCGACCAGGGCCGCTGCGACTCCCGCGGCGCGGGCCGGGCCGACGGCACCGGCGGTCGAGACGACGACGCGGACCCCTGCCGCCGCGGCGGTCTGCGCGGTCGCGTCGCTGCACCGGTCGGCCACGACGGTCACGTCGACGGGAACCGGGCAGCGGTGGGTGGCCCGCTCGAGCCCGGCCAGGCACCGGCCGATCGTCTCCTCCTCGTCCCGGGCCGGGACGACCACGACGACGCGCGTGAGCCTGCGAGGGGTCGTCACGGCGTCAGGCCGCCGGCCCGGGCCACGGAGACGACCGGAGGCCGCACCAGGACGTCCAGCAGGAAGTCCTCCTCCTCGTGGTGGGCCAGGACCTCCAGGTCCGGTGCGGCCCGCAGCACCCGGTGCACCTCGTCACCGGTCAGCGGGTACCCGGCGACCAGGTGCCGCCAGTGGCAGGCGACCACCACCCCGTCCTGCGTGAGGGAGCCCCGGACCCGTTCCACCAGGTCGCGCAGGTCCTCGTGCCCGCAGTAGTACCCGACCTCCGACAGCACCACGAGGTCGAACTCCCCCGCGGGGAACTCCTGCGGCATCCGGGCGACCTGCGTGCGCACCCGGTTCGACAACCCCGCCTGCGCCACCCGCGCGGTCGCCCTGCCCAGCGCCGAGGGCGCGATGTCGACGGCCAGCAGGTCCTCGCACCGGCCAGCCAGTTCCACGGTGAAGACGCCTGCGCTGCAGCCGACCTCCAGCCCGGAACGAAAGCCGCGCCGCGGCAGCGAGGCGAGGGTCAGGGCCCGTTTGCGCTGCTCGTACCAGCGGTCCTCGAAACCCCAGGGGTCCTCGCCGCCCTCGTCGTAGAACTGCTCGAAGAACTCCACGCCGAGGCTGTCCGCCGGGGCGCTGCCGGCGGGCCGGAGGAAGAACTCCACCTCCCGTTCGAAGTGGGCCAGCACGGCCGCGCCGAGCAGGACCTCGTCACCGGGGTGCGGCGAGAGCGGACCGGTCTGCGACACGTGCTGCGCCATCGCCTCCCGCTTGCCCCGCACGGCCGCCTCGTCCAGGACCAGGTGCGTCCCCCGCTGCCAGGGCACCCGCTCGTCGCCCGGGTGGGACCAGTGCCACAGCCAGATCGGGTAGAGCAGGCAGCGGGCCCCGCTCTGCGCGGCCACCTGCGCTGCGACGGTCCCGGCGACCTCGTGGTCGGGGTGACCGTCGCCGGTCCACGGCGCCACCAGCAGCGTGCCCGGCCCGGTGAGGCGGCGGATGCGGGCCTCCAGCGCCGCGACGTCGCCGGCCACGCCGCCGTCGGGGATGCGCAGGCGGTGCACCGTGGCCGCCGGCGCCGAGGGTCTCGTCGTCGGGGTGGGCGGCGACCACGAGCACGTGCTGCACGCCGTCCCAGTCGAGTTCGGGCACATCGTGCAGTCCGGGCCAGTGGCTCCACTCCGCCTCGGCCGTTCCGGGGCTGTCGTGGGTGAACTCGACGGGTCCTGCGTTCACCACGGCCACCGCGTCTCCTCCGGCCCGGTCTTGTCGAGCAGCTCCCCCACCATCTCCCCCACGGCGGCCACGTCGCGGGCGGCGTGGTGCTGACGCAGGTAGACGGTCAGGTCGGCGACCCGCGCGGCGTGGGCCGCGTCGAAGGTCAACGGGGCCGGCCCGAGGGCGTGACCCACCTCGGTGACCACGTCCTCGCAGGCCGCGGCCACGATCGAGCGGGTCCGGGCGGCGAGCAGTTCACCCGCGGCGCCGACGGCCCGGCCGGTGTCCACGGCCGACGCGGCGGCGTCCAGCGCGAGTCGGGCCACCTGCAGGCGCAGGTCGACCAGCCCCCGGGAGCGCCGGGTCAGCGGGTCGTCGCGGTCGGAGGTGAGCAGGGGACGGGCGACGCCGACGGCGCCGCCGAACCAGCAGGCGGCCACCCCGATCCCGCCGTGGGCGAACCCGGGGCGCTGCAGGTACCAGCCGACCTCGCCGACGGGCTCGGCCGGGGCACCGCGGAAGTGCACGGGGCCGCTGGGCACGTCGACCAGGCCGCGGCTGTGCCAGGTGCCGGTCTCCACCTCGACCGTGCCGGCGGCGCGGCCGGCGGCGAGGTCGACGGCGAACAACCGGCGGCCCGCGGGGGTGTGCGCGGTCACCAAGGCGTGGCTGAGGTCGTCGGCCAGGGAGCACCAGGGTCCGGTCCCCTGCAGCACGCCGTCGTGCTCCTCGAGCCGGGCGGCCGGCGCCTCGGCGGCGAAGACGCCCCAGGTCGTGCCCGCGGGAACGGACGTGCCGGCCTCGGCGAGGATCGCGACGGCGTCCAGGTGGGCCTCGGTGACGCGGGCGAGGGTCAGGTCCCGTTCGGCCAGGGTGGCCAGGACCTGCCAGCGCCGTCGCGTCTCCCCCCGGCCCGGCAGCGGTGCCTGGTGGGTGAGGTGACTGGCGACCTGCAGCGCAGCGGTGATCGACACCGGGCCTCCGTGGGTTCGAAGGTTGCCCGTTCAAGCGACGGACGGCTCGCCCGGAGGCCAACCGGGCCCCGGGCCCCGGTCCCTCTGCACGTCAGACGATCAGACGGCTCCAGACGGTCTTCCCACCGGGCCGGGTGCGGACTCCCCACTCGTCGCTGAGGACCTCGACGAGGTTGGTGCCGTGGGCCTCGTCCGGGCCGACGGTGCGGAACCGCGGGCCGTTGGGGTCGCCGTCGCTGACGGCGATCATCACGCCGTCGAGCCCTTCGCACTCCACCTTCAGCACGACGGGCGCCTTCCCGTGCTGCACCGCCTCGGTGACGAGTTCGCTGACGACCAGGTCGGCGTGGCCACGCAGCAGAGCGGCGTGCTCGACGCACCAGTGGTCGTCGAGGAACCGCCGTGCGTGGCGGGCCGCGGACCGGTCGGCCACGACGGCGGACTCGGCACTCGGGAACCACTCGCACATGGATCCTGATCGTCGCCGACGATCAGGATCCGCGCGCGTCAGAACGCGTCCGGTGTCCCCGGCGCGACGTCGAGGACGTCGGCGAGGCGGGTCAGGTCCATGAGGAAGGCGACGGGCTGGCTGGGGTGCACCGTGACCCGCGCGGGGCGCACGGCCACGGCGAGGCGGGCCAGGAAGGCCGCGCCGGTGGAGTCCATGAACGTCACGCCGGTGGCGTCGACGTGCACGGGGACCGCGTCCCGGCGGTGCCGGCGGCCGACCTCGGCGGCCGCGTCGTCGAGGTCGAGGCGCAGCTCGTCGTCGATCTCACCGTCCATCCGGACGACGAGACGCTCGGGTGCCCCGACGACGGCGACCCGTCCCAGGGGGCGTTCGGCGTCCGCGCCGGGTTCGTGGGGGGTGGACTCTTGCGGAGACGGCGTCGACACGCTGCTCCCTCCTGCCACCGGTGCTGCCGGTGATCTGGTCGTCCTGCTGGTCGGCGTGCGGCTGGTTCCCAACCCTGTGCTCGAGCCGGCCCCCCGACCGTACCCCTCCGGCCGCGTGTCGATCGAGGGTGATCGCGCGAGGCGGGACCACCGACCCGGTCCGGGCGTCGTCCCGGTCACTACGCTGGCCGCCATGTCCACCCGCGACGTCGTCCTGGTCGGCGCGAGCGCCGGCGGCGTGGAGGCGTTGCGGACGCTCGTCGCCGGGCTGCCCGTCGACCTTCCCGCCACCGTGCTCGTGGTGCTGCACGTCCCGCCCACCGGCGCCGGCGCGCTCGCCGCGATCCTGGACCGGGCCGGGCCGCTGCCCGCCCGGTCGGCCCGGCACGGGGAGCACCTCCAGCACGGCACCGTCCTGGTCGCGACCCCCGACCGTCACCTGCTGCTGTCCGGCGACCACGTCGTGCTCAGCAGCGGTCCGCGGGAGAACGGGCACCGGCCCGCGGTCGACACGCTGTTCCGCTCGGCCGCGCGGGCGGTCGGGTCGCGGGCGATCGGGGTCGTGCTGTCCGGAGCCCTCGACGACGGGGCGGCCGGGCTGGTCGCCGTGCGCGCCCAGGGCGGGATCGGCGTCGTGCAGGACCCCACCGACGCCCTGTACGACGGCATGCCCCGGGCGGCGGTGGAGGCGGCCGGGCCCGAGCACGTGGTGCCGCTGCCCGAGGTCGCGCCCCTGCTGGTGCGGCTGGTCCGGCAGGAGGCGCCGCCCTGGGAGAGCGACCCCGACGACGAGCGGATCCAGGAGGAGGAGACCGCGATGGCCGAGTTCGACCTCGGGCCGGTGGAGTCCGGCGAACACCCCGGGGAACCGTCCGGGTACTCCTGTCCCGACTGCTCGGGGGTGTTGTGGCGGATCGAGGACCACGGTCTGCTGCGGTTCCGCTGCCGGGTGGGGCACGCGTGGAGCCCGCAGAGCCTGCACGAGCAGCAGTCCGCCGAACTCGACAGCGCGCTGTGGGTCGCCCTGCGCAGCCTGGAGGAACGCGCGGCACTGGCGCAGGAGATGGGCGACCGGGCGCTCGAGTCCGGGCACCGGATCACCGCCGAGCGGTTCCTGGACCGGGCCCTGGAGACCGGTGAGGCGGCGGCGACGATCCGCCGGCTGCTGACCTCCCGGGCACTGCGCGGTCCGCACGAGGGCCGTGACCCCCAGCCCACCCCGACCGACGAGACGAGCAGCTGAGCCCGTGGACGACCAGGACGAGAACCAGGAGCAGGAACAGGAACACGCGCCGGAGCCCGTCCGCGGCAGCGCCCAGGACTTCGAGGAGCTCATCGAGCACCTCAAGGAGGCGCGGGGTTTCGACTTCACCGGGTACAAGCGGGCCAGCCTGCTGCGGCGCGTGCACCGGCGGATGGACGACGTCGGCGTCACGGGGTACGACGAGTACCGCGACCGCCTCGAGGTCGACGCCGACGAGTTCACCGCGCTGTTCAACACCATCCTCATCAACGTCACGTCGTTCTTCCGCGACATCGACGCCTGGGACCGTCTGCGCGCCGAGTTCCTGCCGCAACTGCTGGCCGCCCGCCCGAGCGGGCCGATCCGGGCCTGGAGCGCGGGCTGCGCCTCCGGGCAGGAGGCGTACACCATCGCCATCTGCCTGGCCGAGGCGCTGGGGACCGAGGAGTTCCGGCAGCGGGTCAAGATCTACGCCACCGACGCCGACGACGACGCGCTGACGCACGCCCGCACCGCGACCTACAGCGAGCGTGAGATGGGCAGCCTGCCGAAGGAGCTGCGGGAGAAGTACTTCGAGCCCAACGGAGCACGTTTCACGTTCCGGCAGGACCTGCGGCGGTCGGTGATCTTCGGCCGGGCCGACCTGGTGCAGGACGCGCCGATCTCGCACGTCGACCTGCTGACGTGCCGGAACACGCTCATGTACCTGACCGCCGAGACGCAGGCCCGGATCGCCGAGCGGCTGCACTACTCCCTCAGACCCGACGGGCTGCTGTTCCTGGGCAAGGCCGAGATGCTGCTCAGCCAGGCGTCGCTGTTCACCCCCGTCGACCTCAAGAACCGGTTCTTCCGCCGGGTGGGCGGCAGCCGCGCCCCGCACCGGCCCAGCGCGACGGTGACGCCCACGGTGTTCCCGGCCGCCGCCGACGACGCGACGAGCCTGCGCGCCGAGGCGCTCGCCGCCAGTCCCGTCGCGCAGATCGTGCTGAACCAGAACGGCAACGTGGTGCTGTCCAACCACCGCGCGGACACGCTGTTCGGGTTGTCCCCCTCCGACGTGGGCCGGCCCTTCCAGGACCTGGAGGTCAGCTACCGGCCGGTCGAACTGCGCTCGGCCGTGGAGCAGGCCCACACCCAGCGCCGCACGGTGTGGATCCGGGACGTGGAGTTCTCCCGGCCGCGCTCGGACCGGCAGTGGTTCGACGTCCAGGTCGTGCCGCTGCGCAACACCCAGGGCCACGTCCTGGGCACCGCCGTGGTGTTCATCGACGTCAGCCGGTCGCGGCAGCTGCAGGACGAGCTCGAGGAGGCGCACCGCCAGCTCGAGACCGCCTACGAGGAACTGCAGTCGACCAACGAGGAGCTGGAGACCACCAACGAGGAGCTGCAGTCCACGGTCGAGGAGCTGGAGACCACCAACGAGGAGCTCCACTCGACCAACGAGGAACTGGAGACCATGAACGAGGAGCTGCAGTCGATGAACGACGAACTGCAGAACTCCAACCAGGAGCTGCGGTTGCGGACCGACGAGGTCAGCGCCCTGAACGCCTACATGGAGGGCGTGTTCGCCAGCCTGCGCGTGGGGGTCGCGGTCGTGGACGCCGACATGCGGATCACGGTGTGGAACGCCTGGGCCGCGGACCTGTGGGGGATCCGGGCCGACGAGGCCGCCGGCGAGCACCTGCTGAACCTGGACATCGGGCTGCCCCTGCACGAGGTCGGCCCGGCCCTGCGGGCCGTCCTCGCGGGTGAGGAACCGCCCGCGGGCGGGTCGTTCGTGCTGGACGCCGTCAACCGCCGCGGCCGCGGCATCCGGGTGCAGGTCACGGTCAGCGCGCTGGACGGGGCTCCCGCACACGGCGGCGCGCTGGTCGTCATGGACCAGCTGGGCGGCGGCCGGCCCTAGCGGGACCGCAACCGGGCGTGGGTCTGCTCCAGCAGGGGTTCCAGGTCGTGGCGTGAGGGGTCGGCGACGACGAGGGCGGCCAGGTCGCGCAGCTTGACGTTGCGGTCCTGGCTCAGCCGGGTGAGCGTGTCGAACGCCTCCTCGACGCTGCAGCCCAGCCAGCCGGCGATGAGCCCCTTGGCCTGCTCGATCGTCGCCCGCGACTTCATGGCGATCGTCAGGTTCTCCGCCGTCGAGCGCAGTTCCTCGATGCGGTGCAGGTCCGCCAGCACGGCGGCGGCGGCCTCGGCGAACACCAGGGCGCGGTCCAGCTGCCGGTCGCCGCCCAGCGCGCCGGTCTCCTCGCCGTACAGGGTCAGGACGCCGACGACGTCCTGGTGCGAGCGGATCGGCACGGCCAGGGCGCTGCGCACCGGGCTGTGGGCCATCGCCTGGGCCAGCCGCGGCCAGCGCTCGTCGGTCGACAGGTCGGCCACCACCACGGGTACGTCGTCCTGGTGGGCCGTGGTGCTCGGGCCCTCGCCGGCGTTCCACTGCGCACCGTCGACGCCCTGCGCGACCTCGGAGTCCGCGGCCAGTTCCTGAGGTTGGACGGGGTCGCCCAGGACGACGCTGGTCCAGGTCGCACCCCGGACCGCGGTGGTCGCCAGCGCGGCGATGCGGGTCAGCAGCTCGTGCGTGCTCAGCTCCCCCACCGGCAGCGTCGTCAGCCCGGCGACGGCGTGCAGGGCGGGGTCGTCCGGAGCGTCCAGGTCCGTCAGCCCCGCCGGGACGTCCGAGCTGTCCGGGGCCAGGACCCACGTCAGGCTGGGGCGCCCGCCGGTACGGCGCGGGTCGGACGTGACCACGACGCGGACGGGGCGGGGGGCGCCGTTGCGCGGAACGACGAGCAGCACCCCCTCGGCGTTCCCCTCCAGGCTGCTCCGGGAGACCAGCTCCCGCACGTCGCCGCGGTCGTCGGGGTGGATCAGCGCCTGGACCGGCTTGCGCAGCAGGCGCCCGACGGCCAGACCCAGCAGGGTGGCCGCGGCCTGGTTCGCCTCCCGGATCCCCCCGGCCGCATCGGTCACGAGGACGGGCACGGGCACGGTGGCGGTGACGGCGCTCAGCGCCTGCCGGGCCTCGAGTTCCCGCGTGATCAGGTCGTCGATCTCGCGCTGCTGGGCGGCGAGCTCGTCGTCGGCGACGGCGAGCTCCTCGGAGACGACCTCCAGCCGCTGGGTCAGGACGTCGACCTCGACGGCGGGATCCGCTTCCTCACGGGTCACGGCCGGGCGCATGCTGACTCCCCACGTCGCAGTCCACACCGCGGGTTCGATGCTTGGGCCAATCGTGTCACTCCCGACGCCCCGCGCAAACTCAGCGACGCATGTCAGCCGACCGTGTCAGGGACCCGGTTCCCGGGGCGGGCGCGCGGCGGCGACGGCCCGCAGCGCGGCCAGCACGTCCGGCGGCAGCCCTCCGCCCCGGCCGACGCGTTCGGTGAGGGCGTCGGCCACCGTGCGGACCTTGACGTTGGTCTGCTGCGACAGCCGGCTCAGCACGTCCCAGGCCGTGTCACGGTCGCAGCCGAGGGCGTGCATGACGACGCCGACGGCGTGCTCGATGTGCGGGCGGTTGCGCAACGCGGTGCGCAGCTGGTCGGCCTCCTGCTCCAGCGCGACCGTCCGGTCGCGGGCCTCGTCCCGGGCGCGCCGGGACTCCTGCACGCGCCGCAGCGCCTCGGCGGCCAGCTGCTCGGAGCGTGCGGTGACGGCCCGGGCACGGGCCACGGTCTCCCGGCTGCGCTCGCCCGCCGTCCGCGCCCGCAGCCTGGTGACGGCGAGGTCCTCGGCCAGCGACCGGACCGCGGCCCCGACCTCGGACGGGGGTGCGAGCGGATCGCCGAGCAGCAGCTCCTCGACGCGGTCCGCGTCCACCCAGCCGAGGTCGAGGAGGGCCTCCAGCACCGAGAGGGCCTGCTCGACGCGGTCGACCACCTCGCCGTCGTCCTCGGTGGGCGACACGACCCAGCGCGTCCCCAGCGCGGAGCGCACCTGGTCCCCGAGCACCGCCGACCGTCCGGTGTTCACCTGCACGCCGACCTCCTTCCCTCCGGCGCCGATCGTGCCCCACCGTGCGTCGTCGCGCACGGTCCGGGGGGCGCGACTAGCGTCCGCAGTGGTCGAGACGCGGCTGGCACCGACGACGACAGGAGCAGCCGTGAGCGACGACGCGCGGGTTCGGGCCGGCGAGCTCACCGAGGCCCTGGTGCACCACCTGCGGGACTGCTTCGCGCAGTACCCCGAGGCGACGGTGTTCGTGCCCGAGTTCCAGGAGGAGTTCCAGACCGACGGCGACGAGCAGTTCCGGCGCTGGCTGGCCTCGGCGCCCGGTTTCCCGGACCGGCTCCCGGTCGGGATCTGCTCGCGCGCCGCGCTGGAGGGCAAGCTGGCGCACGCGCTGGAGCAGGTGCGCGACGAACACGCCGTCCTCGTCGTGTGCGACCTCGGGGGAGGTCACGCGGAGGGGTTGTCGTGCCCGGACCACGTCGACCTGGTGGAGGTCCGCCACGCCTCCGAGATCGCCGGGGCGGTCGTCGAGGCCCTCGCCGGTGACGTGCCGATGGTCGTCGACGTGCGGTTGACCGAGCAGCAGGGCGCGGGGCTGCTCGGCTGAACCGCCCGGTCCGAGTTGCGGCACGCGCAGGAGCACCTACCGTTGCCCACGGGTCCAGCCCGGGCGCCTGCAGCCGCGCCGAAGGAGGGCGGATGCACTTCCTGTTCTCGATCTCCCGGTTCCCCCTGCTGTCGCTGATCCACGCCCGCGGCGAGATGGACGACCGCGGCGCGCACCTGCTGCTCGAGGGTGGTGAGGGCGAACTGCAGAACTCCCGCTACCTCGTCGTCGACGTCAGCCGGGTGACCGCCATCGCCGGGCCCGGCCTGAAGACCCTCGTCTCGCTCGGGGCCACCGCCACCCGCCGCGGCGGGTGGACGTGGACCACCTCGCCGTCCCCCGCCGTGCGGCGGGCCCTGGCCGAGTCGGGACTCGACGGGAGCCTGAGCGCCGGGTTGAGCACCCGGACGGTGTGCCGGGAACTCGCCGGTGGGTGGTACCGCCCGGTCTGAGGCCTCAGGGGCGCGGGTTCGTCCGTTCCCACCGGCGTTCCCGCCGCCGCTGCCCGGTGGCCGCCAGGCACTTGGGGCAGGTCCACCGGACCTCGTCCCCGCTGCCGCCGGTCAACTGGTCCAGGTCGGCGAAGTCGACGTGCGGGAACCGCACCAACCCCGCGCGCCGCAACGGAACCCCGCAGGCCGTGGAGTTCTGCCCCGGCTCCCACGCGTGCGCCTCACCCGAGGGCAGACGCGATCCCTCGTCCGGGTACCACGTTCCGCTGGCTGCCGTCTTCACCGCGATCTCCCTCCCGCTCCTGCCCTCTCCGCCACTGCGCGACGAGCACGGCCGTGTCGTCCTGCACGAGCCCGTGCCGGGGTTCCAGGATGCCACGCACGACCCTCGCGCCGTCCCGGCCGGGGCGGGACCCGTCCGCCGGGTGAGTTCGTCCAGGCGACACCTCGACGGTCGGTGGGACGGCAGCGGGACGGCGGAGCGCCCGCACCGCCGGCGTGGTTCCATGGGGCCGGGTCCAGGCGCGCGGCCCGGATCCCCGCAGCGGAGGTCACCGATGACACCCGGATCGCCGTCCGACCAGGAGCTCGCCGCCGTGCGCGACCACGCCGTCCGGCACCGCGACGAACTCCTCGAGCACCTGATCGGCTGGGTCCGCATCCGGTCGGTCTCCAGCAACCCCGGCAACTCCCCCGACATGATCCGATCGGCGCACTGGCTGGCCGGGACGCTGCGCGACACCGGGTTCCCCGAGGTGGAGGTCTGGCGCACCGAGGGGGCGCCGGCCGTCTTCGCCCGCTGGCACGCCGCGCCCGGGGCCCCGACCGTGCTGGTGTACAGCCACCACGACGTGCGCCCGGCCAAGGACGACCACTGGGAACAGACCCCGCCGTTCGAGCCGGCGGTGCGCGACGGCAAGGTGTGGGGCCGTGGGGCCTCCGACGCGAAGGGGCAGGTGCTGGCCCACGTGTGGGGGCTGCGGGCGCACCTGACCGCCGGGAACCGCGCGGCGCCGGCGGTCAACCTGACGTTCCTCGTCGAGGGCGAGGAGGAGTCCAGCTCGGTCCACCTGGCCCAACTGCTCGAGGAGCACCGCGCGGAACTGGCCGCCGACCTGATCGTCCTGTCGGACACCACGACCTGGTCCAAGCAGGCGCCCGCCGTCTGCACCGGGGTACGGGGATCGATCAGCGCGGTGCTGGAGGTGCTGGGGCCCTACCGCGACGTGCACTCCGGCGCCGTCTCCGGCCCGGCGCCGAACCCGGTGCTGGAACTGGCCCGTGTCCTGGCGGCCCTGCACGACGACGCCGGGCGCATCGCGCTGCCGGGTTTCTACGACGACGTGGAGGAACCCGGCCCGGCCGAGCGGCGGGGGCTGGCCGAACTCCCCTACGACGAGGCCGACTGGCTGGAACGCAGCAGCACCCGGTCGGTCGGCGGCGAACAGGGGTGGTCGGTGCCGGAACTGCTGTTCGTCCGGCCCTCGCTGGAGGTGGCGGCCCTGCTGGCCGGTGATCCCGTCGGCCCGTCCCAGGGCGCCATCCCCTCCGTCGCGATGGCCGACATCAGCATCCGGACCGTCCCCCGGCAGACGGTGTCGGCGGTGGCCGACCAGGTGCGCCGCTTCGTCGCCGACCACCTCGGCGAGCGCGTGGCCTACCGGCTGCAGATCGTCGAGGAACAGGGCCAGGAACCCTACGTGACCCCCGAGGACCTGCCCGCCCTGGAGGTGCTGCGCACGGCGATGACGGAGGGTTTCGGCCGGCCCGTCGGCCGGATGCGCAACGCCGGCGGCTCCCCGGCCCACCTGCTGGCCACCACGCTGGGAGTTCCGCTGGTGTTCTTCGGCACGGGACTGCCCGAGGACAACTGGCACGACAGCGACGAGTCGCTCGACGTCGACGTCCTGCTCGCCGGTGTCGTCACCACCGCCCGCCTCTGGTCCCGGCTGGGCGCGGGGTGACGCCGCACCCACCGGCGGGCACGACGCTGGGGGTGGAACAGGAGTTCCACGTCGTCGACGCGGTCTCGCTGCGCCTGCTGGACTCCTCGCCGCTGAACGCCGAGGCGCTCGCCGGACGCCTGGGGCCGGGGATCACCGCCGAGATCGCCTCGGCCCAGCTGGAGACCGCCACCGGGATCTGCCGCACGCTCGGGCAGGTGCGCGCGGAGGTCGTCGCCGGCCGGCGCGAGGCCGCTGCCGCCGCGGCCCGGTACGACGCCACGATCCTGCCCGCCGCCACGCACCCGTTCGCCCGGTGGGACGAGCAGCACCTCACCCTGCGCCCGCGCTACGTGGGCCTGCTGGAGCGGTGGGGGCTGCTGGCGCTGCAGCAGAACATCTGCGGGTGCCACGTCCACGTCGGGGTTCCCTCGCTGCAGGAGGCGGTGCAGGTGCTGGACCGGGTCCGGCCCTGGCTGCCGGTGCTGCTGGCCCTGACGGGCAGCTCGCCGTTCCACGAGGGGTCGGACACGGGCTACGACAGCTACCGCACCGAGTGGTTCGCACGCTGGCCCTGCACCGGCCCGCCCGAGGAGCTGGGTTCCGCGCAGGCCTTCGACACCCTGCTGGCGGACCTGCGCCGCGCCGGCGTCGCCGACAGCGTCGCGGACCTGTATTGGGACGCGCGCCCCTCCGACCGGTTCCCGACCCTGGAGTTCCGCATCGCCGACGTGTGCCCGCGGGTGGACGACGTCGTCCTGCACGCGGCGCTGTGCCGGTCGCTGGTGCGGGTGCTGTCGGCGCGGGCCGTCGCCGGGGACCCCGTGCCCCGGGTGCGGCCGGCGGTGCTGCGCGCCGCCCGGTGGCGCGCGGCGCGCTCGGGCGTGAGCGACGTCCTGCTGGACCCGCAGGACGGCGCCCCGCGCCCGGCGGCCGAGGTCGTGCGCGGGCTGCTGGCCGAACTGCGCGACGACCTCGAGGACGCCGGGGAGTTCGAGGAGGTCTCGGCCCTGGTGGACCGGGTGCTGGTGGACGGGACCTCCGCGACCCGGCAACGCGCTGCGCTGCACCGCTCCGGCGACCTCGTGGAGGCCGCGCGCAGCGTCCTGCGCGACGCGGGACGGGGCTGACGCCGTCCGCCCGGTTGCGCCCGGGAACCCGGGGGGGCATGTTCGTCGGACAGGTTCAAACCCGGAGCCGCGCCACCTGCAAGCACCCGCGGAGGTCCACCCGTGAGCGCCGACGAGCACGCCGCCCTGCCGATCCCCGACTACGACCACCTCCCGGTGGCGAGCCTGGCCCACCGCGTCCGGTCCCTGGACACCGCCGGACTGGACGCGCTGATCGAGTACGAGGAGGAGCACGGCGCACGCGAGCCCGTGCTGACCGTCCTGCGGGCGCGGGCCGAGCAGCTGGCCGCGGGGGCCCAGCCCTCCGGTGGCGACCCCACCGCACCGCAGCCCGAGCACGCGCCCCCGGCCGACCACCAGGGCCCCTCCAGCGTTCCCGGGCCGCCGCAGAACCCACCGTCGCACGGCGACCCCACGAACCCCTCGCAACCCCGGGGTTGAGGGGGCCCGCGGTGGTGGAGCCCCAGGCCGGAGTCGAACCGGCGACCATCCGCTTACAAGGCGGGCGCTCTGGCCTCTGAGCTACTGGGGCGGGCCGTGCGGCGACGAGTCTGCCACACGGTCGCCCCCGGGCGGGGGCGCCGCGGGCGTGCCCGGGCAGCGCCGGGAGGCGGGGTTCAGCGCAGCCAGCGGTGCAGCCGCTTGGCCTGCACCGAGTTCCACACCTGCTCGAAGTCGGCTTCGGTGGTGACGGCGTGGGTCTCCTCGCGCGCGAACAACCGCCCGTAGGCGAAGGCGACCTCCGGGCGGGCGGACGCAGCCAGGTCCCGCAACCGCTGCCGGGTCACCACCGAGTCCTGGTGCTCGCCCAGCACCTCCTGCACCTCGGTCACGGCGCGGGCGAAGCGGGTCGCGTCCTTGCCGAAGACGACGCTGACCGCCTCGGCGGCGTAGCGGACCTGCTTGGCCGCCTTGCGCGCCTCGTGCAGCAGCTCGTCGCGTTCGGCGCCGGCCGGGGCGTGGTGAGCGCGCTCGACGAGGTCGGCCAGCGTCCCGAACGTCTTGGCCACGCGCCGGGGCAGCACCTGGTCGGCCCGGCGCCGCCCGCGGGAGGAGAACCCGGGGCGTTCCACGAGGTCCTGCAACGCGTCCAGCAGCCGCCGGTAGCGCTCGGAGTCCAGTTCGGCCAGCACCTGCTCGTGTGCGGCGCGGTAGGCCGATCCCAGCTGGTCGGCCACCAGGGCGGGAACCGCGCCGGCCGCTGCCGGATCGGCCGGCTGCAGTTCGTCGGGAACGTCCAGGGCGGCCACCGATGCCACCAGGCGGTCGCGCAGCACCTCGGCGTCGCGGGCGGCGCCCAGTTCGGCGGCCAGCCAGCGCAGTTCGTCGCGCAGGGGCTTGGTCGGACGGGTCAGCAACGGCTGGAACGTCTTCAGCGCGCTGCGCAGGCGGCGGGTCGCCACCCGCATCTTGTGGATGCTGTCGGCCTCGTCGGCGCGCACCCGGGAGTCCTGGTCGAGGACCTGCTGCACCTGTTCGGCCAGGTGCACCACCAGCACGTGACCCGCCCGGGAGCGGGGGCCGAGGTCGGCGCGGCCCGGGCCGGCGTGCTCGACGACGCGGTCGGCGGGCGCGGCAGCCGGCGCCGTGGGCGCGGGTCCGGGTCCGGGTTCGAATCCGGGCTCGGATCCGGGTTCGGGCTCGGGTTCGGGTTCGGCCGAACCGTCGGCCAGGACACGGCCGAGCTTGGAGCCGCTGGCCGAGACCTGCAGTCCGGCGGCGCGCAGCCCCGCGTCCACGACGTCGAACAGCGACCGGTCGCCGTCGGCCAGTTCGAGTTCGACCTCGCGCCAGTCCTGCACCGCGGCGGCGGCCTGACCGGCCCCCTCCAGCGGCAGCAGGCGGCGGGCCTGCACGACGTCGTCGGCCAGTTCCAGCAGGCGGGTTCCCGCCGCGTCCAGCACCGACCGGACGTGCCGGCGCGTGTTCACCTGCGCGACCGGGACCAGCGCCGCCCCACCGGTGTGCTCCTCCACCAGCCGGCGCAGCGCCGCGGGCACGGTCTTGACGGCCCGCCCCAGCGGCACCCGCTGCTCCAGCCGGGCGCCGTCCCGGCCGGGGGTCTTCAGGTGCCAGCCGGCGTCGGGGCCACCGGTGCGGCGGCGCAGCGTGATGCGGGCCGCGCTCAGCGCCAGCCCGGCGGTGTCGAAGTAGGTCGCCTCCAGTTCGTGCTCGCCGAGGTCGCCCTCGCGGTAGCCGCGTTCGGCGGCGCCGGGGACCTGCTGCAGCAGCGGCCCCAGGGGCGGTAGGTCAGCGCCGGGCGGCAGGTCGTACTTGACTTCGATCTCTTCGTGGGTGCTGACCATGCCCTCTCTTCTACCGTCGGCCGGGCGCCGGCGCGCGTCGTCGGGCGAACGCCGCGGTTCGACGCGACACACCTCACGTCGCACAACTGTTGCATCCGTGGGTGCCCGATCCATATCCTGTGAGTCTTCCAGTGGAAGGTATTCGCGGCTGCCTTTCGGCCGCAGTGCAACTCGATGGCGAGGAGGACTGGTGCAGGCGAGCAGTCGTGCGGTACGGCGACGAAGTGTGCTGGCGGGGGTGGGAGCGGGAACGCTCGCCCTCAGCGGGTGTTCGGTCGGGGCGGCGGCCCGCTCGGTGAACTCCGAACCCGTGCTTCCCCGCGCGGACGGACCGGTGCGGTTGACCTACTGGTCCTGGTTGAAGGACCTGCAGTCGGTCTGCGACCTGTGGAACGCCGACCACCCCGACGTCCAGGTCGACGCCGTCTGGAGCGGTTCGGGCAACAACGGCGGTTACGCCAAGATGTTCGCCTCGCTCACCGCGGGTGGCGGGGCGGACATCGCCCAGGTCGAGTACCGGATGATCCCCAGCTTCCTGCTGCAGAACGGGCTCGTCGACCTGGGCCGCTACGGTTTCGGCGACATCGCGGGCGACTACCGCGACAGCGACCTGGCGGCGGTCTCGCTCAGCGGCGGGGTGTTCGCCGTACCGCAGGACACCGGCCCCGCAGGGTTCTTCTACCGGCGCGACATCCTGCAGGAGATCGGTGCCGTACCGCCCGCCACCTGGCCCGAGTGGCTGGACCTGGCGCGCGCGGTGAAGGACTCCGACCCGGCCCGGCGGCTGGAGGCCTGGAACATCAACGACCCGGGGAGTTTCACCAGCTACTGCGCCCAGGCCGGTGCCCGGTGGTTCACGACGGACGGGGACACCTGGGTCGTCGACATCGCCGGCGAACCGTCGCGGATGGTGGCGCAGATGCTGGACACCGCCTTCGACGAGGACTTGTACGACACCTCGTTCGGCGCCTTCACCTCCGGGTGGTTCGCCGCGGCCGGGGCCGGGAACATCGCCTCGGCCATCACGGGGTCGTGGGGTGACGCCCTGCTGACCGGGGTCGCGGGGACCGAGGGTCTCTGGGGTGTCGCGCCGTTGCCCGTCTGGCCGGACACCGGCTACGGGTCCACCACGCTCGGCGGGTCCTCGGCGGCGGTGCTGGCCACGTCCGAGCACCCGGCCGAGGCGCTGGAGTTCCTGCACTGGATGACCACCGACCCGGCCGCGATCGACGCCCAGATCGAGAACAGCGGCACCGGCTGGTCGGTGAACCCGGACTACATCGGCCGCACCCGCGAGGAACCGTCGGAGTTCTTCGGTGGGCAGAACTACAACGAGGAGGTCTTCGTCGAGGCCTCCGAGGCGCAGAACCCCGACTGGATCTGGTCGCCCATCTACCTCGAACTCAACGACGCCCTGTCGACGGTGTTCCGCGAGCGCGGGGCCGGTGGCCGCTCGCTCGTCGACGCCCTCCCCCAGGTGCAGGAGGACACGATCAGCATCATGACCGACAAGGGACTCACCGTCCGCGCCGGAGGTGACGTCTGATGGCGGCACCCGCCCAGAGGGCACGGACCCGGAGGGCCGGGCGGGTCCAGGGCGCTCAGCGCCGGGCCCCGTGGATCCTGCTCAGCCCCTTCCTGCTGCTGTTCCTGCTGACCATGGTCCTACCGGTCGTCTACGCGATCGGGCAGAGCCTGACCCGTGTGGAGCGCGGCGGGCTGCTCGGCGAGACCGGCATCTCCTCCTCCTTCGCCGGCCTGGCCAACTACCAGCGGGCCCTGGCCGACACCGCGTTCCTCGACTCCGTGGGCCGCGTCCTGCTCTTCGGCCTCGTCCAGGTGCCCGTGATGATCGTCTCGGTGACGGTCCTGGCCCTGCTGCTGGAATCGGCCAGCGCCCGCTGGCCGGGACTGTTCCGGGCCGCGTACTTCATGCCCTACGGCATCCCGGGCGTCATCGCCTCCATCCTGTGGTCGTTCCTGTACCTGCCGGGTTTCTCGCCCGTCGTGGCGGGTCTGGCCCGGCTGGGTCTGGACGTCGACTTCCTCGGGGCGAGCACCGTCCTGTGGTCGATCGCGAACATCGTCACCTGGACCTACGCCGGCTACAACATGCTCATCGTCATCGCCCAGCTCAAGGCGATCCCCGGTGAGGTGTACGAGGCCGCGAAGGTCGACGGCGCCGGTCCGCTGCGCGTGGCCTGGTCGGTGCAGCTGCCGCTCATCCGGCCCGCGCTGGTGCTGACGACGGTGTTCTCGATCATCGGCACCCTGCAGCTGTTCGCCGAACCGCAGGTGCTGCGCGACGTCTCCCCGGCCATCGACGTGAAGTACACGCCGAACTTCGCCGCCTACTCCTCCGCCTTCTCCTACAACGACTACGGCGTCGCCTCGGCCCAGGCCGTGCTCATCGCGGTCGCCGCCTTCGTCCTGTCGTTCACGTTCCTGCGCCTCACCGGGAGGAAAGAGCCGTGAGCACCCTCACCTCCGAACAGCGTCAGGCGCCCGCCCCCGCGACGTCCGGGACCGGCAGCGCCACGAGACCGCCGGCGGCCCGCCGCATCATCGTCACGGCGGTCCTGGTCGCCGTCGCGGCCTACTTCCTGGTGCCCGTCTACTGGGTCGTCGTCGCGGCCACGAAGTCGACGGGGGAACTGTTCAGCACCAACGGCTTCTGGTTCACGTCCAACGCGGTCGGCCAGCTGGTCGAGAACGTCACCTCGGTCTTCAGCTACGACGGCGGGATCTTCCTGCGCTGGTTCGGCAACAGCGTGCTCTACGCCGGTGGCGGCGCGCTGGTGGCCACCTACCTGGCCGCGGCCGGCGGGTACGCCCTGGCGGTGTACGACTTCCCCGGCAAGAACGGCGTCTTCGGCCTGGTCCTGGGTGGCGTGCTGGTGCCCGCGACGGCGACCGCGCTGCCGCTGTTCCTGATGTTCAGCCGGTTCGGGCTCGCCGACAGCTACCTCGGGGTCCTGCTGCCGAGCTTCGTCTCGCCGTTCGGGTTCTTCCTGTGCCGCATCTACGCCCAGTCGACCGTGCCGCCCTCGCTCGTGGAGGCCGCCCGGATCGACGGCGCCGGTGAGCTGAAGATCTTCCACACCTTCGGCCTGCGCCTCATGACGCCGGCCCTGGTCACGGTGTTCCTGTTCCAGTTCGTCGGGATCTGGAACAACTACCTGCTGCCGCTGATCATGCTGGCCGACCAGAAGCTGTTCCCCATCACCCTCGGGCTGGTGAACTGGCGCGCCCAGACCGACCGGCTGCCGGAGTTCTACCAGCTCACCACCGGCGGCGTGCTGGTCTCGGTCGTCCCGCTCGTCGTCCTGATGATCGTCCTGCAGCGGTTCTGGCAGGGCGGCCTGACCGAGGGCTCCGTCAAGAGCTGAGCCTGGGGTCGTGCCGGAGCCGGGTCGCTGTCGCAGCGGCCCGGCTCCCGCACGAGACCCGTCAGCACACCGGGGGCACCGCGGGGAGCACTGAGGCCGCTCACCGCAGGAGCTCCTCGACGTCCCGCGCGATGCGCTCCGGCTCCTCGCCGGTGACGGCCTGAACGCGCGGCGCATCGTCGAGGCGGGGATCGCCCAACCGACGCCGACGCCGACGCCGACGCCGAGGTCGCTGTACCGGCACGTCGCGGGCGAGGCCGAACTCCTGCAGGCCGTGGTCGACCTCGTCAACGCCGGGTCGCCCGACCTGGACCAGGTCGAGGGCGACTGGCGGGCCAGGCTCGAGGTGGCCGCCCGGGAGGAGTACGAGCTGCCCCACCGCCATCCGTGGGTCCTGGGGATCCCGTGGACGCGCGGCCCGCTCGGGCCCCACTCGCTGACCGCGTTCGAGAGCGCACTGCGGGCCGTGGCCGGCACCGGACTCGACGACGCCCACCGCGTCCAGGTCGTCACCGCGGTCATGCGCTACGTGCGCGGCGCCGCCCGCGAATCCGCCGACGCCCGCAGCAGCTTCGAGTGCGGCTTGGCGCGGCTGCTCGACGGCGTCGCCCGGCTCGTGGAGCGGTCCTGACGCCGCGGGCGCCGATCAGGCGGCCGAGCGGACCCGTCCCCGGCGCCCGGAGCCGGCGGCCGCCTCCTGCGTGAGGTAGGTCCACGTCCAGCCGGCCGCGTCGCGGGTGGTGCGGATCGGCCCGGAGCGCAGGGGCGCCCCCGCGGGCCCGTCGAACAGTGCGGCGGCGCCGAGGCGCTCCGCCTCGGCGACCACCCCGCAGCAGCCGGCGTCCACGAGCAGGTGGGCGTGGTCCCGGTCCTCGCACCCGAGTTCGTCCAGGCACGTCTGGCGGCAGGAGCCGCCGACGTCGTCCAGGCACGTGATCCGGCCGGCCACCACTCCGCCCGGTGCGTGCTCCCAGGTGATCTCGTGCGTCGCTCCGGCACGGTCCGTCACGTCCGGCTCCCTTCCTCGTCCGCTGCGCCCGGGCAATCATCACCCCGCGGGCCGGCGGATGCCCCACGACCCGCCGGGGCGGCCCGGCGCGCACCGTCGGTACCGGCCCCAGCTGTCCCGTTCGACCGGTCCACCTGCTGCCCGGTGGGCGGGCACGGGAAACCTCGCACAGGTCCGCCGCGGGCGTACCGTTGCGCCGCAGCGGGTTCAGCGCGCCGGACCGCGTTCCGCCACCTACCGTGGCCGCGTGCACCACCCGGAACTCCACCGCTTCACCCCCGACGCACCGCTCGCTCAGAGCGCTCACCACCTGGCGCAGGAACTGCTCGGGCCCGACGGCGCCCGTTGGATCCACAGCAGCGCGGTGGCCGCACGCGCCGGCGAGGCGGCCGGGACGTTCCCGGTGCCGCAGCGTCCGTTGCTGCTGGCCGCCGGCTGGCTGCACGACATCGGCTACTCCCCCACAGTGCAGGACGCGGTCGCCGACTCGGGCCCCGCGCGGTTCCACCCCCTCGACGGCGCCCGGTTCCTCCGGGCGCGGGGCTGGCCCGCCGAACTCGCCGCACTGGTCGCCCACCACTCCGGCGCCGTGCACGTCGCGGCGGTGCTCGGCCTCGCCGGACCCGTCCGCGCCCACGTCGTCCCGGCCGGGCTGCACCCGGTCGCGGACGCGCTGACGTGGGCGGACCAGACGACCGGACCCGCAGGACAGCCCTGGACGCTGGCGCAGCGGTTGACGGACGTGCTGGACCGGCACGGGCCGGACAGCCCGAACGCCCGGGCCCACGCCGCACGGCTCCCCGACCTGGTGGGCGCGGTGGAGCGGACCGAGCAGCGCCGGCGCAGCCTGCTGCGACCGGCGGCACGAGGTGCGGGGACCGCCTGACCGGGCGAGGCTTGCCGGGTGCCGGTCCTGCTGCGCCCCACGCGCCCGAGGGAACTGACCGCACGCGTCCGCCGCAGCTTCCGGTCCCGGGTCTCCGACGATCCCACGGGGGCGCCGGACTGGGTCCGTGACATCGCGCTCGTCGGTCAGGGACCGGGGTGGTTCGAACCCGACGGTGTCGTGTGGCGCGTGCACGGGGACCTGTCCACCCTCGTCGGCGGGATCGCCGCGCTGCTCGGGCAGGGCGCGCACCCGCTGGCGCTGGCCGGGGTGCGACGGCACTCCTCCTACCGCACCGACCCGTGGGGCCGGCTGGCCGGCACCGCCCGCTGGCTCGTCGTCAGCACCTTCGGGTCGGCCGAACTCGCCGACCGGGAAGCGGCCCGGGTGCGCGGGATGCACGAGCGGGTTCGCGGCCGCACCGGCGCCGGCCGCGCCTACTCGGCCTCGGACCCCGAACTCCTGCGGTGGGTGCACCTGGCGTTCACCGACGCCTTCCTCGCCGCCCAGCAAGCCGTCGGACACGACCTCACCGGGCGCTTCGGGCGCGACTGGCCCGACGCGTACGTGGCGCAGTGGTCCTGCAGCGCAACGGCCCTCGGCGCGACCGACCTGCCCACCACCCGCCGGGAACTCACCGACGCGCTGCGGGCGCTGGAACCGGACCTGGAACCCGTGCCCGCCGACCTGCTGGGGTTCATCGCCGCACCGACCGGGCTGAACCCGACCGAGCGGAGGTTCTACGCCGAACTCGCCGCGGCGGGCGCCCTGGTGCTGTCGCCGTCGATCGCGCGGTTCGCCGGGCTGCCCGGACGGGACGACCGGTCGGCGTCGGCGCGCGCACGTCTGCGGCGCACCCGCTGGCTGCTGCGCAGCTTCCAGCTGGCCCTCGGGCCGTACAGCCCGAGCGAGGAAGCCGCGCGGTACCGGCTCGGCCTGGCCCCGGCCCCCGAGTGGCTGGGAGCGCCGGCCCACTGACCGAGCCGTTCAGCTGCGCCGTGACTACGGTGCCTGACTGTGAGCAGTGGTGACTCCGAGAGGACGCTGGCGATGGTGCGCACGATGCTGGACCGCGCCCACCTGGCCACCACGGGGCAGATCCCCGACGCCGTGCAGGAGGCGGCCCGCACGCTGGGCTGGACGGCGGTGCTCTACCTGGTGGACCACGAGCAGCGCCTCCTGCTGCCCTCCCCGGTGACCGGACTGCCTCCCCGCAGGCCGCTGGCCGTCGACACCACCCTCGCCGGACGCTGCTTCCGCACGATGGAACCCACCCCGTCGCCCGCGGGGGTCGCGGGGGTGTGGCTACCGGTGGTGGACGGCGCCGATCGGCTCGGTGTGCTCGAGGTCACCGTTCCGGAGGGACCCGACCTCGACGACGAGCTCTTCCTGGACCGCTGCCGGATGCTCAGCCACCTGTGCGGGCACCTCGTCGCGGCCAAGAGCCCGTACGGCGACGGCCTGGACCACCTGCGCCGCTTGAGGTCACGCACGGTGGCCTCAGAACTGCTGCACCAGGCGCTGCCGCCGCTGTCGTTCGCCTGCGAGGGGCTGGTGATCTCCTGCCTGCTGCAACCCGCCTACGACGTGGCCGCCGACGCCTTCGACTACGGGGTCGGGGACGACACCGCTCACCTCATGGTGCTGGACGCCACCGGGCACGACCTCGAGGGCACGATCCTGGCCACGCTGGCCCTGGCGGCCTACCGCAACAACCGCCGCAACGGCCAGGGGCTGGCCGAGAGCGTCCCGGTGATCGACCGGCTGATCGCCGAGCACGGTCGCGGCGAACGGTTCGCCACTGGCGTGCTCGCCGAACTGGACCTGTCGACGGGCCGGCTGCGCTACCTGAACGCCGGGCACCCGGCTCCCCTGCTGATGCGCGAGGGGCGGGTGGTCAAGGAACTCGACGAGGGACACCGGGTCCTGTTCGGGCTGGGCCAGGGGGAGGTCACGCTGGCCGAGGAGTGGCTGCAGCCGGGCGACCGCATCGTCCTCTACACCGACGGGGTCGTCGAGGCCCGCGACGACGGCGGGGAGTTCCTCGGCCAGGAACGTCTGGAAGAACTCCTGCAGAAGGCCGCCGCCGCCGGCCTGCCGGCCCCGGAGACCCTGCGGCGCATCGTGCACGACGTCCTGGCCCGGCAGGGCGGGGTCCTGCAGGACGACGCGACGCTGCTCATCGCGGAGTGGGCCTCCACCCGCGAGCACACGTTCTCCGCCGTCGGCGGCGTGTCGCAGCACGACCTCTCACCTCACGACCAGACCGGCGGGGAGAACGGTCACTCGCTACGGCGGTGACGTGTCAGCCGGCGGCGGGATCGCGTTCGACGAGGTAGGTGTGCCCGCCGACGGTGACGCGTTCCCACTGCGCGTACCCGCTGCGCGCCTCCTGCTCGGTGCGCGGGCCGCGCTGGGGGCCTTCGTACTGGCCGACCTGGGCCGGTCCGGTGAAGGAGAACGCGGCGTCGAGGAAGAGGTCGACGAACTTGTTCCTCGACCGGGGGCGCTGGAGGGTGCGGGGCAGGCCACGGCTGTCGTCGACGGGCACGACGGTCTCCGATCTCGCTTCGTTCGCGAATGCTTCGTGCATTAAGTGTCGCTCCCACGAGCTTCCACCTCAAGTTCCCGGGCGACTTCGTGACGCACTGCACACCGGCTGCGCCGTGGCGGCGACCGCCGGCGGCCGGCACCGACCCGCAGCCGCAGGGTGTGGAGGTCCGGCTCGTCGAGGAACTCGCCGGGCAGCTGGGCGCTGAGGTGACGTGGACTTCCGGAGCCACCGCGGAACTGGTCTCCGGCCTGCACGACGGTGCGCTGGACCTGGTCGTCGGCGGGCTGACCACCCAGGACTTGTGGACCGGTGAGGTGACCTTCACCCGTCCCTACGTCACCGTCCGCACCGTCGTGGCCGTACCGCGCGGCGAGCCCGCTCCGGACGACGTGCAGGACCTGCCGGTCCGCCTGGAGGCCGACCCGCAACTGGAAGGCCTCCTGCGTGCCGCCGGCGCCGAACCGCAGATCGTCCCCGATGCCGGTGAGGGGGCCGGACCGGTGGCGGTGCAGGACTGGGAGTTGGACCTGCACAGTCTGGAGGCGACCGGGATCGAACTGCAGTCCGCCGAGCACGTCTGGGCCGTGCGCTCGGGCGAGAGCGGGTGGCAGGTGGAGGTCGAACGTTTCCTGCTGGGTCTGGAGCCTGCCCACGTGCAGGAACTGCTGGACGAGGAAGGCGCATGAGGACCTACTCCGAGCACGAGATGCCGCCCGAGGTCGAGCGGCTGTACCGACGGGCGGTCCGTCTGGAACGGTGGACGCTCGCCTACCTGATCAGTGCGATCGCCTTGATGGGTTTGGTGCTGGGACAGTCGCAGGCCATGAAGGCCGCCTGGGTGGAGGACCTGCTCAGCCTGCTCCCGGCGATCGCGTTCCTGGTGACCACCCGCTTCCGCGAACGCCCGGCCAGCCAGCGTTTTCCGTACGGTTTCCACCGGGTGGTCAGCGCCGCCTACCTGATCGCCTCCTTCGCCCTGCTGGTGATGGGTGTGCTGCTCTTCGCCGACTCGGGCTGGCGGCTGGTGACGCGTGAGCGGCCCTCCATCGGACTGATCGAGGTGTTCGGGTTCCAGTTGTGGCTGGGTTGGCCGATGATCGCCGCGCTCGTCTGGAGCGCGGTGCCGGCAGTCGTCCTGGGCCGCAGGAAGGTGCCCATGGCCTCCGAACTGCACGACAAGGTCCTGTACGCCGATGCGGAGATGAACCGGGCGGACTGGCTCACCGCGGTGGCCGCCATCGTCGGCGTCCTCGGCATCGGAGCCGGGTTGTGGTGGGCCGACGCGGTCGCCGCCATCGTCATCTCCCTGGACATCACCCGCGACGGTCTGCGCAACGTCAAGGCCGCCTTCGCCGACCTCATGGACCGCGTCCCCACCAGCCCCGGTGCGCAGGAGCCGCTGGAACTCATCGAGGAGGTGGAGCAGCACGTCCGGTCCCTGGCCTGGGTGCGGGAGGCGGAGATCCGGCTGCGTGAGCACGGCCACCTCATCACCGGCGAGGTGTACGTCGTCCCGGCGGCGACGACGTCCCTGCCCGAACTGGTGCAGGACGCCATGGACGACCTGCAGCGACTGGACTGGAGGCTGCGCGAGGTCACCATCGTCACCGTCGCGCAACTGTCCACCGCGACCGGTCGGACACCCTCGGTCCCCTGACCACCCGAAGCCCCAGTCGATCGCGAGCCACCGCGGCCGAGTGGAGCGGACAGCGAGCACGCCGCATGATCGAACGGCCGGCGGTCGAGCCACCGGCCGTCCGATCCGCGTTGTCGTGACGTCGTGGTGGTGAGGCGAGGAGGGTGGTCGTGGCCGAGGCAGACGACAGCGAGGGCAGCACCCTCGTCCGCGGCATGCGCAGCACCGTGGGGCGTGGGAACGTCGTGGGAGCGACTTTCTGGGGACACTCACGGCTCACTTCACGAGGTGACACCGATGGGTGCGACAGCGTGGTCATCGCCAAGACCGCGAGGGCGACGACCTCCTGTCTGCGGAATGACCGGACGGTGGCATCAGTGGTGCTACCTGGGTAGCATCGAATTGTGAAGCTCAGCATCAGCCTCTCCGACGCCGACGTCGCCGCCCTCGACGAGCACGTCCGCCAGGCCGGTCTGCCGTCTCGGTCGGCGGCGGTCCAGCGGGCCATCCGGGCACTGACCCACCAGCAGCTGGAACAGGACTACGCCGCCGCCTGGAAGGAGTGGGACGACTCCGGAGACCGTGAAGTGTGGGAAGGCGCCACCGCTGACGGCCTGCGCTGATGCGCCGCGGAGAAGTCCGCCTCGTCGACTTCGATCCCGTCCAGGGCAGTGAGGCGAACAAGCGCCGGCCCGCGATCGTGGTCAGCAACGACCAGGCCAATGCGGTCGCCGAACGCCTCGGACGGGGTGTGGTCACCGTGGTCCCGGTGACCAGCAACATCGCCAGGGTGTTTCCCTTCCAGGTCCTGCTCCCTGCCCAGGACACCGGACTGCACGTCGACTCCAAGGCCCAGGCCGAGCAGGTCCGCGCCGTGTCGGTGGACCGGTTGGGGCCGGCGTTGGGGCGGTTGCCGTTCGAGGCGTTGGACGCTCTCGACGATGCCTTGCGGCTGCATCTGGCCTTGTGAGGCCGGTGGCGAGAATGACCCTCATCGCGGGATGACCGGCAGGTCGTTGCGGGTTGCTGTCGTCGACTGCGCCGTCCGGAACAGGCCAGGGTGAAGATCAGGGACTTCCCTGATGCTGCGGGTTCACGCTCTCGGCATCCTCATCGCACGTCACGATGGAGGAGGACGAAGTTGAACGCTGACAGCTTGTCCCGAGAGCACCTGGGGTCTCGCGTACGGATTACCCGACAGTACGGCTACGGGCCGCACAGCGTGCTCGGGGAGTTGAAGCGTGTCGTCCACGGCCAAGAGACGACCGGACTGGACCTCAACGTCTTGGGTGAGGACCTGCACGTGGATGTCCAGACAGACGATGAGGTGGAAGTCCTGACGTCAGCCAGCTGATCGGCCGGCGGCGCCGGGGTAACGGATGTGGTCTTGGTCCACGCGAGCGTAGTTGCGGCGTTGCACGGAAGACGGGATGACCGTGAGGTTGGGGCAGCTGAGTCAGTAGTGCCTCAGCCCTTCCTCGGGGACGTCGTCAGCGCTCTGCACCTGTTGTTGCTGAACGAGGTAGGTCGCAGGTTCGACGTGCAGCTGCAGCGTTCGAACGCTCAAGTCGAACCGGGCGCTTCCCGCTGGTCTATGCGGATCGGGTCCGGACGTTGAGCAGCGCACGGCCGAGGGCCAGATCCCTCGGGACGGTGATCGTCAAAAGCGTCCCGCCCGCCTGCAGGACCAGATCAGTCACCCCCGAGTACACCGCATGCGGCTGTTCGTGGACCCAGCTGAGTGCCTGCAGCGGGATCGACAGCCGAGAAGCGGAGTGCACCGGTTGCCGCCCGCGCGCCAGCCTTTCTCGACGCCCGAACACGTCCAGGTGGGAGCCGTCACTGGTCACGACGGCGGCGTGCACCGTCGCCGGCGACAGCCAGTGGCCGATGAGGGACACCGCGGTGGCCGCTCCCCGCAGCCGAGGACGCACCAGCGCACGGCCGTGCCAGGCCAGTGGTACGAGGTCGGGTTGCCTTCGCTGCGCCTCGAGGACGTCGGAGAAGACCGCGGCATCGCGCGGTCCGAGCGAGGAGCGGGTCAGCGGAACGTCGGTGCTGATGGGCTGAGAACCGAGGACGGCGGCGGGAGGACGCATCGTGGCCATGAGGCGTTGCACCTGGTCCCGCGTCGAGCCGTTGTAGTCGATGGTCAGGACGTTCCCGTCCCAGGTGTAGACCTGGAACCGTCCCTGGAGGAGATCGACTTCGTCGAGCACCGCCACGACGTCGGCGAGCTCGATCCGGTGCGTCGTGTACCCGCTGCCTGGTTGTCCGGTCCGGCCCTGGCAGCGGCTGAGCACGGTCAACCGGTCCGCCTGCAGGATCAACAGGTGGTCGTAGAGGTCCGTGACCTCAGCGGCGTCACGGCGGGCGATTGGACGAGGCACCTTCAGCACCAGACGAGCAGCGGACAGGTCCAGCTCGTGGTCGCGGTAGAGGCGAGGGACGTCGGCTGCCGTGCGCACTTCGTCGATCCACGGGCCGAAGGTGTCGTACTCGCTGGAGTCGGTGCTCATCGCCCAGCTTCCTCCCACGGCGTCGGTCTTGGGCAAGTCTGCGGCAGGGCCGTCCTGTGGATGTGGTCGGGTCAGCGACCCAGGGCGAGCTCGTGGCGCTCCGGGCCGCGCTTTCGCGCACACCGCGGGATGACCGTGACGTCTACCCAGCGCACTGGGCGGTTCGGCGTCTGGCCCACGGTGTTCGCGAACAAGATCAGGGTCGAGTCAGGGCCGTCCCTGGTACCGCCGATCGTCGCGTCAGCGCGACTTTTGATCATCGGAGCCAAGGAAACTCCGCAGCGGCGCGCTGAAGTGTCGGCCAAGCTGAGTTCGTCGGCGAGGGGGACAACGTGAGTGGTGCGGACGAGTGGATCCAGCAGCGGGTCAACCCCGGCGGCGAGGGCTTGCCGGTGACGCCTGAGAGCCTGGCGGAGCTGCTGGTGCGTGTGGCGATGTACGGCATCGCAGTGCGCGACGGGGAAGACGCAGTCATGGGCGGCATGTGGGGGCACGTGACAACGCTGGTGGACATGCTGGGCAGGGCGGCCGGCCTGGAAGTCAACGCGGTCAACGACATCTTCCGCGCCGAGGTGGCCAGGCCGGGCCTTCCCCTGGCTTGACATGCCAACTCCCTCGGGAGGCGCAGGATGCCTTCAAGGAGCTGCATCGCCCGCCGGAAGTCACCCACCTTCAGCACGACCGCGCGATGTCTGGGGGATGACCGGTAGATCCACCGATGGGACTGCCGCCTGTAGCAACTCGCTGCTACGCTGGTGGCATGAGGACGATCAGTCAGCGCGAGCTACGCAACGACAGCGGCAAAATCCTCCGCGAGCTGCGTGACGGCGAGGAGTTCGAAGTCACCATCAACGGCGAAAGCTTCGGCATCCTGAAGATGACCCCACCTCCGGCCAAGCCCCAGCGGTTCGTCCGTGCCGACACCCTCCGAGCTCTCTACGCCGACGCGCCCCTCAGCGCCGAGCAGGCCGACGCCTGGAAGCGGGACGTCCGCGAGGTCTTCGACGACGAGGTGGACGACCCGTACACCCGCGCGTCCCGTCCTCGGGAACGGTGACCTCGCCCGTGGCCGTGCTGATCGACAGCAACGTGCTCATCGACGGGATCGTCGTCGAAGGCGCCTCCATCTCCATCCTGACCATGTTCGAGCTGGCCGGCGGGATCAACAGCGTCGCCGACCCCGAGGTTCGGGCGGCGCGACAGCGCCGGTATGACGTCGCCGCAGCCGTCTTCGACCCCTTCCCCGTGTCCCGACGGGTTCTGGACGCCTACCACGACATCGACTCGGCCGTGGTGGCGATCGGTCGCAAGCCCAGGCCCCGGCGCTTGGACCTGATGATCGCGGCGACCGCTCGAGCGCACGACCTTCCGCTCATCACCTCCAACCTCGACGACTACCGAGGGTTGAACGCGCTGCTCGACGTGAGGAGCCCTTGACGCGCTGCTGAGATGGGCCGGTGATGGTTGAGGTGCGCCCCTGTCGCGCCCTGACCGAGCGCAGCGCGGAACGCGGGATGTGCGGACGGTCGTCCCGTGGAGTGGATCGGCCGTGGAGGGAGGCGTGGGTGTCCCGGGAACGTCGTGGGAGCGACCTTCTGGGGACACTCACGGCTCACTTCACGAGGTGACACCGATGGGTGCGACAGCGTGGTCATCGGCACGTCCGTGACGTCCGTGATCGTGAATTCGGGCGGTGCGGGTGAGCCGCTGACGGCTCCGGTGGTGCTGCTCGCCCTGGCCGTTCCCGCCTGCCGGCCGCGCACTCATCCCGGGCGCGTCGCCTGGCGCACAGGTGAGGTCCGCGCGCTGTGCGGTGACCGGCGGAGTGCAGCGGGGCGGGGTCGGAGGACCGGGAAGTGTCACCACCACGACGGCCGGAAGCGTCACCGATGTCCTGCGGCACGACGCGGGGCAGAGTCTGGATCCACCTCTCGAGTCGAACACCCGTTCGATTCCTGCTACCGTCGTCCACGGCGGGCCGGAGAGGGGAAGCTCCGGCCCGCCGACCTTCGCTGGTCGGCGAGGCGGCGCTGGAACGTCCGCCCTCTGTGCACCCCGAGCCGCCGCTGATGCCGCACCGTGGACGCACGACCGCGAGGAACCGTCTCCCGTCCGTGCGGGACGTCGCGCAGGACCCGACGTTCGCCCCGATGCCTCCCGGTACGCCGCCGGCGTACCGGAGCCACCAGGCGTGGGTACGCGCGGGAGCCGGACGGGCGGCCCGCCTGGAGGGAACCGCCGCGCGTCAGTGGCTGGTGGTTCCCCGCCGCGATTCCAGCACCGGGTCGACGAGCAGTTCGACGACCGCCCCGGTCGCCAGCGCCGCCACGGCGGCGTGCAGGACCTCGGCCACGCCCTCCCCCGTGCGCCACGTCCGCGGCGGTGCGCCGACTCCGGTGGCGTTCTCCAGCGTCTGGTCCACGATCACCCGGGTCAGGGTCTGCGCCACGTCGGCGCGGGGGAACACCAGCCCGGTCGCGCGCCACACGCCGCGCAGGGCACCGAGGGCGGCACTGGTCGCGACGACCATGACCAGCGTGGCGGCCGCGGGCTGCTCCTGGTCACCGATCGGCCGTCCGGCCAGGGCGAGCAGCGTCCGCCCCGGGACGTAGGAGGGCGCGCGACCGGTCACCGCCCGCTCGAGCCGCTGGCTGCCCGTCATCGCCGCGGCACCGACCAGTCCCCCGACGAGACCGCGGGCGGCCGCACCGCCCAGCACCGCGCGACGTCCCGACGTGCTGGTCACGGATCTGCACCTCTCGATCGGCTTGCTGGGCAGGGACATCCTGCGGGGCGCCCGGTGGCACCGCACGGCGAAACCCGCTCGCGCGACGGCCCCGGTCGGCGTCGGTGGACACGACGTGGAGGTGGAGACGTGGAGGTGGAGACGTGGAGGTGGAGCCGGGTTCGGGAGTCGAGGTTCCGTTCCGGTGCGAGCACCGACGAGAACACCGGGAGGACCGACCACGTCCCGCACCCACCGCCCCGCAGACCTGTACGGCACCACCGCGGTGGCCGAACGACGGCGAGGAGATCGACGAGGTCGAAGACGTCCACCGGACGACGTCTGCGGCACGCCGAGGCCGGCGCAGCGGCGAAACCCTGACGGTTCCGTTCGGCGGGACCACCGCCGACGTGGTCCCGCCGGCGGAGCGGCCGGACGGGCGGCCGGTCGCGCGCCGTGTGATCGTGTCCCCGTGGGACGTGGAGCTGAACCCGGCCGCGCTGAGCTGGTCGACCTGTACGGACGCTACCTGGCCTGTTGCAACGAACGCCGTTTCGACCAGCTGGGTGAGTTCGTCTCCGAGCAGGTGAGCGGATCGGGACCGGTCGACGGGCTGGCCGCCTACGTCGACGGGGTCAGGGCCGTGTGCACGGCCTTCCCCGACTACCGCTGGGAGTTGCAGGAACTCCTGGTCGACGGCGACACCCTCGCCGCCCGGTTGACCGGCGAGGGGACCCACACCGGCCCCTTCGGCGACCTCGCCCCCACCGGGCGGCGGATCAGGATCCAGGAACTCGTCGTCTACCGCGTCGCCGACGGCAGGATCGTCCGGTGCTGGGGCGACCTCTTCCCCGTCGCGCGCGACGCCCTGACCAGCCCCCGGTGACGGGCTGGACCGGCGGCCACCTCACCGGGGCCCCGGCAGCGCGCCGCCACGGACGATCCGGGTGACGACCACGGCGATCTCGTCCAGCGGCAGCGACAGGTCGGCTCCCGCCTCGAGGGCGGCCTGCGGCATCGGCGGGTGCTCCGCCTCGCTCTGAGCCAGGACGACCGCGCCCGCCTGCTCCAGCGCCCGGACCCCCGCCGCGCCGTCACGGCCCGCGCCGGTGAGCACCACCCCCAGCACCCGGGCGCCGCAGGACACGGCCAGCGAGGTCAGCAGACCGTCGTGGGGAAAGCCCCGCGCGGCGTGCCCGTCGGGGAGCAGGCGGCACGTGCCGTCGGGCACCACCTCCAGCCGCTGCCCCGGAGGGGTGACCAGGACGCGGCCCGCCCGCAGGGGCATCCCGTCCTCGGCCCACACCACCTCCTGCCCCGTGCGCCGGCGCAGGATCGGGGCGAGCTGGCTGCTGTGACCACCCAGGTGCTGCTGGACGACGACGGCCACCGGCAGGTCGGTCGGCAGGTCGCCCAGCACGACGGTCAGGGCGCCGAGTCCTCCCGCCGAGGCGACCAGGGCCACCACGTCGACGCCGCGCCCCCGCGCGAACCGCTGCTCGTCCGTCCCGTCCGCCTCCTGCCCGCTCGTCCGCACCGCTGCCCCGCTCGTCCCCCAGCGTCCCACCACCGACGGCGCTGCGGAACGGCCTCAGTACGTCGAGCGGCGCACGGTCCGCGGGTGCAGCACCAGACGGACGTAGGGCGCGGCCAGCAGGGCGGCGAGGTCCTCGGCGCGGGAGGGTTCGCCGGGTCCCCAGTACCGCGCGGCCAGCCGCTCGGCCAGTTCGCGGGCGCCGTCCGGTTCCACCGTCGTGGGCCCGCTGACCGACACCCAGCGCTCCCGTTCCCCGACCGGTGCCGCGACGACGAGGGAGGCGCGCGGATCAGCCTGCAGGCGCCGCACCTTCGGCGAGTCCGGTGGGGTGAACAACTGCAGCGTCCCGTCGGCCGTGGCCTCGAACCACACCGGCCGCGGTTGCGGCGGTACCGGGCCGGCGGCGGGGCTGAAGAAGCCGTGCAGCGGGCGCCGGAGGAACTCCAGGTCCTCGACGGTCAGCGACGTGCGGTCGGTGGTCACGTGGTCCCCTCCGGTCGTGCTCGTGTCGGTCGTGGGCTGTCGCCACGACCTCGATCCAAGCGGCGGCAGGCGGACGAATCCATGGGTCAGACGCCGGAAGACCTCGGTGATCGTCCAGGTGCTCGGCTAGCGTGGTGCGGGTGGACCCGTTCGGTGAACTGTTCCGGGGTGTGCGGGCCCACGGCTCGCTGTTCGGCCGGTCGACCCTCACGCCGCCCTGGTCGTTGCTCTTCGTGGACGGGGCACCGCTGACCCTGTGCACGGTCCTGACCGGCTCGGGGTGGATCGTGGCCGAGGGCCGCCCGCCCGAGCACCTCGGCACCGGGGAGGTGGTCCTGGTCCGCGGCCCGGCGCCGTTCTCCTTCGTCGACGAGGTCGGCACGGCGGCCGAGCCGGTCGAGTGCGGCCAGGACTGCGCGGTGCCCGAACTCGGCGGAACCCGGTACCGCCTCGGCTGGGACGACGGCCCCGGGGCGGCGACGGGCACGACGACGCTCGTCACCGGCGCCTACCCCGTGCGCGGGGAGATCGGGCGGCGGTTGCTGGACGCCCTGCCCGACGTGGTGCGCGTCGACGCCGGCGGCGCCGCGGGTCCCGTGCGCGACCTGCTGGCCGCCGAGGTCGCCGTCGACGCTCCGGGCCAGCAGGTCGTGCTGGACCGGCTGCTGGACTGGATGCTGGTGTGCGCGCTGCGCGAATGGTTCGACCGGCCCGGCGGGCGTCCGCCCGCCTGGTGGGCCGCGCACCGCGATCCGGTGGTGGGGCACGCGCTGCGCCTGCTGCACGCCGAACCCGCCGCCCCCTGGACGGTGTCGTCGCTGGCCGCCCGGGCGGGCGTGTCCCGGGCGACCCTTGCGAAGCGCTTCACGGACCTGGTCGGGGAACCTCCGCTCACCTACCTCACCCGCTGGCGGATGAGCTTGGCGGCCGACCTGCTCACCGGAGGCGGTTCCCCGACGATCGCCGACGTCGCCCGCGCCGTGGGGTACTCCGACCCGTTCGGCTTCAGCGCGGCGTTCAAACGGGTCCGCGGCGCCACTCCCAGCGACGTCCGGCGCACCGCCGGCGCGAGCTGAGCACCCCCGGCGGTCGGCCTCGGAATCCCCGGACCCGCGCTAGGGTGGTGGCGTCCAGACCAGGGCGAGGTGCTCCAAGAGCGGGCGCGAAGGAGCTACCCCGGACCTGGGAGCCCCTGTGGACTTCTCCGTTCGACAACACGCCGACGACGACGACGTCGTGACCGTCGAGGTCAGTGGTGACCTCGACGCCGAGACGGCCGGCGTCTTCACCTGCTCCATGACCACGGCGCTGGCGCGCTACCGGTTCGTGGTGCTCGACCTGACCCGCACGACCTTCCTGGACTGCCGGGGGCTGGCCTGCCTGCTGCAGGCCGGCCGCACCGCGCGCCGCCGCGGGATCTGGTTGCGTGCCGCCGGGGTCGACGGCGCGGCCCGCATCGTCTTCGACGCCTTCGACGCCCGGTGCGCGCTGGGCGGTGACGCGTCCGTGGACGAGGAGGTGCGCCGGGCCGCCGCACAGGTGGCGGCGAGCTCACCGCCGTCGAACCTCACCCCCGCGTGAGACCGGTCGAGGTCGGAGGAGCAGTGCGAGAACCGTCGCTGGTGGCCGCCCTGGCCTCCCTGGCCGAGGTCGCGGCCGGTGACGTCGGCGGCGACGAACTGCTGAGGCGACTGGTGGACGCGGTGGCCACCCACCTGGACGTCGACGGCGCCGGCGTCATGGCCTGCGACGCGGGGTCCCTGCGACTGGTCCACGTCAGCCACTCCGGCATCGAGGACGCCGAGTCCGTGCAGGACCTCGCGCAGGAGGGGCCGTGCCACGACGCGGCGACCTTCCGGACCGCGGTGGTCGTCGACGACCTCACCGACCCGGTGCAGACGGCGTGGCCCGAGTACGTGGCCCGGGCGCTGCAGGCCGGTTTCCGGTCGGTGGTGGCGGTTCCCCTGGTGATCGGGGACCGGGTCTGGGGTTCGCTGGACCTGTACCGGCGCCGGGAATCGGCGTGGCAACCGGAGGAACTGGCCCTGATCCGGGTCCTGGCGCACGTCGCGACCTCGTACCTGGTGATCTCCGCCGACCGGGACGCCGCCCGGCGGGCGCAGCGTGAACTCGCGCACGCGAGCACGCACGACGCCCTCACCGGTCTGGCCAACCGCGTCCTGCTCTTCGACCGCCTCCAGCACGCCCTGGACGCCGCCCGCCGGCACCGGACGGTGGTGGCGGTGCTGTTCATCGACCTCAACCGGTTCAAGGCCATCAACGACACCTTCGGCCACGCCGCCGGCGACCTGGTGCTGACCACGATCGCCGAGCGGATGAGCACCACGCTGCGCCAGGAGGACACCCTGGCGCGGTTGTCGGGCGACGAGTTCGTCCTGCTGTGCGAGAACCTGCCGCAGGGCGACGCCGGGGAACTGGAACACCACGTCGGAACGGTGGTCAGCCGCCTGCGCCGGTCCCTGACCGAGCCCCTCCGCATCGGCTCGGTGGACCTGGTCGTCACGGCCAGCATCGGCGTCGCCTACAGCGACGACGGCAGCAGCGCCGAGGAACTGCTCGCCGAGGCCGACGGCGCGATGTACCGGGTCAAGCACGGAACGGGCGGCGCCTCCGCCGAGCTCGCTGCGCGGAACGGCAGCAGGGACGACGGCGAGGCACCCCGCGTCCGTCCCTCGGCGCGTCAGCTCCGGCGCGACCTGACCGACGCGTTGCCGCAGGGACGGTTGCGGGTGCACTACCAGCCCATCGCCGACGCCCACGGGGTCGTGCACGCCGTCGAGGCCCTGCTGCGCTGGGCCCACCCCGTGCTCGGCCTCCTGCCCGCCGCCGAGTTCGTGCGGCTCGCCGAGGCCGGCGGCCAGATCGTCCGCATCGGTCACTGGGTCATCGGCGAGGTCTGCGCCCAGATGGGCCGCTGGCACGCGGACCTGGGCGACCGCGCGCCGGAGACCGCCTACGTCAACCTCAGTCCCCGCGAACTGGCCGACCCCGACCTCAGCGTGACGATCGTGACGGCGCTGGACGAGAACGCGCTCGAACCCGCCCGCCTCGGACTCGAACTGCTCGAGCACAGCTTCCTCGACCCCGCGGTCGTGACCGGCCTGACCGAACAGCAACGCCGCGGCCACCCGCTGTCCGTCGACGACTTCGGCACGGGGTACTCCTCGCTGTCCCGCCTGGTGGAACTTCCGGCACGGCTGGCGAAGATCGACAAGTCGTTCGTCGCGGGGATCCCCGACGATCCGCGCCGCCGGTCGCTGGTCGAGGCCGTGGTCACCGTCGCGGCCGGCCTCGGGCTGGACGTCGTGGCCGAGGGCGTGGAGTCGGCGGCCGAGGCCCGGACGGTGCTCGACGCGGGGTGCCACCTCCTGCAGGGGTACCACTGCGGCAGGCCGCAACCGGCCGAGGCGCTGACCGGGATCCTGGCCGGAACCCTCACCGGGAGCCGGCCGGGCGGCTGGGCCGGCTGACCCGCGGGGGCCACGGCGACGACCCGTTCGCCGGGAACCACCGGGTCCCACGACGCTCCAGTCCCGGTCGTCGTGGCCGGCGCGACCGCCGTCCAGCGGTGCGGCGACCTCAGGCGCGGGAGGAGTCCAGCCGGAACCACACGGCCTTCCCGTCGTCCTCCGGCCGGACGCCCCAGGCGTCGGAGATCAGGTCGACGAGGGCGAAACCCCGTCCGGACTCCGCCCCCTCGTCGGCCGACCGCGGGCTCGGCGGGTTCGGATCGCCGTCACGGACGGAGACCTGCATGCCGAGTTCGCCCTCGCACGAGACACCTAGGACGATCGGCGGGGCGCCGTGCCGCACACCGTTGCCGACGAGTTCGGAGACCAGCAGTTCCGCCTCGTCCTCCACCGAGGCGTGGTGTTCCTCGCACAACCGGTCTCGCAGGAAACGCCGCGCGAGCCCGGCGGCCCGGGCGTCCAGCGGCATCTCGATCTGAGCCGGAGGCGTCACGTCGCACACCCCGCCACTGTGCCCGACGGACGTCGTCCGGGCTCGTCGCAGCGAGCCGCGGCGGGTCTGCGGCCAGTCTGCGGTTGCGGTGGCCGCCGATCCCCGCCACCGTGAGCGTCGTCGGCCGAGCCGGCGCTCGTGTCAACCGTCAGGCCGGTCCCCGGCTCGTCGTGGAGGGGACCTGATGGCGACAGCCTCGCTGGACCTGCCTGTCCAGCTGTCCGCGGTGGGCACGACACGCCGCTGGGCCGTCGACCAGTGCCGCGAGCACCTCACCGACACCGCGCGGGACCTCCTGGAGCTGCTGGCGAGCGAGCTGGTGGCCAACGCCGTCGTCCACGGGACCGGCCCGCTGCGCGTCCAGGTCGAGTGCGCGCCCGAGCACGTGTGCGTCGCCGTCTTCGACGGCAGCAGCGAACCGCCCACGGTGCGCTCGGTCGGGCCCGAGGCGACCGGCGGGCGCGGGGTGGCGCTCATCGCGCGGCTGTCCAGCGCGTGGGGTTACCGGATGTGCGCCGACGGCGCGGGCAAGGTCACGTGGTTCCAGCTGGGGACCGCGGCCGGATAGGTCCGGACCCCGCACCGCCGGCGCCCCGCCCGGCGCTGCCCGGACGTCGGTGGCAGGCTGCGGTCGTGGCACCCGGGAACCAGTCCGCCCAGCGCAGCGTCGACCTGCGCGGTCTGCGCCGTCGCTACTCGCGGGGAGTCGGCGACGGTGTGCGCCGGCTGCTGCTCCTGTGCCTCGGTGTGGTCGTGGCCTCCGGGGTGTGGCGGCTCCTGACCGCCGACGGTGCGTGGGCCGTCGTCGTGGTGCTGGCCGAGACCGTGGGGCTGTGCGCAGCTCTCGTCCTGCCGCTGCAACTGCCCGCCGCCGTCCTGCTGCGCCCCTCCGGCATCGCCTTCCGGCACCGCCTGCGCACCACGCCCACCACTGCCTGGACGCAGGTGGCGGAGATCCGCGTCCAGGGACGGTGGGACACCCACTCCTCGGTGGTGTTCCGCGACGGCCGGCAGCGGGAACTCGTGGCCATGCCGGCCGGCGACGCCGAACGGCTCGCCGAGGCCCTCATCGACTCCCGCAGCTGACCCTCACACGGACAGGACGACCGGGCCGACGAGCCCGGAAACCCTGCCCGCCCCCTCGTAGTGGTTGACCGGGGAGTTCGAGACGACGACCTCGAGGAGGTTGTCGCCCGTCCGCAGGAGCTCGCGGGGAACCTCGAACCGGAACGGCGCCCACAACCGGCTGCCCAGGCGCCGGCCGTTGCAGGACACCGTGGCCGCCTCCCCCACCACGCCGAGGTCCAGCACGGCGTCCACCACGCCGACCGGCAACTCGACCGTGCACCGGTACCGGACGGTCCCGGAGGTCCGGGGCCGGTCGAGCGCCCAGTTCCCCAGGGGGACCTCGCCACCGGCCCCGGCCCCGCCGAGGGTGTCCGTGAACTCCCCGGTCCAGGCCGTGAGGTTCCGCTGGACGCCCAGGGCCACCTGCGGGGCGCGCCGGTCCGGGGCCTGCCCGCCGAGCTCGACGACCAGCGATCCCCGGCGCTCCAGGTCCAGCGGCAGCCGGCCCCCCGCGACCGCGGTTCCCCACGTCCGCCCGGTGAGCGGGTCGTGGCAGGCGACCGTGGACACCTCCCCCACGACCAGCCGCGTGCGCAGGTCCGACTCCCCCTCGTTGCAGCACAACAGCACCGCCGAGCCGTCCGCACGTTCCCAGCGGCTGATCCGCAGGTCGGGAACGGGTGGGTCGGCGCGCACCAGGTCCACCCCGCCCGAGACGAGCAGCTCGACGAGGTGGTCCACCTCGACGTCCGCGCCGAGGACGGGCACGCCGGTTCCGGCCAGGAGACCCGAGGCGTCGAACCCGGGAACGTCGATCACGACGGCGCGGAACGCCTGATCGCCGATGCGCAGGACCCCGTCCCGCGCCTGCGCGGCGCGCACGTCGTCCGGGCCGACGTGGAAGAAGTCGACCTGCCGCTGCAGCAACCGCGCACCGATCCCGTCCCCCACCCGGTCGGTGTCGCTGAGGACCGCGACGGGAGCGACGTTCCTGGCCCCCTCGCAGAACCCGGTGGTGCGGGCCACGTAGCGCACGAGTTCGGCCACGTGGGTGCGCAAGGAGTTCCACTCCCCGAGGTCGGGTTCGCTCTCGTACGCGCGGCCGCCGCGCACCGAGGTGAAGAACGCGTGCAGCAGCAGCGTGGTCACCCCGCGGCTGAGGTACCAGTCCAGCAGCCACTTGAGCTCCTCGAGCGTGAGTTCCCAGCCGTAGGCGCCGAGGACCTCGGCCAGGCTGCGGTCGTGCCCCTGCACGTGGGCCGCGCTGGCGGCCACCTTGGGGGCGGTGCTCTCCGGACCGGTCAGGGCGGTGCCGTCCCCGGGCAGCACCCAGCGCCAGACGGTGTCCTGCCCGGGCCACTGGAACGTCCGCGTCGTGCCGAGGTCGTCGGGCTCGGCCGGGTGACCGGTCAGGGCGAGGCCGTGGTCGGCGCACCAGCGCGCCAGGGTTCCGTAGTAGACCCGGCGGACCCGGGAGCGCAGGGCGCGGGCGTACTGCTCGGGGAACTCCCCGCCGCCGTGCCACAGCGTGGGCAGCAGGCGCAGGACCTCCTCCTCCGCCGTCCCCAGGACGCCGGCCAGTTCGTGCGAGAAACCCGGCGTCCAGGGCACCGACCCGGGGCGGGGGTTGCGGCCCGTGAGCATCGGCTCGTCGGTGAACACCGCCTCGACCGTGGCACCCAGGTGGTCGCCGAGCACGGCCGCGTACTTCTCGTGGGTCGTCTCGACGAAGGCCTGCACCGCGTCCGGGTTCAGCAGGTCCGCGGCCGCCGGCGCCGTGGCCGACCCGTCGTCCTGGTCCTCGTGCGCACCGCGGATCGTCCCGCCGCTGAGGGTGTCCAGGACGGCGACCGCGCGCCACCGTCCGGCGGGGACGTCGATCCGGACCAGGCCGCCGTCCTCGACCGGGAGCAGCCGCCCCCGGTCGGCGGCGATCCCGTCGTCGTCCTCCGGGCAGAGCACGACGGCGACCAGCCGGTCGTCCAGGGACCGGCTCAGGCTCGGCCGCCAGTACTGCGAGGACGGCCCCTGGACCTCGCGTCCGGTCGGGGCCAGGCAGCGCGCCGCGAACCGGGGGTCGCGCGCGACGACCGCGCCGTTGGCCGACCCCGAGGGGTAGGACGCCTCGTCGTACAGCACCACGCGCAGACCGAGCCGTGCGCACTCCTCGACGGCGTGGCGCACCAGCCGCAGGAACTCCCCGGTGAGGTAGCCCACCTCCCGGCTGAGGCCGATGCGGGCGCAGAGCGTCACCCCGCGGAAGCCGGCGGCCGCGAGGTCCCGCAGCTGCCGGGAGACGATCCGCTCGTCGAGGTCGTCGTTCCAGAAGACGAACGCGTAGGGACCGGCCATCGAAGCGCCGCCTCGTCCGCTCAGCCGCGCGGCTGGACCTCGGCCATGGGGCCGAACCCGGACACGTCCGGGGCCTCGACGTAGATGATCTTCGGGGTGTCCGACACGTAGTCGGGCATCTCGGCGATGGCCTTCCGGAAGTGGTCGGAGGCCACGTGGACCTTGCCGGCCTCGTCGTCGCGGAACCCCTCGACGAGCGTCCACTCGTCGGGGTCGTCGACGCCGCGCGACCACTCGAAGAACAGGTTCCCGGGTTCGGCGCGGACGGCGTCGGTGAACTCCCGGACCTTCTCGGGCCAGGAGTCGGCGAGTTCCGGCTTCACGGGCCACTTCACCACGATGAGGATCATGTCCACAGGGTAGTGACGGGGTCCCCCACCGCCAGTCCACGCCGAGTCCGGTGGACGTCCACCACGGCCTCCGGGTGCCCGGCGCCGGTCACGTCGTCGTGCTGGGGCAGCCGGCCGGGTTCGCCGCGCTGCTGACGGGGTTCCTCGCCGGACTCCCCGTTGTGGAACACTCCCCCGCGTGAGCGACGGCGACCACTGGCGTGCAGGTGTGCACCCGGACCTGACCGCACTCCTGCGCCGCGCGTGGCCGCTGTTCGGGCAGGACGACGAGGCCCTGACCGGGCCGGCGGCGGGGCAGGAGGTCTCCCGCCGGTTGCGGGCGGCGGTCGGGATCGCCCCCGGCCCGGCCGACCCGGCCGTCCGCGTCGAGGGCGAGTGGGTCCGGGACGGCCTGCACGGCCGGGAGCTGAGCTGGGAGGCGGGTTTCGGACCGCGCGTCCACGGGCGCCTGGTCCGTCCCGCCGGCGACGACCCGCTGCCCGGCGCGATCTGGTTCCACTGCCACGGCGGGGTCAAGCGGTTCGGGCTCGACAAGCTCGCCGACGGCGCCGCCGGCCGGCCGGCCCACCCGCGGATCGCGCGGATCCGCGAGGAGTTGTACGGCGGACGCGCCCCCGCCGAGGAACTGGCCCGCACCGGCCGGGCGGTCCTCGTGCACGACGCGTTCGGCTGGGGCAGCCGGCGGGTTCCCCTCGAGGCGTTCCCGGCGCGCACCGAGGCGGTGGCCGCGCTCGAACTCGCCGCGCTCGACGGCGCCGGGGCCGAGCTCGACGAGGAGGCGCTGTACGACGTGCACGCCGGCCCGGCCGAGGACGCCACGGCCAAGGCGCTGGGAGTTCTCGGGACCTCGTGGACGGGGATGGTGGCGCGCGAGGACCTGCTCGCCGTCGAGGTGCTCGGCTCGCTGCCGGGGATCGCCCCCGGGGGCGTGGAACTGATCGGGTTCTCCGGTGGCGGTGCCCGCGCGGCCATCACCTCGGCCCTGAGCCCGGACGTCCGCTCGGCCGTGGTGACGTGCATGGTCACCACGCTGGCCGAGGTGCTGCCCGCCCACCTGCACTCGCACACGTGGGCCCTCATGACCCCGGGCCTGGGACGGGTCGGCGACTGGCCGGACGTCGTCGCGGCGGCAGCCCCCCGCCCGCTGCTCGTGCAGTTCGGCGAGCGTGACGCGCTGTTCCCGCCCGAGGGCATGCGCCGGGCCCACGAGGAGCTGCGGAAGCGCTACGCCGCAGCGGGTGCGCCCGAGGCGTACCACGGTGCCTTCCACGACGCCCCGCACTCGTGCGGGACCGCGGTGCAGCAGGAGGCCTTCGCCTGGCTGGACTCCGTGCGCTGACCGGCGGCGTCGTGGGCGTCATGGGCGTCGCGGACGGCACGGGCGGCTCGCGCGGCTGTGCGTGGTCGCGCACTCCCGCGCGAGGGAGCGGTCGCCGCCCTTCACGCGCACCTCACAGGTGGTACAGCCGGTTCAGGCTCACCGAGTCCGCGGGCGCCGATGTCACCGGTTCCCCGTCGACGGTCACCAGCCCGGTGGGGGCGACCCGCACCTGGGCCTGCCGCGAGTTCCGGACCATCTGCGCCAGCCCGATCCCACGCGTTCCGCGCACCCCGACCCGCCGGCGCCGGGTCGTCATCGTGTCGTTGCCCTCGGCTGCCGCGGCCTGCGAGGTGAACGCCACCGACAGGTCCGCGGCCGTCGCCCCGTGGGCGCCGAACTGCGGCCCCAGGACGAGCGGCTGGGCCCGGTCGATCGCGGCGTTGGGATCGCCGGTGACCCCGTAGGCGGGGAAACCCGCCTTGAGGACGAGTTCGGGTTTCGCGCCGAAGTACTCCGGGCGCCACAGGACGACGTCGGCGAGCTTGCCGACCTCCAGGGTTCCCACCTCGTGGGACAGGCCGTGCGCGATGGCCGGGTTCACCGTCAGCTTCGCGACGTAGCGCAGGGCGCGGGCGTTGTCGTGGCGGGGATCCTCCGCGCCGAGTTCGCGCTTCACCTTCCCGGCCATCGCGAAGGTGCGGCGCACGGTCTCCCCCGCCCGCCCCATCCCCTGCGCGTCGGAGGAGGTGATGGGGATGATCCCGAGGTCGTGCAGCACGTCCTCGGCGCCCATCGTCCCGGCGCGGATCCGGTCCCGGGCCAGCGCCGCGTCCCCCGGCAGGTCCTCCTTCAGCCCGTGCACGGCCATGATCATGTGGTAGTGCTCGGCCACGGCGTCGCGACCGAACGGCAGCGTCGGGTTCGTCGAGGAACCGATGACGTTCGGCTCGCCGGCCATCCGCAGGACGTTCGGGACGTGCCCGCCGCCGCAGCCCTCGATGTGGAAGGCGTGGATCGTCCGGCCCTGCAGCACCGACAGGGTGTCCTCGACGGACAACGCCTCGTTGATGCCGTCGGTGTGCAGCGCGACCTGCACGTCGTGCTCCTCGGCCACCGTCAGCGCGGTGTCCAGGGCACGGCCGTGCGCACCCATGTCCTCGTGCACCTTGAAACCGCAGGCCCCGCCCTCGACGAGCGCCTCCACCGACGACCCCGGGTCCGAGGCCGAACCCCGGCCGAGGAAACCGATGTTCACCGGCCAGGCGTCGAAGGCGTTGAACGCGTGCCGCAACGCCCACGGTGAGTTCACGCCGACTCCCCAGACGGGTCCGAACTCCTGGCCGATGACCGTCGTGACGCCCGAGGCCAGCGAGGCCTCCATGACCCGAGGGGACAGCAGGTGCACGTGGGTGTCGATCGCGCCGGCCGTGGCGATCAGTCCTTCACCGGACACGATTGTCGTCCCGGTGCCCACGACGACGTCCACGCCGTCGAGGGTGTCGGGGTTCCCGGCCCGGCCGATCCCGGAGATCCGCCCCTGACGGATGCCGATGGACAGTTTCCTGATCCCCTGCACGGCGTCGATCACCACGACGTTGGAGATGACGACGTCGCAGGTCTCGCGCACCGGCGCGGCCTTCAGGTGCAGCCCGTCGCGGGCGGTCTTGGCGAAACCGGCGAGGAACTCCTCCCCCGGTGCCTGCGCATCGCTCTCGACCTGCACGAGGAGCCCGGTGTCCCCCAGCCGGATCCGGTCTCCGGCGCGCGGACCGTAGGTGGCGGCGTAGTCCTTGCCCGTCAGGCTCACGGCAGTTCTCCCTCGCTGTCCAGGTACCCGCAGGCCCGGGCCCGTTCCAGCGCCTGCTCCCGGGCTCCCGGGGCGTCGAGCGGGCCGTCGACGAGCCCGGCGAAACCGATCGCGATGCGGGCCCCGCCGATCGGGGTGAGGTCGACGTCGCGGGTCTGGCCGGGATCGAAGCGCACGGTGGCGCCGGCGTCGATCGCGGCGCGCCGACCGTAGGCGGCGGCCCGGTCGAAGCGCAGCCGGGGGTTGACCTCGAAGAAGTGGAAGTGCGACGTGACGCTGACCGGCACGCCGGCGGTGTTCGTCACCGGGAGGGTCACGACGTCGGCGAACGCCAGCGGTTCGTGCGGTCCGGGCAGGACCGTGCCGGGTGCGTCGTCCCCGAGCGACCCCCCGCCGAACGGGTCGGGGACGACGACGAGCCGGGTGCCGTCGTCGAACACCGCCTCGACCTCCACCTGCTGGACGACGTCGGGAACTCCCGGCAGCACGTCGTCGGTCCCGAGGACGGCCCGTCCGGCCTGCACCGCCGCGGCCAGCCGGGCGCCGTCGCGCGCGGCCTCGCACACGGTGTCGGCGATCAGCGCGGTCGCCTCCGGGACGTTGAGCCGCAACCCTCGGGCGCGTCGGGTGCGGGCGAGCTCGGCGACCGTGAAGATCAGCAGCCGGTCGCGTTCGGCAGGGGTCAACCGCATGCGGCCTACCGTAACCGACACCCTTTCGGTTACGGTAGGCCTCGTGACCGGACAGCAGATGCCTGCCGAGTGGGAACCCCACCAGCGCACCTGGATGGCGTTCCCCACACCCAACCCGACGTTCGGCGAGGACGGCGGTCCCGACCTCGCCCGGGCCCGCCGCGCGTGGAGCACCGTCGCGAACACGATCGCCCGGCACGAACCCGTCACGGTGCTGGTGAACCCCGGCGACCACACCGCGGCCCGGGAACTGCTCGACCCCGCGGTGGAGGTCGCCGACGTGGCGCTCGACGACGCCTGGTTGCGGGACTCGGGCCCGACGTTCGTGCGCTCCCCCGACGGTCCGGTCGCCGTGGACTGGCGGTTCAACGGGTGGGGCGCGCAGTCCTGGGCGCGCTGGGACCACGACGCGCTGGCCGCCCGCGCCGTCGCCGGACTCACCCGGACGCCGGTCAGCGGGTCGCAGCTCACCCAGGAGGGCGGCGCGTTCCACGTCGACGGAGCCGGCACCGTGCTGCTCACCGAGACGGTGCAGCTCGATCCCGGCCGCAACCCCGGGTGGACGAGGGAGCGCGTCGAGGCCGAGGTGCACGCCCAGCTGGGCACCACGACGGCGCTCTGGTTGCCGCGCGGGCTGACCGCCGACTACGGCGAGTTCGGCACGCGGGGGCACGTCGACATCGTCGCGGCGTTCACGAGCCCGGGCCACGTCGTCGTGCACACCCAGCCCGACCCGGGCCACCCCGACCACGCCGTCAGCGTCGAGGTCCTCGACCTGCTGCGGTCGGCGACCGACGCCCGCGGGAACCGCCTGGAGGTCGTCGAACTGCTCGCCCCCCGGACGAGCGAGGTGGACGGGGAACTCGTCGACTTCTCCTACGTCAACCACTACGTCGCGAACTCGGTCGTCGTGGCGTGCGCCTTCGACGACCCGGGCGACGCCCCCGCGCGAGCCGTGCTCGAGGCCGCCTACCCCGGGCGCGCCGTCGTCACCGTCGACGCCCGGGACGTGTTCGCCTTCGGCGGTGGCATCCACTGCATCACCCAGCAGCAACCCGCCTGATGGCCCGCCCGACCACGCCGCTGCTGTCCCGCGAGCAGATCCTGCGCGCCGGCCTCGCACAGGTCGACCGCACCGGGAGCCTGGGGCTGCCCGGGCTGGCGCGCGAACTCGGCGTCAGCACCTCCTCGCTGTACCACCACGTCAAGGGCGGCCGGGAAGAGGTCGTCGAGGGGATCCGCGGCCTGCTGTCGGTCGAAGGCATGACCCGGGAGCGCCTGCCGGGCGAGGACTGGCGGGCCTTCACCCGCCGCTGGGCCGGCGGGTACCGCGCCGCGTACGCCGCGCACCCCGCCGTCGTCCCGCTGCTGACGGCCCAGACGGTCACCCACCCCGCGACGCTGGCGTCGTACGAGGTCCTGGCCGACGTGCTGCACGAGGCGGGTTTCGGCGACGAGGAACTGCTGCACGCCGTCACCGTGCTGGACTGCTTCGTCCTGGGCTCGGCGCTCGACGCCGGCGCACCGGTGCAGGTGTGGGCCGATGCGGGGACCGAGGGTTCCCGGTTGTCCCGGGCGATCCGGGCGACGAACGCGCAACCCGGCGACCGGTCCGAGCGCGCGTTCCACCTGGGCCTGGAGAGCCTGCTCGCCGGCCTGGAACGCCTCCGGGATCCCGCCGTGGCCGAGGAGTAGGACCCGGCGGGGGGCCGGGTACGGTCAGACCGGCGGGAGGGCCTCGGGAACCCGTTCGGGGCCGGCCTCGGCCGGGCGCTCCCCCTCCGCCGGGTGCAGCCGGAAGGCCAGCAGCGCCACGTCGTCCTCGTGACCGCCGGGAACCAGCCGCCGCAGCACACCGTCGACCAGGTCGTCCAGCCCCGCCCCGGCGAACTCGGCCACCGCCTCGTGCAGTTCGCGCAGGCCCTCCTCCAGGGGACGGTCGCGGCGTTCGATCAGCCCGTCGGTGTAGGCGACCACGGTCGATCCGCGTTCGAGTTCCACCAACCCGTCGGTGCGCGGGCAGGACGGGTCGATGCCGAGCAGGAGTTCGGCCGACTCCCGGCCCAGCCGGGTGACCGAACCGTCCGGCCGCACCAGGACGGGGTCCAGGTGGCCGGCGTTGGCCCACCGCAGACTCGTGCGGTCGCCGGACTGCTCCAGCCGCGCCACGACGGCCGTCGCGGTGGTCCCGACGTCCAGCCCCTGCATCGCCGCGTCCAGCCCGGACAGCACGCGCGCCGGGGACCCCCCGGTGCTGTACGCGATGCCCCGCAGCAACGACCGGACCTGGCTCATCGCGGCCGCCGCGTCGATGTCGTGGCCCATGACGTCACCGATGACGAACACCGTGGCCCCGTCGGGGGTCAGGAACGCGTCGTACCAGTCACCACCGACCCGCGCGGCCCGGGCTGCGGGGCGGTAGCGGACGACCACCTGCACGTGGTCGGGTTGGACAGGTGCCGTCAACAGGCTGCGCTGCAGCCCTTCCGCGACCCGGTGCTGGGCCGAGTACAGGCCGGCGTTGTCCAGCGCGAGCCCGGCCCGGTCGCCCACCTCGGTGGCCAGCAGCAGGTCCTCGGACGACAACCGGTCCGCGGCGGAGCGGTGGAACAGGGTGATGAGCCCGACGGTCCGGCCGCGGGCGCGCACCGGCAGGCACTCGAACGCCTCCGGCGCCAGCTGCCGGATCAGGTCCTGCGCCGCGCTGCCCTCGGTCAGCTGCGCGCAGATGGTCTCCGTCGCACCCGACTCCACCCCGGTGGGCCGGCCCGTGCGCCAGACCCGGTGCAGGTAGGAGGTCGGGGACAACGCCGTGAGCCGGGCCTGGCGGTAGGCCTGCACCAGCCCGCGCAGTTCCGGGTCGGAGTGGGAACACCCCAGGTCGCGCAGAACTCCCTCGTCGTCGACGAGGGTCACCAGGCACCAGTCCCCCAGCGCCGGCACGAGGTGCTGGGCCAGCCGGGCGTACGCCTCCTCGACGTCGAGGGTCGAGGACAGGTCCTCGCTGACCCGCACGATCAACCGCAGGCGTTCGGCCGCGGCCGCCGTCGCGGTGTGCGCGGCCTCCAGGGACCGCTGCGCACGGCGGCGTTCGGTGATGTCGAGGAAGTACACCGAGACCCCGTCCGGGTCCGGCCACGCACGCACCTCGTACCACGCGTCCAGCGGCGCGGGGTAGTACGCCTCGAACGTCGCGGGGTGACCGGTGTCCATGACGCTGCGGTAGTTCTTCTCGAAGTCCGAGCCGACCGCGTCGGGGAACAACTCCCACAGGTCCCCGCCGAGCAGTTCGTCGCGCGGTCGCTGCAGGACCCGCTCGGCCTCGGAGTTCACGTAGCTGAACCGCCACTCGCGGTCCAGGGAGAAGAAGGCCGACGCCATCGACTCCAGGATCCGGCCGATCCGCGCGTCCTCGTCCCGCGTGGCCGTCGTGTCGAACGCCGCGCCGAGGACCCTGACCGGCCGGCCGGCCTCGTCGGCCAGCACCTGACCCCGCGCCCGCACCCAGCGGGTCGTGCCGTCGGGACGGACGACCCGGTACTCGGCCTGGAACAACCCGAGCGTGTCGATGGAACGCTGCAGCGCGTCGCTCACCCGGGGCAGGTCGTCGGGGTGGAGCCGGTCGTTGAAGGCCTCGATGGAGCGGTCGAACTCGACGGCGGCGTACCCGAACATCTCGAGCAGGTTCTCGTCCCACAGCAGGGTCCCGGTCCGCAGGTCCCAGTCGAACGTCCCGACCCCTCCGGCACTCACCGCGAGCTGCCAGCGGACGTGGGTGGCCTCGAAGTCGACGGCGAGCGCCGACAGCTCCAGCTCGGTGACCGTGGCCGAGGCGAGGTCGTCGAGCAGTGAGACGTCGGCGTCCTTCCACTCGCGGGGCTCGGGGCCGAAGACGCACAGGGCGCCGAGGACGCGCCCGTCCTGACCACGCATCGGAACGCCCAGGTAGGAGCGCACCGCGCCGGAGGTCACGGACGGCAGCTGGCTGACGCGGGCGTCGCCGGATGCGTCGGTGACGACCACGGGGGCACCGGAGGCGGCGGTCACGGTGCACAGCGAGTCCACGAGCGGGGTGCCGGCGTCCGCCACCGACGGGCCCTGCCCGCTGGCGGCGGCGACGGTCCGCACGTCCGACAGCAGGGACACCTGGGCGCAGGGGGCGCCGAGCAACCGGGCGGCGAGGTCGGCCAGGCGGTCCAGCGCGGGGTTGGGCCTGCCGGTCACCAGTCGCCGGACGGACCGGACGCGGGCGGGGTCGGCGGCCAGGGCGGCGGCCCCGTCGCCGACGCCGCCGGCCACAGCCGCCGGAACCGGTGGGCGATCCATGGGGCGGCTCCTCGGCGACCAGCCGCGGGGCCGGACGAGCTGGGTCGGATCGGTGCGACGACGCCGGACTGCATCGGCCCAGCGAGTGTGTCACGGTCCGCACACCGTCCGCGCACCAGGACGAGACTCCCGGCCTGCTCCCCCGACCGCCCCGCCGCGACTCCGGCCGGGACCGACGGGGCAGGATGGTGCTCCCGGGCGCTGCACCCGGCCCGGGGACGTGCCGATCGAGGTGGACGTGGAGCTGAACAGGACGCGCCGGCGGGCGTGGGGGCCGGTGGCCGCCCTGGCGGGTGCCGTCCTGCTGGGCGGGTGCACCGTGGGGCAGGTCGACGACGCCGCGCCCGCGCCGGTGCCCAGCACGGCGTCCAGCTCCTTCCCGGGCACCCCGCCGGCCGGCGCCCCGGCGCCGGCGACGGTGGGGACGGCGCTGGAACAGCTGGGCACCCTGCCGGTGAAGGGCCGGGCCCCCAGGACGGGGTACAGCCGTGAGCAGTTCGGCGACGGCTGGGTCGACACCGACCGCAACGGCTGCGACAGCCGCAACGACGTCCTGGCCCGCGACCTCGCCGACGTGACGTTCCGGCCCGGAACCCGCGACTGCGTCGTCCTGACCGGGTCGCTCACCGACCCCTACAGCGGGCGGACGATCGCGTTCACCCGTGGTGAGGGAACCAGCGACGACGTGCAGATCGACCACGTCGTGGCCCTGTCGAACGCGTGGCAGACCGGGGCCCAGCAGTGGGACACGGCCAAGCGCACCGCGTTCGCCAACGACCCCCTCGAACTCCTGGCGGTCGACGGGCCGCTGAACTCCCAGAAGGGTGACGGCGATGCCGCCACCTGGCTCCCGCCGAACGTCTCCTACCGCTGCACCTACGTCGCGCGACAGGTCGCGGTGAAGGCGACCTACGGGTTGTGGGTCACACCGGCCGAGCGCGATGCGATCGCGGGGGTCCTGGCCTCGTGCCCGCGAGAACCCGCCGCGACCTCCGAACCCGCCCCCACCCCGGCGGAAGCCGGCACCGACCCGCGGTTCGGATCGTGCACGGCGGCCGGGGCTGCGGGTTTCGGTCCCTACGTCGAGGGCTCCGACGCCGAGTACGACTGGTACCGCGACACCGACGGGGACGGCACCGTCTGCGAGTGAGGCGCCTCAGCCGCCGGCGCACCGGGCGTTCGGCTACGGTCTGGGCGGTGACCGCCGAATCGCTGCTGGCCTTCTGCGCGCTGTGCCTGCTGCTGGAGCTCACGCCGGGCCCGAACACCTTCCTGGTGCTGCGGCACAGCCTGCACGGCGCGCGCACCGGCGTGGTCACCGCCCTGGGGTCCGCGCTCGGTGCGATGGTCTGGGCGCTGGCCGTCGCCGTCGGCCTGGCCGCGCTGCTCGAACGTTCCGCGCAGGCCTACCAGGTGCTCAAGATCGCCGGCGGTCTCTACCTCGTGCACCTGGGGGTTCGGACGTTCCTGGCGCACCGTCGCACGTCGTCGCCGGACGCGGCGCCGGTGCGGGAGCGGGCGACGAGCCTGCCGGGTGCCTTCCGGGCGGGGCTGGTCTCCTGCGTCCTGAACCCCAAGGTCGGGCTGTTCTTCCTGGCCGTCGTCCCGCAGTTCGTGCCCGCCGGGGCCACCGTCGGCGCGACCCTGCTCCTGGGCGCCTTCGAGGCCGCCGTGGCGCTGACCTACCTGACGGTGCTCGCCCACGTGGCGGCGCGCTTCGTGACCTGGATCCGCCGGCCGCGGGTGACCCGGACCCTGGACCGGGTCAGCGCCGCGGTGCTCACCGCGTTCGGTCTCGGCACGATCGCCGGCGCCCGCTGACCCCTGGACACCGATCCCACCGGAGGAAACCGTGGTTCCCGACTCCCTGCCCGACTCCCGCCGTCCCGATCCGCGGTCGGTCCCCGTCCTGCGCTGGGGCGTGCTCGGCACCGGCTGGATCGCCGAGCGCTTCGTGGCGGCCCTGCAGGAGAACACCCACCAGCAGGTCGTGGCCGTCGGTTCCCGCACCCCGGAGTCGGCCCAGCGGTTCGCGTCGGCCGCGGGCATCGCCTCCGCGCACGGTTCCCACGAGGCGCTCGTGGCCTCCCCCGACGTCGACGTCGTGTACGTCGCCCTCCCGCACCACCTGCACCACCGGGCTGCGCTGCACGCGATCGCGGCCGGCAAGCACGTGCTCGTGGAGAAACCGCTGGCGCTGGACGCCGGGCAGGCGCGCGAGGTGTTCGCCGCTGCGCAGGCCGCGGGGGTGGCCTGCGTCGAGGCGTACTGGACGGCGTTCCTGCCGCGCACCGACGTCGTGCGGCAGGTGCTGGAGAACGGCTGGCTCGGCGACGTGCGCACCGTTCTCGCCGACCACGGCGAGCACTTCGACCCGCCGCACCGGATCCTCGATCCCGCCCTGGCCGGGGGGTCGCTGCTGGACCTGGGCACCTACTGCACGACGTTGGCGACGTGGGTCCTGGGCCCGGCGACCTCGGTGTTCGCCAGCGGTGAGATGAACGGCACGGGCGTCAACGCCCAGACCGCGGCCGTGCTCACCCACGCCCGCGGTGCGCGCAGTTCCCTGCACACGACGTTGGAGGCCCGCACACCGACGACCGCGACGATCGGCGGCACCGAGGCGACGCTGTTCCTGCCCGGGCCGTGGATGATGCCCGGCGACGTGCACCTGACCTCGGCCGACGGATCGCGGACGGTCACGTGGACCGACCCGCAGCCCATCGGCCACGGAGCGCTGCACCACACGGCCGTCGAACTCGCCGCGCGCCTGGGCGCCGGCGAGCTGCAGACGCCGCTGCACCCCACCGAGGCCGTGCTGACCAACCTCGCCGCGCTCGACGAGATCACCCGGCAGGTGGGGGTCGACTACTCCGGGGCGAAGGCCTCGGTCCGTTAGTTCGGCTCGCCCAGCGGCGTCGCCGTGAAGGGACCGCCGACGAGGTCGACGACCTCGTCGGGGTCCGCGGCGGCGAGGACGTGCTCGGCGAACTGCTCGGAGTCGTCCTGCGGGTGGTACCCGATCGCCTCGCCGGCCTCCAGCGACCACCAGCGCCGGGTGTTGCGCGAGATGCCCCACACGCTGTGCCAGCCGGTCACCTCCGGGTCCACTGCGGCCACGACCAGGCGCCGGAAGTCGTCCAGCGACATCCAGGTGGCCAGCGCGCGCACGTTGCCGGGCTCGGCCAGGCAGGAGCCGATGCGGACCGAGACGACGTCCAGCCCGGCGCGGTCGACGAACAACCGGGCGAGGGACTCCCCGGCGCTCTTGCTCCAGCCGTAGTAGCTGTCCGGACGGAACTGCTCGTCCGCGGGCAGCTCCTCCTCCCGGCGGCGCACCATCCCGACCGCGTGGTTGCTCGAGGCGAAGACGACCTTGCGCACGCCGGCCCGGACGCACCCGTCCAGCAGCGTCCACGTCCCCTGCACGTTGGCCTGCAGGACGTCCTCCCACGGCGCCTCCCGGCTCTGGCCGGCCAGGTGGACGACGGCGTCGACGCCGTCGAGGGCCGAGGCGACGAGCCCGACGTCGGTGACGGACCCGGTCAGCAGGTCTCCGGTGGCGTCCTGCGGATGGGCCAGGTCCAGCGACCTGACGCGGTACCCGGCCTCGCGCAGGCGCGGGACGAGTTCCCGCCCCAGGGCGCCGGCGGATCCGGTGACGAGCAGGTGGGGCGGGTTGTTCACCGTGGTTCCTCGGGATCGACGACGCTGTACAGGACAGGTCATAGCATGGTCGGGTGCCTGAGGGAACCGAGCAGCGCCGCTCCTACCGCAAGGGGATCGAGCGCCGGCAGCAGATACTCGACAGCGCCATCTGCCTCTTCGCCGAACGCGGGGTCGACGGGGCCTCGTTGCGGTCGGTCGGCGAGAGCATCGGGGTTTCGCACGCGGCCCTGCGGCACTACTTCAGCTCCCGCGACGAGCTGCTGGTCGAGGTCTACCGCGAGCACGAGGACCGTGTGCAGGTCGACGCCCCGCCGGCGGAGGGCGCGGTGGAGGAGATCGCCCGGTCGGCCGACCGCAACCGGGAGGTTCCCGGGCTCGTGCAGTTGTACTCGACGCTGACGGCCGACGCCCTGCAGGAGCAGCACGCGCAGACGCGCGAGTTCGTCCGCCAGCGGTTCGCCCGGGTCCGCGCCGACCTGGCGGCCAAGATCGCCGAGGGCCAGCGGGAGGGACGCATCGACGCCTCCGTCGACGCCTCCGACGCCGCCTCGCTGGTCATCGCCGCCTCCGACGGGTTGCAGGTGCAGTGGCTGCTGGACCCCGGGACCGTGGACGTGCGCCGGTCGCTGGAACTGCTCGAGCGGCTGCTCCCGAGCGGTTCGTAGTCGTCTAGCAGCCGCAGGAGGCGCGGACGACGAGTTCGGCGGGCAGCACCTGCCGGGCTGCCGATCCACCGTCCAGCGCGCGGGCGACCGCGGCCTCGGCCATCGCCGCCACGGGCTGGCGCACCGTCGTCAGCTGCGGGTTGGTGAACTCGGTCTCGACCGTCCCGTCGAAGCTGACGACCGCGACGTCGTGCGGCACGCGCAGTCCGAGTTCGAACACCGCCCGCAGCACCCCGACGGCCTGCAGGTCCGAGGCGACGAACACCGACCGCGGCCGTGCCGGACCGCCGAGCAGCTGCAGCCCCGCCGCGTACCCGCCGCGGCGGGAGAACTCCCCACGGGCGATGGGACCCTCGGCCACCCCCGCGTCGTGGGCGGCGCGGCGCCAGCCCTGCTCGCGCAGTTCTCCCGACTCGCCGCCGATGACCAGCCCCACCGGGCCGTGGCCGTGGCCCAGCAGGTGCGTCGTGCCCGCGTGGGCGCCGCCGAACGCGTCGACGCCGAGGCTGGGGAACTCGGGCACCTCGAAGAACGTGTTGAGCAGCACGACCGGCACGGGCAGCTCGGCCCTGGCCACCAGGTCGGGGCGCGCCATCACGCTGGTGACGATGATGGCGTCCACCCCTCGCGCGGTGAGGGTCTCGATCCGGCGGTGCTCGTCACCGGCCCCGCCTTCGCTGCTGGCCAGCAGCACGCCGTACCCCCGCCGGGAGGCGACGTCGTCGACGGCCAGGGAGAACTCCGCCCACAACGGGTTGCCGAGGTCGGGCACGACGTGGCCGAGCAGGCGGGAGGAGCCGCGGCGCAACGCCTGTGCGCTGACGTTGGGCCGGTACCCCAGGACGCGGATGGCCTCGCGGACCCGCGCCGCGGTCGCCTCGGCGACCGGGCGCGGACCGTCGTTGACGACGTAGCTGACGACCGCGGAACTCACTCCCGCGTACCGCGCGACGTCGGCCCGGGTGACTCGACTCATGCCGTGAGCGTGGACACCCCGAGGTCGGCCGGGGCGTCGCCGTGGTCGGGGATCTCCAGGCGGACGCCACCCTGCAGCGCCGACCGGTGGGCGACGATGCCCGGCAGCGTGTACCGCGCGGCGACCCAGGCGTTGACGGGGGGCAGCGTCCGGTCCACCACCGAGCGGACGAAGTCGTCGACGAGGAAGTGGTGGCTGCCCTCGTGGCCCGTGGGAACTCCCGCGAACTCCTTCGGCAGCCGCGAGACGTCGTGGACCTCGGAGTACCCGGAGACGAACGCGTCGCGCAGTTCCGGTGCGACGTGGGCCAGCGAGGGGTCGTCGTGCTTCAGGCTGGGCCGGGTGTTGATGCGGTTGCTGATGTCCGTGACGCCGTGCTTGTCCTGCCACACGCTGATCGTCGCCAGCTGCTCGAAGCTGCCCTCGGTCCCGAAGTAGCGGAACCGGGACTCGCGGATGTGCGAGGGGTAGCCCACGCGACGCATCTCGTTGATGCGCATGACCCCGCCGTGGTCCAGCTCGAACAGCGCGCTGGCGTTGGAGAAGTCGTTGTCGAACTGGCTGACGTCCTTGTCGAAGACGCCGTCGCCGCGGTCGTCCTTGACGCCGATGCAGCTGACGCTCACCGCGTGGCCGGGGATGGCGCCCAGGACGCCGCCGACCGAGTGCGTCGGGTACAGCATGGGCGGGTAGCTGGCGGTCTGCTTCCAGTTCTCGCCGCCGGAGTACTGGTAGGCCGCGTAGAAACCCAGGTCCATGTCGTGGACGTAGTCGCCCTCGGCGTAGAACACCCGGCCGAACGCGCCGTCGGCCACCTGCTGGCGGGCGAACACCGTCGCGGGGTTGTAGTAGCTGGTCTCACCCATCATGTAGGTCAGACCGGTCTCGCGGACGGCCTCGACGATCGCCGCGATCTCCTCCTCGGAGATCGCCATCGGGACCGCGGAGTAGGTGTGCTTGCCGGCCCGCAGGGCCTGGACGACCAGGGGACCGTGCGTCCAGCGCTGGGTGAAGATCGCGACGGCGTCGACGTCGGGCGAGGCGATCATCGCCTCGAAGCTGTCGAAGGTGCCGGCGAGGTGCTCGCGCTCGACGAGCTCACGGGCGCGCTCGGGCAGGACGTCGGTGGCGAAGACCTGCTCGACGTCGGGGTGGACGTTGAAGAGCTTGGCGAACTGCCCGGCGAACTGCCCGGCGCCGACCATGCCGATGCTGACCATGGGGACCTCTCTGTACCTCTGGGGACGAGAGGGATCCTGACACGGCCATCTACACGTGACAACCCCCTCGCCGTCTCCCAGGCAGCGAGGGGGTCATCTCGTGTAGATCGTCAGAGGGTGGCGGCCGAGGGGTCCCAGTCCTCCGGCAGCGGGGTGACCGGCGCGACCTTGGAGGTCACGTCCACCGCGCGGCGTTCGGCGGCCGCGTCCCGGATGGCCAGCAGCACGTCCAGGACGTGCGCGGCCACCGCCCCGGAGGCACGCTCGGTGCCGCCGGTGCGGATGGCGCGGGCCAGGTCGAGCACGCCCGATCCACGGCCGAAGGTGGAGCCGACGGCCGTGATCGTCTCGGGCTCCTCCTGGCCGTAGCGCCACAGCGTCGAGTCACCGTCGAACGTGTTCGGGTCCGGCAGCGAGATGGTGCCCTCGGTCCCGTTGATCTCCACGAAGCCCATGCGCGGCAGCGCGTGCTGGAAGGAGAACGTCGACTGCGCCGACTGGCCGCCGTCGAACTCGATGAGCGCGGCGTGGTGGGTCGGGACCTGGACCGGGAAGGTCTCCCCCGCCCGCGGACCCGAGCCGATGGTGCGGATCTCCGCGGACGTGGAGGACACCGCCTGCACCCGGCTGGCCGAGCCGAACGCGTGCACCAGCGTGGTCACGTAGTACGGGCCCATGTCGAACAGCGGACCGGCGCCGTGGGCGAACAGGAAGTCCGGGTTCGGGTGCCAGGACTCCGGGCCCGGGACGTGGAACATCGTCGTGGCGCTCAGCGGTTCGCCGATGTCACCGCGCGCGATGGCGCGCAACGCCGTCTGGATGCCCGCGCCCAGCACGGTGTCCGGCGCGCAGGCGACCCGCAGACCGGCCCTCTCGGCGTCGGCCAGCAGCGCCAGCCCGGACTCGGCGTCCAGCGCCAGCGGCTTCTCGCTCCAGACGTGCTTGCCGGCGGCCAGGACCTGCCGGCCGACCTCGGCGTGCGCGGCCGGGATCGTGAGGTTGACGACGATCTCGACGTCGTCGCGGCCCAGCAGTTCCTCGACGCTGCCCGAGGCCGCGACGCCGAACGCCTGCGCCTGCGCCGCAGCGCGGTCCAGGGCGATGTCGGCGACGAAGCGGACCTCGACGTCGGCGAACTTCGTGAGGTTCTCCAGGTACTGGGTCGAGATGTTCCCGGCCCCGATGATCCCTACCCCGACACGGCTCACTGGTCGTTCTCCTTCAGCCACGCCAGGGAGGCGGCGATGCCCTCGAACACGTCACCGGCGTAGGCGTCGAACTCCACCACGCGCAGGGCCTGCGGGGCGGCGGCCAGGATGGCCGGGACGTCGATCTCGCCCTGGCCCGCCGGCTGCTGCGTGGAGGTGTCGGTGCTCTTGGCCCCGTCCTTGACGTGGATGAACTGCACCCGCTCGCCCAGCGCCTCCAGCAGCGCCGGGGTGTCTGCACCACCGACGGTGGCCCAGAACGTGTCGATCTCCAGGACGACCTCGGGGGCGAGCTGGTCGGCGAACAGCTCCAGCACCGGACGGCCCCCGACGGTGTTCTCCAGTTCCCACGCGTGGTTGTGGTACCCGAAGGTCACCACGTACTCGTGCGCCAGTTCGCTCAGCTCGTTGACCCGCTGCGCCAACCGGGCGACGTCGTCGGCGGTCTGCCAGCGCTCGGAGGGCACGAACGGGTCGATGACCGTGGTGATGCCCAGGGTGTTGGCCGCCTCGAAGATCCCGCGCGGGTCCTCGGCGTCGATGACGGCCGCGTGACCGGACGGCGCGGTGACGCCGGCCGCGGCGAACGCGTCCTTGAACTCGGCGGTGCGGGTGTGGAAGGCGTAGGGCTCCACCTGGGTGAAGCCGATCTCGGCCAGCCGCGCGATCGCGCCGGGCAGGTCCGACTGCACGGTGTCACGCACCGAGTACAGCTGGACGGAGGGTTGCCGGGTCACCTGGGACTCCTTCGTTCCGTGGTCGAAGTGTTGGACAACTCACAGCCCCGACCTGCTTGCGGCGGCGACCGTGCCGCCTATGATCCTACACGAGAATCTTCCAGTGGAAAGTATTCCCACACCTGGGATGCCGCTGCGGAGATCGTGACTCGAGGAGGCGTCATGCGCGCGGACCTGACGGACGCACCGAGCGGGCCGGGCGGAACCGTCCAGCCGATGACGGCTGGACGGGCGCCCACCGCCCCGGGGCCGGTGGGCAAGAAGTACCTGTGGGGCCTGGCCCTGGGTCAGTTCGGCCTGTACACGGCCCTGATGTCGCCTGTGTACGTGAGCATGCAGCTCAAGGCGCAGGAGATCAGCTCCGACGCGGCCGGCGTCATCGGCGCCGTCATGCCGGTGGGCGCGCTGGGCGCGCTGGTGGCCAACCCCATCGCGGGCGCGCTGTCGGACCGCACCCGCAGCCGCTGGGGCCGGCGGCGACCGTGGATGGTCGGCGGTGTCCTGCTGTTCCTCGTCGCCCTGGCCTGGATCGGGTTCGCCCCCGACCAGCTGCACATGACGCTCGGCTGGCTGCTGGCGCAGATCGCCGCCAACGCCACCCTGGCGACCCTGACGGCGAGTTTCGCCGACAACGTGCCCGAACTGCAGCGCGGCCGGGCCTCGAGCACCATCGCGCTCGCGCAGAACGTCGCCGTCCTCGCCGGGACGTACCTCTCGGTCTACCTGGTCGCGAACCTGCCGGTGCTGTTCATCCTCCCCGGGATCCTCGCCGTCGTCCTCATCGGCGTCTACTGCGCCACCGCCCGGGACGAGGTTCCCTCCGAAACGCTGCCGCGGCTGCAGTTCATCGACTTCGTGCGCACGTTCTGGACCAACCCCCTCCAGCACCGGGACTTCGGCCTGGCGTGGTGGTCGCGGTTCCTCATGATCCTCGCGACGTTCATGTTCACGACCTACCGCCTGCTGTACATGCAGGACCACCTCGGGATGAACACCGCCGACGCCACGGCAGCCGTCGCGTTCGGCGTCCTGCTCTACACGATCGCCCTGATGGCCGCGGCCGCCCTGTCCGGCTGGCTCTCCGACCGCTTGCAGCGCAGGAAGATCTTCGTCGGCGGTTCGACGCTGCTGTTCGGTGTCGGCCTGGTCGTCCTGGCGCGCGCCGACGACGTGAGCCACTTCTACCTCGCCGAGGTCGTCATGGGCCTGGCCTACGGCGTGTACTCCGCCATCGACACGGCCCTGGTCGTCGACGTCCTGCCCGACCCGTCGAACCCCGGCAAGGACCTCGGCGTCTTCAACATGGCCAACGCCCTGCCGCAGTCGCTGGCCCCCGCGATCGGCGTCGCCCTGCTGGGCATCGGCAGCGCGGCGAACCAGAACTACGAACTGCTCTGCTGGGGCGCCGGCATCGTCGCCGCGATCGGGGCCCTCGTGGTCATCCCGATCAAGAAGGTGCGCTGACCCACCACTCCCCCACCACGATCAAGGACTCGACCTCCGCGATCGAGGATTCGATCGAGCGACGCGTCGTCGGTGATCCTCCTCGGCGTGCGCACCGGGGACGGCGATTTCCCCGCCCCGGGACGCGGGCGCGAGTTCCCCGACCGGGCGGGCGCAGTCCTACCGGCTCGACACTGCCTGGCCGGGGCGGCGCGAGGCGGTCGAGTACGACGGTGTCGAAGTCCACGACGGTGCCGCCGCGCGGGCGCACGACGAAACCCGCCGCGCCCACCTCCGGGACGAGGCGGGGAGGTCCTCGGCACGCTCAGCACTTCGGGCAGGCTCGTGCCGGACTGCTCGCCCTGCCGTGGAACGGCCGACGCGTGTGGTGAGCGGTTGAGTCCTTGATCGCCGGGGGGTGGGCGGGTGGGGTGGTTCAGTCGAGGCCGCGGGCGGCGAGGGCCTCGCCGAGCTGCTCGGCGTGGGCGACGGTCCGCACGACCGTGGGCACCAGCAGTGCGCGGGGGTCGCCGCCCAGGCCCCGGGCGGCGGCGGCCTCGCGGGACTCGGCCAGCAGCCGGCCCACGACGGGGATGCTCGTGAGGGTCAGCGTGAAGGCGAGCGCCAGCCGCTGCGGGTCGGCGCCGAACCGGCGCAGCGGCCCGGCCAGGCGCACGAGGGTCTCCAGCAGGGCGGGCACCGGTGTGGTGGCGGTGACGAGGGTCGCCGCCCACAACGCCGTCAGCAGCCCGGCGACGACGGCCGCGGCCACCGCCGGCCCGTTGGTCCACCACTGCACGACGGTGAGGGCCAGCAGGATCCACCAGGTCCGTCGCACCTGGGCGCGCAGCAGCCCGCGCCGCAGCCGGGCGTGGCGGGCCGTCCAGGCCAGCAGCAGCAGCGACACCCCGAAGACGGTGGCGGCCACGGGTCCCGGAGCCAGCAGCCGCAGCGTCCCGACGCCGGCGCCGGTCAGGGCGAGACCGAGCAGCTTGGCGCCGGGGCGGGCGCGGTGCAGCCACGAGGTCCCCGGTTCGGCGATGCCGAGCAGCGGGGGCCTCGTACTCAGTCCGCGCCTCACGCGGCCTCCCGGTAGGCGTTGACGACCTCGCAGGCCCCACCGTCGGCGCGCACCCGGCCGCCCTCGATCCACAGCGCCCGGTCCGCCCGCAGCGCCAGGTCCAGGTCGTGGGTGGCCACGACGACCTGGCCGACGTGGGCGGGCGGGTGACGCAGGACGTCGCCGACGCGGCGGGCGGTGCGCAGGTCCAGCAGGGTCGTGGGTTCGTCGGCCAGCAGGACGCGCGGTCCGGTGGCCAGCACCGAGGTCAGCGCGAGCAGTTGCCGCTGCCCGGAGGAGATGTCGCGCACGGAGCGGTCGGCGAGGTCGGCCAGCCCCGCCGCGGCCAGCAGTTCCCGAGCCCGCGGTTCGCGCCGGCGGGCGGGGAGCGGACTGCGCCGCAGCGACAGCGCCACGTCCTCCACGGCCGTCGGCATGACCAGCTGGGCGTCGGGGTCGGTGAACACGAACCCCACGTGGCGGCGCAGGTCCTTGAGCCGTTCCTCGGGGTCGAGGCCGTCGACGAGCACCCGCCCCACCGAGGGCAGGACGAGACCGTCGAGCAGCCGCAGCAGCGTCGACTTGCCCGACCCGTTCGGGCCCACGAGCACCGTGAAGGGTTCGGCGACCTCCAGGTCCAGCGGGTGCAGGACGACACGGTCCTCGGCGTCGACACCGACCCCTTCGAACCGGATCACCGGTGCACTGGCCGGTCGCGGAACGTCACGCCGGGAATGTAACCGACGACCTGCCGCACTAGGCAACAGACCGTCTGGTCGGTATAGTCGACGTGCAGACGGCAGCCACGACCGGTCCAGCAGGGGGATCCCGACATGCGACACCTCGTCGCAGGAGCATCGACGTCCTTCCACTCCGGGACCCCTCCCGTCCGCACCGCGGCCCGCTGAGCACCGCCCGCACCCCACGCCTCCGCACGCACGACCGACCGTCGAGCACGTCTCCGGTCGGCTCCCGTCGGCTCCCGTCGACGACGTCACCTCCCGCCCGACCCCACACGGTCGCCGCCGCGACCGCCCGACCGGAAGCTGATCCGCCATGGTCCACGTGACCGCACCCCGGCACGACGAGAACCCGGCCCTCGCCGAACTCCTCGCCGCCTCCTTCGCCACCGACCCCGTCATCGCGCGCATCCTGCCGCCGGAGAACCGGACCCGGGACAGCCTGCACCTGTGGTACCTCGCCCAGGTCGACACCGCCGCCGCCGTCGACGTCGCCCGCGACGAGGACGGGACCGCGGTCGGCGTCGCGCTGTGGGAACCGCCGCACGCCTCCTGGAACCTCCGCGACCGGTTCCGGCCGCTGCCCCGCATGGTCCGCGCCGCCGGCGGTGTGGTCCGCTACCACCGGTCGTGCAAGGTCATGAGCAAGCTCGAGGAACACCGCCCGCGCACCCCGCACTGGTACCTGGCCGACCTCGCCGTGGCCTCCTCGGCGCGCGGCACCGGAGTGGGGTCGAGGTTGCTGCAGCACCGTCTGCCAGGTTTCGACCGGGACGGGCACGACGCCTACCTCGAGGCGACCACGGCCGGCAGCCGGCGGCTGTACGAGCGGAACGGCTTCGAGGCGGTGGCCACGTCGTACGGTTCGTGCACCTCCATGGTCCGCCGACCCCGGAACGCCCCGGCGCTCCTGCCGTCGGAGCCGGAGTCCTCCGTGGCATGATGCGGGAGTTCTCGCGGTGACGTGCGCGGGTGGACGGGAGGAGCCGACCGGTGCCCGGCAAGGAACGCGACGCCGTCAGAACCCGCCGCCTGGTGCTGGACGCCGCCGCCGCAGCGGTCACCGAGAACGGCGCAGGCGTCAGCCTGGACCGCATCGCCCGCTCGGCCGGTGTCTCCAAGAGCGGTCTGCTGCACCACTTCTCCTCCCGGGAGAAGCTGCTCCTGGCCTTGGCCGAGGACCTCGTCGCCCAGTTCCGCGCCGCGGTCGAGAGGGCCCTCGACCCCGCCGACCACGGGCGGGGCCGACTGATCCGCGCGTACGTCAACGCCACCGTCGACGACCTGCTCGAGGACTCCACGGCCAGGTACTTCCGCCTCATGGCGTCCCTGGCCGCGGTCCCGGGCGTCGCGGAACTCATGGAACGCGACAACGCGAGGTGGGACGCGGAGTTCGCCGACGACGGTCTGCACCCCGAACGAGCCCTGCTCATCGTCCGTGCCGCCGACGGCGCCACGGTGGCGGGGCTGTACGAGGGTCGTCACGAACCCGAGGACCTCGAGACGCTGCGGCGGACGCTGCTCACCCTCAGCGCGGCCGAGGGTCCCCTCGCCTGAACGTGCGGGTTCCGTTCCTCAGCGGCGCAGCAACCGCGGGAACGCGCGGTGCACCGGAACGGCCACCAGGACGGCCAGGACGGCCTTGAGCGCGTCCCCCGGCAGGAACGGGAGGTCGAACTTCACCGCGGTGGCCGGCGGGAGGTTCCCGGCGATCGCCATGCCGACGGTCCCCGCCACGTGCACCAGGACGACGCCGCCCAGAACGACGCCCAGCACCAGGCCCAGGACGGTGCGGCCGCGCCGGGCACCGGCGCGGGTCAGCCATCCCGTCACGAAGGCCGCCGCCGGGTAGGAGATCAGGTACCCCGCGCTCATGCCGGCCAGCACCCCCAGCCCGGCGTTGCCGTTGGCGAAGACCGGGATGCCGAGGAAGCCCACGAGCAGGTACAACGCCGCTGCCACCGCACCCCGCCACGGACCGAGCACCGCGCCGCACAGCATGATCCCCAGCGTCTGCAGGGTGATCGGAACACCGACGCCGCCCACCGGGATGCCTGGGGTGAGCGCCAGCGCGGACACCAGCGCGGCGAACACCGCCACCAGCGCGAGGTCACGGGAGCGGTCGGCCGGCCGGCGGATCCCCACGGCGGTCCGGGGGCGCGTCGAGGAGGTCACCCGGACGAATGTAGTGGCTCCGGCGGTCGCGCGGGTCCCATCGGAGGACGCGGTGCGCACACCTGCGTCCGCACCGGGCGACGGGCACGAGGGTCCGGTGAGCTCCACGCGAACAGCCGCCGCCACCGCGCGGAGGCGGGGCGCCGGCAGCTACGCCTCGTCCTCGTGCTGAGGGGCCCCGGGGTGCGCGAGGTCGCCGAGCAGGTGCGGGTCGCGGCCTGCCAGCGGCCCCTCGGCGGGGTCGACCTGCTCGGGGTACCCCTCGGGGACCTGCGGCGTGCCGGGGGTCCCCGAAGTCTGTGCGGGCCCGTGGGACGCGGCGTCGCCGGCGACGTCCGAGGCGTCGTGCCGTTCGTCGCTGTTGCGGTGGAACTCCTGTGGCGCCGTCGTCATAGATCGATCTTCGGCAGGTCCGGTGCCGTGTGCACGTCGGAGCGACCTCCTTCCGTACGTACGTACGTTCTGATAGCTTCGTCGCCGTGATGCGGCGCACCGATCCCGAACGCCGCGACCGCATCGTCGACAGCGTGCTCGACGTCATCGCCGAGCACGGGACGGCGGGGGCGACCTACCGCACGGTCGCCGAGGCCGCCGACGTCCCGCTGGGCTCGATGACGTACCACTTCCCCACCCGCGACGACATGCTGCTGGCCGCCTTCACGCGCCTGGCCGACACGATGCACGCGCGGTTCGACCGCGTCCTGGCCGAACTGCCCGAGGGCACCGACCCGCGCGAGGGCGTCGTGCAGATCGTCGTGGCCGAGGGCGTGGAACACCGGCGGGACATGGTGCTGAACACCGAACTGTGGGCGCTGGCCGTGCGCGACGAGCGCTACCGCGAACTCGTGCAGCACTGGATGCACCGCTCGCGCACGTCGCTGGAACGCTGGTTCCCGGCCGAGCTCACCCCGATGATCGACGCCCTGCTCGAAGGCCTGGTCCTGCACAGCTGGATCTCGGTCGAGCCGTTCGACCCCGACCGCGTCCGGGCCGCCGTCCGGCGCCTCACCGGCCCCCTGGAAGGTTTCTCGTGACCGTTCCGCCGAACCGGGTGCGTGCCGCCCTGATCACGGCCTTCGCCTGCAACGGCCTCACCATGGCGGCCTGGGTCTCGCGCACGCCGGCCATCCGGGACCTCACCGGTTCCAGCACCGGGGACATGGGTTTCATCATCGCCGGGATGTCGGTGGGGTCGATGGTGGGCATCGCCGTCGGCGGCCCGTACGTCGCCCGCTCCGGTGCGCGCTCGACGATCCGCACCGGCATGTTCTCGGTCGCCTTCGGCACCGTCGTCGTCGGGATCGGCGCCGCGCTGGGCCTGGGCTGGCTCGTCGCGCTCGGTCTGGCTCTCCTGGGTTTCGGCCTGGGGTCGGGCGAGATCGCCCTGAACGTCGAAGGCGTCGCGCTGGAGCAGGCCGTCGGCCGGACGGTCGTTCCGGGTCTGCACGGCAGCTACAGCCTGGGATTGTGCCTCGGCGCGTTGCTCGGGCTCGCCGCGAACGCCGCGGCCCTGCCGGTCCTGGCGCACCTGCTCGCGACGGGTGCGCTCACCGCGGCCGCCACCGTCTGGATGGTGACGAGCCTGCGGGCCGGGACCGGGCGGGAACCACGCGCGGCCGAGAGCGTTCCGCTGCGGGAGACGGTCGGCGGTTTCCTGTCGGTGTGGCGCGAGACGCGAACCCTGGCGATCGGCGTCATCGTGCTGGGCATGGCCCTGGCCGAGGGTTCGGCCGGCGACTGGCTGCCGCTCATCGTCGTCGACGGTTTCGGGCTGACGGCGACGACCGGTTCCCTCGTGTTCGCGTTCTTCGGCGCCGCGATGGCCGCCGGACGCTTCGCCGGTGGCTGGTTCCTCGACCGGTACGGCCGCACGCCGGTGATGCTGACCTCTGCCGCGGCGGCCGTCGTGGGCATCGCGCTGGTGTCCTTCGCCCCGGGCATCGGGGTGGCCGTCGTCGGGGTGCTGCTGTGGGGCGTCGGCGCCGCGCTCGGTTTCCCCGTCGCCCTGTCCGCGGCCGGTGACGACCCGGTCGGTGCGGCCCGCCGGGTCAGCGCCGTCGCGACCGCCGGCTACGCCGCGTTCCTCGTCGGACCGCCCGTCCTGGGTTTCATCGGCGAGCACACCGGTCTGCGCTCGGCGATCCTGCTCGTGCTCGTGATGGTCGCCGTCTCCGGTGCCTTCGCCCGCGCCGTGGCCAGGCCCTCCCTGCAACGAACCCCGTGAAAGGTGACGTGATCCCGTGCACACCGGTGTGACCCTCCCCCGCGACCTGCCCCTGGCCGACGTCCTGCCGTTCGCCCGCCGGGCCGACGAACTCGGCTTCTCGAGCCTGTGGGTGATCGAGGACCTGGGCTTCCGCGGCGCCTTCGCCCAGGCCGCAGCCGTCCTGGCCGTGACCGAACGCCTCCACGTCGGCCTCGGCATCGCTCCGGCCGCCGCCCGCAACCCCGCCTTCACCGCGATGGAGACGGCGACCCTCGCCAACCTCTTCCCGGGGCGCTTCACCCTGGGCCTGGGGCACGGGGTGCCGGGGTGGATGCGGCAGGTCGGCCAGTGGGGCCGCAGTCCGCTGACCTCGCTCGGCGAGCACCTCGACGCCGTGCGCCGCCTGCTGCACGGCGAGACCGTCACGCTGGCCGGCGACTACGTGCACCTCGACGGCGTGCGCCTGGAAGAACCTCCGACGACCCCGCCGGACGTCGTCGCGGGGGTGCGCGGCCCCAGGTCGCTGGCCCTGTCCGGCCGGTCGGCCGACGGCACCCTGCTGGCCGAACCCGTCAGTGCCGACTACGCCCGCACCGCGAGGCAGCAGATCGGGGACGCGCCCGGTCACCGGCTCATCGGGTACGAACTCGCCGCCGTCGACGAGGACCCGGCGCGCGCCCGGGACGCCGTGCGCCCCGGGCTGGTGTGGGTCGGGACGGGCGACGCCGCGGTCCACGTCGCCTCCTCCCCCTACGTCGCCGAACTCGACGCGCTGCGCGAGCAGTGCACCGACGCCCTGGAGTTCACCCGCCGCATGCCCGACGAGTGGGTCGACGACCTCACCCTGGCCGGCACCGCCGACCACGTCCGCACCCGCATCGCCGAGCTCGGCGACGCGGGCCTGGACGAGGTCGTGCTCCTCCCCACCGGCGAGGACCGCCTGGCCGCCCTCGACTCCCTCGCCCGCGCCCTCTGACCCACCGTGATCAAGCACTTCCGTGATCAAGCACGACTCACCAGAGTCGCCGACGGGTCCGCGGCGCCACGCCGAGGATCTCGCCGACGGCGTTCTGCAGCTCCGTGGACGTTCCGAACACGTGGCCCTTGTGCGCCACCAGCACCGTCCACCCCTGATCGGACAACCACGCTCGACGACGGGTGTCCCGGGCGTACGCCTCCCCGCCGGCATGGGGTTCGACACCGTCGTACTCGACGGCCAGGAGCAGGTCCTCCCAGCCCACGTCGAGCCGGAAGTGCCGGCCACGACCGCGCGGTACGAGGATCTGCGTCTGCGGACGGTCGAAGCCGGCGTCGAGGAGCCGCAGGCGACAGGCACTCTCGCCCGGCGACTCGGCGCCGGGGTCGGCGGCCTGGATGAGGTACCGCGCCTTCCCGACGCCTCGATCGCCGCGCACCTCCTCGACGCGTTCCAGCAGCGCCTCGCGATCCCACAGTCCTCTCCGCAACGAGAGGTCGAGCATCGCGATGGCGACGTCGGGCGTGCAGTAGCGAGCGATGTCCAGAACAGTTCGCTCGATCGACGTCACGGGCAGCCCGTCCAGGTCCACCACGTCACCGCGCAGCGTGGACGTGAAACTCTGCACCCCCGGACGCCGCACCCGTTCGGCTCCACGCGGGATGGTGCACTGCAACGGGATGCGTTCGGACTGCTCCCGGTGCCCGAAGAGGTGGAACCCGTGCACCAGGGCCGCCGTGCGACGGGAGACGGCTCCGCCGTCGGGGATGGCGCGGGCGAGTGCTCGGATGCGCGCGGCATCGTCGAGCGACAGGTCCACGAGGTGGTGTGCGAGTTCGGCGGTGCGCGGGGGTTGGGGCACGTGAGAAGGGTGCACGCGACGCGGACCGGGTCTCGGCGTTGTCCACAAGTGCTTGATCACCGAAGTGCTTGATCACCGCGGGATGGGGTGGGGTCAGCTGAAGCCGAACTCGCCGGCCAGGACGAGGGCGGCAGCGCCCTGCAGGACACCGTTCTCGCCGAGCGCGGCCATCCGCAGGCGCACCGGAGGACCCGAGGTGGGCAGCAGCGTTCCGTCGACGGTCTCGGCGGCGGCCTGCAGGAGCGGCCCGTCCAGCAGATCGAGCGGACCGGTGAGCAGGACCTCCTCGAGGTCGAGGGCGGCGACCACGGGCGCGAGCACCGCGCCCAGGCGGCGGCCGGCGTCGCGCAGCGCGGTCCGCCGGCGCGCGGGGGTGCGGCCTTCGAGCGTGCGGGCCAGGTACGTCGGCGCGACGATCGTCTCCAGGCACCCGCGGCGGCCGCACTCGCACTCGGCGCCGCGGGGGTCCACCGTCAGGTGGCCGATCTCCCCGGCCGCCAGCCGGTGCCCGCGCACCAGGTGCCCGTCCAGGACGAGCCCGGCACCGACGCCCTGCCCGACGACGACGGCCATGAACCCCGAGGCCGACGCCTCGCCGTAGGTGAACTCGGCGAGCGCAGCCGCGTCGGCGTCGTTGGCCACGTGCACCCCGAGGCCCAGCGCGGCCGACAGCCGTTCGGCCAGCGGCAGGTCCTTCCAGCCCAGCCGGGCCGACTCCACGACGCCCCCGCCGGCGTCCACGATGCCCGGGGTGCCGATGCCGACGCCGACGACCCGCTGCGGTGCGGACTCCACCGCCTGTCGGCACAGCTCCGCCAGGGCGCCGAAGGCCTCCTCGCCCCGCAACCCGCTGAAGTCCGCCGTCCGTTCGCTGACGACCGTCCCGGCCAGGTCCAGCACCGCGATCCGGCCCACGGGCAGACGTTGCAGGTCCACGGCCACGATGTGGTGCTCGGCCGAGCGCAACCCCACCATCATGGCCGGTTTGCCGACGCGGCCCTCCGGGCGCAGGCCGAGCTCGGCGACCAGCCCGTCGGCGAGCAGGTCGCCGACGATCTCGGAGACGGTGACCCGGGTCAGACCCGTGGCGCGCGCGAGGTCGGCCCGGGACACGGGCCCGGAGTGGAAGAGCAGGCCGAGCACCACGGCGCGGTTGTGCGCCCGCGCCTGGGACGGCAGGACCTTGGCGCTGGGCCGCCGACCGCGGGTGGACGTGCGCCACGGCGTCGGGTGCGGCCGCGGTGCGGGGACGGTCGGCCTGCTCACACCAGTTAGTTTGCCCCACTCACGAATCCGGGGCAAGCCTCTTCCCGAATACGGCAGGGAGGGTTACATTCCTGTTAAGCAGGCGTCCTGACACTTGTCACGGAGTCGTGGGAGCGCGAAGACTCACCGCCGAGTCGATCACTCCCCCACCCCTCCTGCACCGTCCCGCACCGTCGCACCGGACCCGAAAGGCTGCCGCACATGAACCTCACCCGTCGATCGCTCCTCGCCAGCGCCTCCGGCGCCGCCCTCCTCGGCGGCCTCGCCGCCTGTGGCGGTGACTCGTCCTCCTCCCCCGGGGGCGGCGGGGGAGACAGCACCGACCTGCGCATCTGGTTCATGGAGGACTCGATCCCCGAGGAGACCCGCACCTGGCTCAAGGAGACCTTCGAGAGCCAGAACTCCGGCGCCACGCTCACCATCGAGGTGCAGCAGTGGGACGGCATCGTCTCCAAGCTCCAGACGAGCCTGGCCAGCAAGGACGAGAGCCCCGACGTCGTCGAGTTCGGCAACACCCAGGTCGCCCTCTTCTCCTCCGTCGGCGCACTGCTCGACATCTCCGACCAGGAGGAAGCGCTCGGCGGCGGCGACCTCATCCAGAGCTTCATCGACGCCGGTTCCTGGGAGGGCAAGCTGTACGCCACCCCGCTGTACGCCGGGGCGCGCATCTACTACTACCGGCAGGACCTGTTCGCCGCGGCCGGGATCGCCGTCCCGACCAGCCTCGACGAGCTCGTCGCGGCCGCCAAGGCGCTGGACGCGGCCAACCCCGAGGGCACCCCGGAGTTCTCCGGGATCTACATGCCCGGCGCCGACCCGCACACCAACGAGGGGTGGTTGTTCACCCACGGTGGCCAGTACGCCCTGCAGGAGGGCGACACCTGGACGGGGAACCTCTCCAGCCCCGAGTCCCAGGCGGCCCTGGTGCAGGTGCAGGACCTCATGCTCAACGCGACGAAGTACGCCCTGGACTCCAACGACAACGTGCAGGCCGCCCACCAGCTGTTCAACCAGGGCAAGCTGGGCATCTACAGCGCGCTCAACGTCGCCGCCGCCAAGATCGACCAGGCGATGTGGGACGCCGGCAAGGTCGGCGTCATGGCGCTGCCCGGGCTGACTCCCGGCACCATCGGGAAGACCTTCTCGGGCGGGTCCAGCATCGGCATCTCGGCCAACAACCACAACCTCGAGCTGTCCCAGGCCCTGCTGGCGCTCATCTACTCCGACGAGTTCCAGACCGACATGGCGGCCATCGGAGGCTGGATCCCGGGTCGGACGTCGTTCACCTCGGCGCTGGAGGGCCCGACGGGTTCGATCGCCCAGGAGATCATCGAGAACTCGGTGCTGACGCCGAACTCCCCGCAGTGGGGCGTCCTGGACGGCAACAACGTCCCGCGCGACTTCTGGACCCGCATCGCCCGCGGCGAGGACGTCAAGGCCGTGGCCGCCGAGCTCGACACGACGATCGCCGACGCGCTCAACCAGAGCTGACGCGGCAGCGGACCAGCCACCCCAGGACGACAGGAGGAGAGAACGTGGTGTCCGAGCAGCTCACGACCGCACCCCCGGGTGTCGCGACCACGGCGATCCGACGGCCGCGCCGCCGTGGAGGGTCGCTCGCCATGCCCTACCTCCTGCTGGTCCTGCCCGTGGGACTCGTGTGCCTCGCGCTGGGCTACCCGCTGGTGCGGCAGTTCATCATGTCCTTCCAGGAGTTCGGCCTGGCCCAGCAGTTCGGGCAACCCCCGGAGTGGGTCGGCCTGGCGAACTACCAGCAGGTCCTGACCGATCCGTACTTCTGGGTCGTGACCGCCCGCTCGGTCGCGTTCTGCGCCGTCAGCGCCGGGCTCACCATGGTCATCGGCATCGCCTTCGCGCTGCTGCTGCAGAAGGTCTCCCCGGTTCCCCGGGTCGTCCTGCAGATCACCCTCGTCCTGGCCTGGGCGATGCCCCCGATCTCGGCGCTGACCTCCTACGTCTGGCTGACCGAACCGCGCTACGGCGTCGTCAACTGGATCCTCACCTCGATGGGGCTGGACGGCTTCGAGAACTTCTCCTGGCTGGCGGGCAACCAGTGGACGTTCTTCGGCGTCGCGTCCACCACCGTCGTCTGGACGTCGGTCCCGCTGGTCACGCTGATGACCTACGCGGCCCTGAACCAGGTGGACGAGGAGGTCGTCGAGGCCTCCCAGCTCGACGGCGCCGGCTGGTTCGCCCGGCTGCGGCACGTGGTGCTGCCGATGATCCGGCCGGTCATCCTGCTCGTCACGATGCTGGAGATCATCTGGGACCTGAAGGTGTTCACCCAGATCAACGTCCTGCAGGGCGTCGCCGGGAACAACCGCGCGACCAACCTGCTGGGGACGTACGTCTACGAGGTCGGCATCGGCGGCGGTGAGTACGGCATCGCCTCGGCGCTGGCGACGGTCATGCTGCTGCTGGTCCTGCTGCTGACCTGGCGGTACATGCGCACGCTCATGAAGCAGGGAGACCTCTGATGGCCGCCACCACGACGACCGCCCCGCTGTTCGACACCAGGACCCGCTCGGCGAGGAACAGGCGCCGGCCGGTGTGGAACGCCCTGGCGATCGTGTTCGCGCTCGTCTGGGTCTTCCCGATCTACTGGATGGTCAACTCCGCGCTCATGCCGGAGGACCGGCTGCGTGCGAGCCCGCCGCTGCTGGCGCCGCTGCAGCCCACGTTCCGGGCCTTCGAGCAGGTGCTGACCTCCGACGTCTTCTGGACGTCCATGGGGTTCAGCCTGGCCGCCGCCCTGCTGTCCGTCGCCGTCTGCGTCGTCGCCGCGCTGTTCGGCGCCGTGGCCCTCAGCCGGTTCGCCTTCGTCGGCCGGCGCGGGGTGCTCATCGCCGTCCTCATCGTCCAGATGATCCCGGCCGAGGCGCTGTTCATCTCGCAGTACCGCATGCTCGACGGCTGGGGCCTGCTGAACTCGGTGGCCGGGCTGTCGCTGCTCTACATGGGCATGATCGTCCCCTTCACGGTGTGGATGCTCAAGGGTTTCGTCGACGGGATCCCCGTCGAGCTGGAGGAGGCCGCCATGGTGGACGGCTGCTCACGGTCCACGGCGTTCCTCAAGGTGACCCTGCCGCTGCTGGGTCCCGGCCTGGTCGCCACCGGTGTCTTCGGTTTCCTCGTCGCCTGGAACGAGTACACGCTGGCGTTCGTGGTCCTGGCCTCCGGTGACCGCATGACCCTGCCGGTCTGGCTCCAGACCTTCTCCTCGAACCTGCAGGAGACCGACTGGGCCGGCGTCATGGCCGGCTCCACGCTCATCGCCGTTCCCGTCCTCGTCGTCTTCGTCCTCGTCCAGAACGCCATGACCAAGGGCATGGTCGCGGGCGCCGTCAAGGGCTGAACCACCCCCTACCACCTGGAGTGCTCACCGTGCCTGTCACGCCGTTCCCCCGTCCGAAGTCGATGTCGACCACGACCGGCAGCGGCCCCGCCGCGGACGCCACCGTGCGCGTGGTGCTCGACGCCTCGATCCCCGCCCAGGGTTTCCGGTTGCAGACCTCGGCCGACGGCATCACCGTCACCCACGCCGACGCGGCCGGCCTGCGCTACGCCCTGGCGACGCTGGACCAGCTGCGCGCCGACCGCGGGTTCGCCACCACGAGCTACGACATCAGCGACCACCCGGACTTCGGCGTCCGCGGTTTCATGCTGGACGTCAGCCGCGACCGGGTCCCGACCCGCCGGACGCTGGCTCGCTGGGTCGAGGTCCTGGAGCTGGCCCGCATCAACTCCTTCGAGCTGTACACCGAGCACACGTACGCGTTCAGCGGTCAGCAGGTCGTGTGGCAGGACGCCTCCCCCCTGACCGCGGCGGACCTGCAGTGGCTGGACGCGCTGTGCGCCTCCAAGGGCATCGACCTGGTCTGCAACCAGAACACGCTCGGGCACATGGAGCGGTTCCTCAAGCACCCCGAGCACGCCGGGCGCGCCGAGAACGAGGACGGGTTCACGATGCGCGGGCACCACCGGCCGCCCAGCACCGTGGAACCCACGCCGGAGAACGCCGCGTTCGTCCAGGGCCTGCTCGAGGACGTCGCGCCGAACTTCCGCACCAAGCGGATCAACATCGGCGCCGACGAGCCGTTCGAGCTCGGGACCGGCAAGAGCGCGCAGCGGATCGCCGAGGTGGGCATCGGAACCGTCTACTTCGAGTACGTGACGTCGATCATGCAGCCGTGGCTGGACCGCGGGTACACCGTGGAGTTCTGGGCGGACGTCTTCGGCGACCACCCCGAGCTCATGGACCGGGTTCCGCCCGGCGCGATCCCGGTGGTGTGGCAGTACGACTCCCCCGCCCTGCTCGCCGAGGTCGTCGACGCGGCCAGCCCGGGGCAGGTGCAGGAGTGGCGCAGCCTCGGCGTCGACGTCACCGCCCTGCGCGACGGGTTCCGGGACCGGGCCAAGCTGCTGCTGGAGGCGGGGATCCCGTTCTGGGTCGCACCGGGGGCGAGCAACTGGAACTCGCTGCTGGGCCGCTGGGACAACGCGGTCGCGAACATGGTCGACGCGGCCGAGGTCGGGCTGGAGAACGGCGCCCAGGGGTACCTGAACACCTCCTGGGGCGACCACGGGCACTGGGACCCGCCGTCGGTGGCCTTCGGGCCCGTGCTGTTCGGCGGGGCGGTGTCCTGGTCGCTGGAGGACAACCGCGACGTCGACGTCGCCGCGGTCCTGTCGCAGGCGCTGCTGCTGGACCCCACGGGCATCACGGGCGAGGTGCTGATCCGGGCCGGGAAGGTCTGCCAGCAGCTCGGGGCCCCGCTGTTGAACTCCTCGCCGCTGTGCCTGGCCCTGCGCGAACCCGACGACCTCAAACCCTGGGCCGTGCCCAGCGCCGACGCCCTGGCCGCCGTGCACGAGACGCTGCTGGCCTGCCTGGCCGACCTGCCGGCCGCCGAACCCGCCGCGGCCGACGGGGACGTCGTGCTGCGCGAGCTCGCCCAGGCGCTGCGGTTGTCCGACCTCGCCGTGCGGGTCCTGCAGGCCCGGGCGGAGGACGGCTCGTTCGAGCCGGCCGCCGCGGCCCGGCTGCTGACGGAACTGGACGCCCTGCTGGAGGAGCAGCGCGCCTGCTGGCTGCTGCGCTCGCGCCCGGGCGGCCTGGCCGACAGCGTCGCGGAGTTCGGCCGGCTGCGGCACGCCCTGCTGCGCGCGGGGAGCTGACACCGTGCCCGTGCTGACGTCACCGGTGCGCCCGGCGCCGGTGACGGACCACCGCGCCGTGCGGGTCGGCCTCGACATCGGCGGGACGAAGATCGACGGGGTGGCACTGGCCTCGGGACCGGGTGCGGGCGAGGTGCTGGCCGCCGCCCGGCGTGCCACCCCCAGCGGGGTCGCGGACGTCGTGGCCGCCGCGGCGGCCCTCGTGGCCGAGCTCGTGGCCGGCCTCGTGACCGCCGGTCCCGTCGACCTCGAGGGCATCGGCGTCGGCATCCCCGGCCTGGTGGACCCGATCGCCGGAACCGTCCGCAGCGCGGTCAACCTGGGTTTCGGTCCCGACCCGGTCGACCTGGCCGGTCTGCTGCGCCGGGCCGTCGGCGGCGTTCCCGTCGTCGTGGAGAACGACGTCAACGCCACGGCCGTCGGCGCGCACGCGCTGCTCGCCCCGCCCGGCGACCTGGCCGTGCTGTCGCTGGGCACCGGCCTGGCGGCCGGGCTCGTCGTCGGCGGGGAACTGCTGCGGGGGGCGACCGGGGCGGCCGGCGAGATCGGCCACCTCGCCCTGGACCCCGGCGGGCACCCCTGCGCGTGCGGTCAGCGGGGCTGCCTGGAGACCGTCGCCGCGGGGTCGGCCCTGCAACGGGACTGGCCGCACGGCGACGAAGGCCGGTCGGCGCAGCACCTGTTCGCGACCGCCGCGACCGGTGACCCCGCCGCCGTGGCGGTCCGGGACCGGTGGTCGGCCGGGGTGGCGCTGGCGGTGCGGACGATCGCGCTGACCTGCGATCCGGCCGTGGTCGTGCTGGCCGGCGGTGCGGCTGCCGTCGGCGAGCCCGTGCTGCGCAGCGTCGCCGCCGCCCTGCAGCAGCAGGCCCGGGGTTCGGCGTTCCTGCGCGGCCTGGCCCTGGACCAGCGGCTGAGTTTGCTGCCGGGCGACCGGCCCGTGGCGGCCGTCGGGGCGGGTCAGGCGGCTCGGGTCACCTCCGCCGGCAGGCCGTAGAACTCCTCCGGGTCCCTCACCGGCCGCTCCTCGACCGGTGCGGTCCGCTGGTCGACGACGGCCTCCTGGTCACCGCGCTCGCCCCGTCCAGGGGTGCGGGGACCCGCCGGCGGAGCCCGCGGTGAGTCGACCCGGGGCGCGGGACGGCGACCACTACCGTCTGGGCGTGCTGCCGCCCGGCCTGTCGATGCTGTGGGAATCCGTGGACCCCGCGCTCACCCTGCGCCGACGGTTCGGGTTCACCGGCCTCGACGCCGTGACGGGGTGGCTCACCGCGGCGTTGCGCGAGGTCTGGCGGATCACCGTGCACGGCTGCCCGCGGATGGTCATCAGCGACCAGAACGCGATCGTCTGGGCCGACACCGACCGCGGCCGGCTCGTGGTCAAGTGGTCGCGGGCCGGCGAGCGCTTCGCCCGGCTGGAGGCCTCGACGCGGTTGCTGCGCACGCTGGCCGCTTCCGGTGTTCCGGTGGCGGCGCCGGTCGCCACCTCCGACGATCGCGACCGGGTCGTGCTCGACGGGCCGGCCGGGCCGTTGTCCGTCGCGGTGCTGCCGCACCTGGCGGGCGGGTGGCTGGACGTCACCGACCGCGCGGCCGTCCACGCGGCCGGCGCCTGCCTCGCGCGGGTGCACCTGGCCCTGGGCGCCTGCCACCCCGAGGGGTTCGCCCGCGCCGGGGCGCTGACCGCACGCGTGGGGAACTGGCTGGCGGACGGCGACCGGGGTTTCGCGCCGACGGCGTCGCGGCGGCTGGCGGACCTGCTGGCCGCGGCGCCGTCTCCGGGTGACGAACCCCAGCTGGTGCACAACGACTTCCGCGCCGCCAACGTCCTGGTCCGCGGATCGCGGGTCGTCGGGGTGCTCGACCTCGACGACGTCGTGGTCGAGCACCGCGTGCACGACCTGGCCAAGGCCGGCACCTACCTCGGCACGCGGTTCACGAACTGGGGACCGACCCCGGCCGCGACGCGGCGGTGGCTGCGCGCCGGGTACGAGTCGGTGCGACCGCTCGACCCGGCCGAGGCGCACTGGTACGAGGTCCTGGACCTGTGGCACGGACTGCTGGCCGTTCCGGGCCCCGACGACCCCGCGGGGTGGGCCGCGGCGTTGTGAGGCGACGGGTTCAGACCGTCACGGCCCGGTAGTTGTCCACCAGTTCCCGGCCCACCGACGTCCAGTCCCGGCCCGCGATCGACGCCCGTGCGCGCCCGGCCAGTTCCCGTCGGGCCGCGCCGTCGTGCGCGAGCAGCGCGACGGTGCCGCGCAGTTCCCCGGCGTTCCCCGGCGCGAAGAACGTCCCGTTCACCCCCGGGTCGACGATGTCGAGCAGGCCACCGGCGGCGGGGGCGACCACGGGAACGCCGCTGGCCAGCGCCTCCTGCGCGCTCTGGCAGAACGTCTCGTGCCGGCCGGTGTGCACGAAGAGGTCGAGGGAGGCGAACACCCCCGACAGCTCCCGACCGTGCACCGTGCCGAGGAACTGCGCCCGCGGCAGGGTGCGTTGCAGGTGCGCGCGCTGCGGCCCGTCGCCGGCGACGACCAGCCGGACCCCCGGCAGCGTGTGCACCGACCGCAGTAGGTCGAGTTCCTTCTCCCGCGCCAGGCGTCCCACGTAGCCGACGACGAGTTCGCCGCGCGGGGCCAGGCGGCGCCGCAGGTCCTCGTCGCGGTGCTGCGGGTGGAACCGGTCGACGTCGACGCCGCGGGGCCAGCGCGACACGTCCGGGAACCCGTGGGCGACGAGTTCGGCGCAGGCGTGCCGGCTGGGGGCCAGGGTCCGGGCCGCCATCTGGTGCACCCGGCGCAGCCAGCTCCACACGGCCTGGGAGGCTCCCCGCCAGCCGTAGCGGGCGGCGTACCCCGGCAGGTCCGTCTGGTAGATGGCGACGGCCGGAACCCCTGCCCGTTGCGCGACGGTGGCCGCCTGCGCCCCGAGGACGGTGGGCGCGGCCAGGTGCACGACGTCGGGGCGGAACGCGCGCAGGGCCTGCGCGAGGCGGAACCCGGGGTAGGCGACGCGTTGTTCGGCGTACCCCGGCAGCGGTGCCGACGGGATGCGGACGACCCGGGTCGTGCCGTACCGGGACGGCCCGGGACCGGGAGCGATGACGACGGCCCGGTGGCCTTCGGCCGCGAGGTGCTCGCAGACCTTCAGGACCGAGCCGGTCACGCCGTTGACCTGTGGGAGGAAGGACTCGGTGACGATCGCTACTCGCACGGTGCCCAGCGTGGTGGCGGCGCTCGCCCGGCCCGGCCACCACCGGGAGGAGGGCGGCTGAACGACGCGCGAACTCTTCGGTGCGCGGTTCTTCTGAGATCGTTCCCAGGATGGGCCTACAGTGTGCGGGTGGACGAGCTGCTGCCGAAGACGCTGGTGGACGACCTGACGGTCGAGGTGACGCGACACGCGGGTGAACGGGTCGGGACGCTCTTCGCCCGCGCCCTGCGCGAGACCGTCGAGCGCACCCCGACGGTGCGCGAGGACGGGTCGGTGTTCGTCGTCACCGGCGACATCCCGGCGATGTGGTTGCGCGACTCCACCGCGCAGTGGCAGACGTACCTGCTGCTGCTGGACCGCGCGCCCGCGCTGACCGACGTCATCGCCGGGGTCCTGAAGACCCAGTTCGCCTCGATCCGGCACGACGCCTACGCCAACGCCTTCAACGACGGCCCCACCGGCGCCTGCCACGAACCCGGCGACAACACGGACGACCCGAGGTTGTGGGAGCGCAAGTACGAGGTGGACTCCCTCGCCTTCCCGGTGCTGCTCGCGCACCGGCTGCGCCGCGCGACGGGCCGCGACGACGTCCTCGGCGCCGACGCCGCCCCGGCGATGCGCCGCATCGTCGACCTGTGGCGCCTCGAGCAGGACCACGAGCAGCGCTCCCCGTACCGGTTCGTACGCCCCACGCCACTGCGCAGCGAGACGTTGCAGCGCGACGGGCTCGGGACCCCGGTGGCCCGCACGGGCATGACCTGGTCGGGGTTCCGCCCCAGCGACGACGCCTGCGAGTACGGCTACAACGTCCCGGCGAACCTGTTCGCCGCCCGCGCGCTCGACCACGTCGCCACGGCCGCCCGGGAAGTCTTCGACGACCCGGCGTTGGCACGGGACGCGCGGCAGCTCGCGGCCGAGCTGCGCGAGGGCGTCGCCCGGCACGGCGTCGTCGAGCACCCCGAGCACGGCCGGGTCTGGGCCTACGAGGTCGACGGGCTCGGCGGCGTCCTGCTCGCCGACGACGCCAACATGCCCAGCCTGCTGTCGCTGCCGCTGCTCGGCGCCTGCGCCGCCGACGACCCGCTGTACGTGACCACGCGCCGGCTCGTGCTGTCGGAGACCAACCCGTGGTTCCACCGCGGCACCGCGGCCACCGGGATCGGCAGCCCGCACACCCCGGACCGGTACGTGTGGCCCATCGCCCTGTGCGTGCAGGCGCTGACGAGCGGCTCGGAGCGGGAGGCGGTGCGGATGCTGCAGCTCGTCGCCGACACCGACGACGGAACGCTGCACGTCCACGAGGGGTTCCACGTCGACGACCCCTCGCGGTGGACGCGGGAGTGGTTCTCCTGGGCCGACTCGACGTTCTGCGAACTGGCCCTGTCCCTGCTCGGCCTGCGGGTCACCGACCTGGACTGACTACCCTCGCGGCATGTTCCGCCCCGTCCGCGTCGCCGCCGTGGCGGCCAACTTCGGCCGTGACCTCGATCGCGGGCTGGCCAAGGCACTGGGCATCGTCGCCGAGGCGCGGGCGGGCGGGACGGACCTGCTCGTCCTGCCGCACGGGACCCTGGGCGGGTACCTGCCGGACATGCTCGACCCCGAGGCGACGCAGCTGCCGCCCGCTCTGAGCGCGGACGACCCGGTGTTCGAGCAGGTTCGTCGCGCGTGCGGTCCGATGACCGTGTGCCTGGGTTTCACCGAGGCCGTGGACGTCCACGGCACGACCGTCCAGCACCCCGCGGCCGTCTGCCTGCACGGCGACGGCGTCCTGGGCCGGCACCGCAAGGTCCACCTGCCGCCCGGGGAGGCGAAGCTCTACGCGGCCGGTGACGAGCTGGCCGCCTTCGACACCCCCGTCGGCCGGCTGGGGATGCTCATCGACTTCGACAAGACCTTCCCCGAGGCCGCCCGCACCCTCGCGCTGCAGGACGCACACACCGTCGCCTGCCTGTCGGCGTGGCCGGCCAACGTCACCGACCGCTCCTCCCGGTTGCCGCAGGACCGCCAGTCACGGTTGTTCGACCTGTACGACTGCGCGCGGGCCGCGGAGAACCAGGTCGTGTGGGTGTCGTCGAACCAGACGGGGATGCACGGGTCGCTGCGCTTCCTGGGACAGGCCAAGGTCGTCGGCCCGGGCGGGGACGTGCTGGCCCGGACGGGATCGAAGGGTGGCCTGGCCGCCGTCGCGGTGGACGTCGAGGCGGAGGTGGTGCGCGCCCGGCGCACGCTGCACCACCTGGCCGAACGCCGTCGTGAGATCTACGAAACGTGAAAGTGTTCCGGACGTAACCAGCACGAAACAGTTAGGGCGTGAACTGTCTTCGTGCCCACCACGTACGACGCGCACCGACACATCGGCCGGCTGCCGGCGTACCCCTTCTACGGGGGACCGCCGGTCAACCCCGACACGACCGCCCGCGACCAGATCGCCGACCTGCTCGCCGACCTCGACCGCGAGGGCACCGAGCGGGCCCTGCTGCTGCCGAACTACGGCGTCCCCGTCGCCGGCGCCAGCTTCGCCCTCAACGAGCTCGTCCTGGAGACGGCCGCGAAGGACGACCGGTTCGTCTGCGGACTGTGGACCTCGCCGCGGGCCCAGGACGCCGAACTCACCGATGCCGCCCTGGCGCTGGCCGGTGAACGCGGAGTCGTGGCCCTGAAGACGAGCTTCCTGCTCGGCGGCGGGGTCGACGACCCCACCTCCCAGCCGCAGATCGAGAGGATCTTCGGCACGGCGGGGGAGCGCGACCTCGTCGTCCACGTGCACACCTCCCCCGGCGCCGCCTCGGACATCGACGAGGTCGGCAAGCTCGTGGAACGCTACGGCGACGACGTCCGGATCCACCTGGTCCACCTCGGCGGTGGGATGAGCGCGCACATCAAGCTCATCGGCGGCCGGTTCTTCGACTGGATCGAGGCCGGCAAGAAGGTCTACACCGACACCAGCTGGGCGATCGGTTTCGCACCCCGCTGGCTGGCGGACGAGATCGAACGGCGCGGGATCGGCGCCGACCGGGTCCTGTTCGCCTCCGACGAACCGTGGGGCGACCACGCGGGCGAGCTGGCTCGTCTGCAGGCGGCCTCGGGGAACACCGAACTCGTGCGGATGTTCCTGCAGGACAACTACTCCACCCTCTACGGCTGAACCACACGAAGGAGCCACACCGTGACCCAGACGACCACCTCCCCCGCGACCACCGACACCGCCGTGGAGGAGCAGATCAAGGCGAACATCGCCAGGTCGCTCGCCGAGATCCCGCACCCGTCCAAGCCCAAGGGCGAGAACATCTACGGTTCGACCAAGGTGTTCCCCGACTACCAGGCGCAGGGCGGGGAGACGTACTTCACCCTCGTCCACGGCATCGCCCACGAGTCCTCGGTGAGCTTCGTCGCCGTCCTGCAGGCCACCCGCGCGCTGCGCAAGGGTTTCGAGTCCGCCATCTACTTCTACGGGCCGGGCGCGATGAACTGCATCGCCACCCGCGGCTTCCCGACCGTCGGCGACTCCGGTTTCCCCGGCGAGCAGAACATCAACGGGGCGCTGGAGACGTTCATCGCCGAGGGCGGGACGGTCTACTGCTGCCGCTTCGGCCTGGCCCTGCACGGCAACCGCGAGGAGGACCTCATCGAGGGCGTCATCCCCTGCCACCCGCTCGACGTGCAGGACGCGATCATCCACTACGCGCGCAAGGGCGCGATCATCAACTCCACGTACATGGTCTGACGATGGACTGCCAGAAGTCGGTGGGGACCCGGGTCGACGTCGCGATCCGCGGCGTCCGGCTGGCCGCGCCCGTGCGCCGCACGGGTGGGGCCGGTCCCAGTGACGACGGGCACGTCGTCCTGGGCGGCTTCGCCTCGGCGATCCCGATGCGGTCGGACAGTCCGTACCTCGTGCGGGAGGGCCGGTTGTTCCTGGAGCAGACGGGTGCGGTCACCGACCTCGGGATCGAGGTGGAGGCCGTCGACCGCCCCCGGTTCTACGACCTGCGGACCGCCGACGGAACCCCGTACGAGCAGATCGCCAAGCTGCACGGCCGGGACGTCCTGGCCACCACGGTCGTCCAGACGTGCTCACGGTACGCACCGGAGAACCGCTGCCGGTTCTGCGCCATCGAGGAGTCGCTGAACGCCGGGGCGACGGTCGCCGTCAAGACCCCGGCGATGCTCGCCGAGGTCGCGCAGGCGGCGGTCCGGCTCGACGGGGTGCGGCACGTCGTCATGACGACGGGCACCTCGACGGCCCCCGACCGGGGCGCCCGGCACCTGGCCCGGTGCGTCCGCGCGGTCCGGGAGGCCGTGCCCGGCCTGCCCGTGCAGGTCCAGTGCGAACCGCCGGCGGACCTGGCGACGATCACCGAGCTCATGGAGGCCGGCGCCAGTTCGATCGGCATCCACGTCGAATCCCTCGACGACGCGGTCCGTCGCCGCTGGATGCCGGGGAAGTCGACCGTCCCGCTGGCCGAGTACTGGGCGGCGTGGACCGAGGCCGTGCGCGTCTTCGGCCGCAACCAGGTCTCCACGTACCTGCTCGTGGGCCTCGGCGAGGACCCCGACGAGCTGGTCGCGGGCGCCGAACGGCTCATCGAGGCCGGCGTCTACCCGTTCGTCGTCCCGTTCCGGCCGCTGGCCGGAACCCTGGCGGTGGACGTCGACGGCGCCGGTGCGCCCGATCCGGCCGTCCTGGAGGACATCTCGCGCCGGGTGGCGAAGGCGTTGCAGGCCGGCGGGATGCGCGGGTCGGACCAGATGGCCGGCTGCGCCGCGTGCGGTGCGTGCTCGGTGCTGCAGAACCTCAGCGCCTGACCCGATCGTGCTTGATCACCGAAGTGCTTGATCACGGCGGGTCGGGAACTCGCGGTGATCGGGCACTGTCGTGATCAAGCACTGCCGCGATCAAGCACTTCACGTCGAGAGGAGGAGCGGTGGACCTGGAGTTCGGAGTTCCGCACAACAGGACGGCCCCGCTCGAGGTTCCCCTGCTGGCCGGGGTTCCCCGGCCGCGCGCCGCCTTCCACGTCGAGGTCGCCGACACGGCGGCCGAACTGGGCTACCGGCGGCTGCGGCGGGAGGTGTTCGTGGCCGAGCAGGGGCTGTTCAGCCGCGACGACCACGACGCGGCCGACGACGACCCACGGCGGCGGGTGCTGGTGGCGCGGGCCGCCGACGGATCCGTCGTCGGCGGGGTGCGCTTGGCGCCGTGCCACGAACCCGACGTCGGCTGGTGGCGCGGCAGCCGTCTGGTGGTGGCGGCCGGGGCCCGGACACTGGGTGGGGTCGGGGCGGCGCTGGTCCGGGCGGCGTGCGCGCACGCCGAGGAACTGGGCGCGCTGCGCTTCGACGCCACCGTCCAGCGGCGCAGCGCGGTGCTGTTCCGCCGGCTGGGCTGGGAGCACGTCCGCGACGTGGAGGTGCAGGGAACGCCGCACGCCCTCGTGCGGTACCCGATGGACCGGCCGCGTCGGCTCGCCGAGGCCACCAAGGCCGGACTCGCCGGCGTCCTGGAGGAGCTGGTGCGCACGCCGGCGGGTTTCCTCGGCGACGACGGCACCCCCGTCCCGGGCACCGACGTCGTCGCGGCCTGCGACGCGGTCCTGCCCTCGCTGGTCGACCGGGACCCGGCGTGGGCGGGGTGGTGCGCGGTCCTGGTCAACCTCAACGATCTGGCCGCGATGGGCGCCTCCCCCGTCGGCCTGCTCGACGCGCTCGCCGCGCCCACTCCCCAGCACGCCCGCGTGGTCGTGACGGGACTGCGGGACGCCGCGCAGGCGTGGGGAGTTCCCGTCCTCGGCGGGCACACCCAGTTCGGCGTCCCCGCGGCCCTGTCGGTCACCGCGCTGGGCCGCACAGCGCACCCCGTCCCGGCCGGCGGCGGCCGGGCGGGACACGACCTGTCGCTGACCGTCGACCTCGAGGGCGGCTGGCGGCCGGGGTACACCGGCACGCAGTGGGACTCGACGTCCTGGCGGCAGGCCGGGGACCTGCGGGAGATGGGGTCCTTCGTCGCCCGCACCCGCCCGGCGGCGGCGAAGGACGTCAGCATGGCCGGGCTGCTCGGCACCGTGGGGATGCTGGCCGAGGCCAGCGGAGTCGGCGCCGAGATCGACGTCGCCGCCGTTCCCCGGCCGGCCGGCACCACCGTCGGCGACTGGTTCACCTGCTTCCCCGGTTTCGGGATGGTGACCGCCGACGTACCGGGCCGTGCACCGGCACCCGCCGGTCCGGCCACCACGGCAACCATCGGCCGGCTGCACGCCGGGACACCGGGTGTCTCGCTGCGCTGGCCGGACGGCGAGGTGACCCGGGCGATCCCGGGCACCGTCACAGGAATGGGAAGAGCATGACCACCACGAGATTCGCGGCGGTCGCGGAGAACTTCGGCCGGGACCTCGACGCCGCCTACGCCACCGTCGAACGACTGCTGCAGCAGGCGCAGGGCGCCCAGCTCCTCGCCCTGCCGGAGGCCTGCCTCGGCGGCTACCTCTCCTCTCTGGGGTCCAGCCAGGACCGGGGAACCGCCGCGTCGCGCCGGGAACGGTCCGGCCCCCCGCCGCTGCGCCTGGACGGCCCGGAACTGCGCCGGGTGCAGGAGCTGGCCGGTGACACCGTCGTCGTCCTCGGGATCTGCGAGGACGGCGGGAACGACCTGTTCAACACCGCCGTCGCGCTGACCGGCGACGGCGTCCTCGGCGTCCACCGCAAGGTCCACCAACCGCTGGGCGAGAACCTCTCCTACGCGGCGGGGTCGGTGTTCGAGGCGTTCGACACCCCGGTCGGCCGGATCGGGCTGCAGATCTGCTACGACAAGGCGTTCCCCGAGGCCGCCCGGTCGGCGGCGCTGGACGGCGCGGAGATCGTCGTGAGCATCTCGGCCTGGCCAGGGGCCCGCACGGCGTCGGTCACCGACCTCGCGCAGGACCGCTGGAAGAAGCGCTTCGACCTGTACGACCAGGCCCGAGCCCTGGAGAACCAGGTGGTCTGGGTCGCCTCCAACCAGGCCGGCACCTTCGGGTCGCTGCGGTTCGTCGGCAGCGCGAAGGTCGTCGGGCCGGGCGGGGAGGTCCTCGCCGACACCGGCGTCGACGCGGGGATCGCCGTCGCGGACGTCGATGTCGCGGCCGAACTCGCCGCGGCCCGTCGCGCGATGTTCAACCTGCGCGACCGCCGTCCCGACACCTACGGCGCCCTCGTGGAGGAACTCGTCCATGCCTGAGATGACGTTCACCGTGAGGTGGCCGGACAGCACCGTCCAGGACTGCTACTCGCCGTCCCTCGTGGTGCACGACCACCTCGTCGTCGGCGCGGAGTACTCCGTCGAGGAGTTCACGGCACGCTGCCGCACCGCCCTGACCGAGGCCAGCGACCGCGTCCGCGCCCGCTACGGGATGGCGTGCACGTCGGCCATGGCCCAGCTCGCCGACATCCAGGAGCGCGCCGCCGGGCTGTCCGGCTCCGTGCGCGTCCTCGCTCTCGAACCTCCCCTTCCGCAGGAGAAGTCATGACCGAAGACCACGACGTGCTGATCGTCGGCGCCGGCCAGGCCGGTCTGTCGCTCAGCCACCACCTCACCGGGCGCGGGATCGAGCACGTCCTGCTCGAACGCGACACCGTCGGCCACGAGTGGCGCGACGGTCGGTGGAACGCCTTCACCCTCGTCACCCCGAACTTCCAGTGCCGGCTGCCCGGGTACTCCTACACCGGTGAGTTCGGCGGGGCCGAACCCGACGGGTTCATGCCGCGCGACGAGGTCCACCGGTTCATCACGAGCTACGCGGCGAGCTTCGACCCGCCCGTCCGCGAGCACGTCGAGGTGACCCGGCTGTGGCGGGACGAGCGGTTCCACGTCGAGACCAGCGCCGGTGAGTTCACCGCCGACCAGGTCGTCATCGCGACCGGCGGCTACCACCTGCCGGTCGTCCCCACCGCCGCCGCGCGGATCCCCGACGACGTGACCCAGCTGCACTCCTCGCTCTACCGCGGCGCCGCCGACCTGCCAGACGGAGCGGTGCTCGTCGTCGGCTCGGGGCAGTCCGGCGCACAGATCGCCGAGGACCTGCACCTGGCCGGCCGCACGGTGCACCTGGCCGTCGGCAACGCCCCGCGCTGCGCGCGCACCTACCGCGGCCGCGACTGCATCGCCTGGCTGGAGGAGATGGGCGTCTACGACGTCACCGCCACCGAGGTTCCCGGAGGCGCTGCCGCGCAGGAGAAGACCAACCACTACATGACCGGCCGCGACGGCGGGCGCGACATCGACCTGCGTGCCTTCGCCCTCGAGGGGATGCGGCTGCACGGGCGGCTGACCGACGTCCGCGACGGCGTGGTGCACTTCGCCCCCACCCTGGAGGCGGCGCTCGACCACGCCGACTCGGTCGCCGAGAGCATCAAGGACTCCATCGACCGGTACATCGCCGAGCACGGGCTCGACGCTCCCGAGGAGGCGCGGTACACGCCGGTCTGGCGCCCGGAGCAGGAGGAGGCGGCGCTGGACCTGCGGGCGGCCGGGATCACGTCGGTCGTCTGGAGCGTCGGGTACCGCGCCGACTACTCGTGGGTGGACCTCGGCGTCTTCGACGGCCGTGGCCGGCCCCGCCAGACCCGCGGTGTCACCGGCACCGAGGGGTTGTACTTCCTGGGGCTGCCGTGGATGCACACCTGGGGCTCGGGCCGGTTCGCCGGCATCGCCCGGGACGCCGCGTTCCTCGCGGACCGGATCGCGGGGCCCACCAGCGCGCCGCGGCCGCGGCGCGAACTCCTCACCGCGCTCGGCTGATGCGCATCGCCCTGACGACCTACTCGACGAAACCCCGCGGCGGGGTCGTCCACACCCTCGCCCTGGCCGAGGCCCTCGTCGAGGCGGGAGCGGAGGTCTCGGTGTGGACGCTGGGCCGCGGCGGCGACCAGGCGTTCTTCCGGCCCGTCGACCCGCGCGTCGACGTCCGGGTCGTGGAGTTCGCCGCACGGGACGGCGAATCCGTGGGAGCGCGGATCCTGCGCTCGATCGAGGTTCTCCGGCGGGGTTTCGACGCGGGCGGTTACGACGTCGTGCACGCGCAGGACTGCATCAGCGCCAACGCCGTCGGCCGCTGCGTGCGGACGGTGCACCACCTCGACACCTTCACGACCCCCGAACTCACGGCCTGCCACGAGAAGGCCGTCGTCGAGCCGTTCGCGCACGTGTGCGTGTCGGCCTCGGTCGCCCGCGAACTCGCCGACGGGTGGGGCCTGCGCCCGACGGTCATTCCGAACGGGGTCGACGCGACCCGGTTCGCGCGGGCCGCCGAGGGTGACCTGTCGCCGTGGCGGAACCGGTTCGGCCGGTACGTCCTGGCCGTCGGGGGGATCGAACCCCGCAAGGGCAGCATCGACCTGCTCCGGGCCGTGGCGCTGCTGCGCCGGGACGCACCGGACGTCCGGCTCGTGATCGCCGGCGGGGAGACGTTGTTCGACTACCGCGCCTACCGCGCCGAGTTCGACCGGCTCGCCGTCGAACTGGAGGTCGACCCCGTCGTGCTCGGTCCCGTCGACGACGCCGACCTGCCCGGGCTGGTCGCCGCGGCGTCGGCGATGGGTTTCGTGTCCACGAAGGAGGGTTTCGGTCTGGCCGCGATGGAGGCGCTGGCGGCCGGAGTTCCGCTGGTGACGCGTGAACTGCCGGTGCTGCGCGAGGTGTTCGACGGGGCGGCCCTGTTCGCCGGCGACCCCGCGACGACGGCGGTCGCGCTGCGCGAGGCCCTCGCGCACCCCGACGCCGCCCGCACGGCGCGCGGCCGGGAGCTGGCCGCGCGCCACACCTGGGCCGCCGCGGCGCAGGCCCACCTGCAGCTGTACCGGCAGTTGTGCCCGATCTGAGCATCGGCGCCGCGTTCCGGCTGCTGGCCGACCGTGCTCCGCGGGCCGTCGCCGTCCGCTGCGGCGAGGCCGTGCTGACCCGGGCCGAACTCGACCAGCGCGCCACCCGGCTGGCCCGCCGCTGGATCGCCCACGGGTTGCGGGTCGACGACGTCGTGACGATCTGCCTGCCGAACTCGCCGGACTTCGTCGTCGCCACCGTCGCGGCGTGGAAGGCCGGGGCGACACCGCAACCGCTGTCGCCCCGGCTGCCTGCCCGGGAACGGGTCGCGGTGCTGGAACTGACCGCACCCCGGGTCGTGGTGGACGGTGGACTGCCCGCGGGGATCGACGGCCCGGACCTGCCAGACCTCGCGGCCTCGTCGTGGAAGGCCCCGACGTCCAGCGGCAGCACCGGCCGCCCGAAGGTCGTGCGGGCCACCGATCCGGCCCGCGTCGACCCGGACGGGACGGTGGCCCCCTTCGTGCCGCGGGAAGCCGTCCAGCTCGTCTCCGGCCCGCTCTTCCACGCGGCGCCGTTCGTGTACGCCTTCCGGGGACTGATGACGGGTCACGAACTGGTGCTGCTGCCCCGGTTCGACGCCGGGGAGTGGTTGCGCGCGGTCGAGGACGGCGCCACGTGGGCGGTGCTCGTGCCGGCGACCATGCACCGCATCCTGCGGCACCCCCGGCGCGCGGCCACCGACGTCGGGTCCCTGGCGCGGATCCTGCACCTGGGGGCCCGGTGCGCGCCGTGGCTGAAGCGCGCCTGGATCGACTGGCTGGGCGCCGACCGCGTCGAGGAGCTGTACGCGGGGACCGAATCGCAGGGGCTCGCGTTCGTCGGCGGGCGGGAGTGGCTGAGGCGTCCGGGAACCGTCGGCCGGCCCCTCCCGGGGTCGCGGTTCCGGATCGCGCGCGCGGACGGGAGCCCGTGCGGGCCGGGTGAGGTGGGCGAGGTGCTCATGCGCCGCGACCGGCCCACCTACTCCTACCTCGGCGCCGAACCCGTCGTCCGCGACGGCTGGCACACCCTGGGCGACGCCGGCTGGTGCGACGAGGACGGGTACCTCTTCCTCGCCGACCGCCTCGACGACGTCATCACCAGCGCCGGGGTGGCCATCGCACCGGCCGAGGTCGAGGCCGTCCTGGAGGAGCACCCGGCCGTCGGCTCGGCCGTCGTCGTGGGCCGGCCCGACGCTGAACGCGGCCAGGTCGTGCACGCCGTCGTCCAGGGTGCGGTCGTCGAGGGGCAGCTGCGGGAGTGGGTGCGCACCCGGCTGGACCCCGAGAAGGCGCCGCGGTCCTACGAGTTCGTCAGCGAGCCGCCCCGGGACGACACCGGCAAGGTGCGCCGATCGCGCTGGCGGTGATCAGCCGGCCTCGGCCTGCACCGCGGCGTCGATGACGTGGGTGAGCCCGTCGCGCAGCCGTTCGAGCTCGGCCACGTCCATCCCCAGCTTGGCCACGATCTGCGGGGGCACCTGCAGCGCCCGTTCCCGCAGCGCCCAGCCGGCGTCGGTGAGGGTGACGGCGAGCGTGCGCTGGTCCTCGGGCAGCCGCTTGCGCTCGACCAGGCCGTTCGCCTCCAGGCGCTTGAGCAGCGGCGACAGCGTGGGCGGGTCCAGTTGCAGAGCCTCGCTGAGGGCCTTGACCGACATCGGCTCCCCGCCCCACAGCGCCAGCATGACCAGGTACTGCGGGTGGGTCAGCCCCAGCGGCTCCAGGACGGGACGGTAGACCGAGAGCACCGTGCGCGCGGCGACGACGAGGGCGAAGCAGACCTGGCGCTCCAGGGCGAGCGGGTCGGTGGCCGGGTCGGTGGCCGGGTCGGTCGCAGTCACCTCCCCAGGCTACCCGTTCGTGCGTGAACCGTTCACGAGCGAGCCGCCGCCCGCAACGTCTCCTCGACCTCCTCGAGCGACCGCCCGCGCGTCTCGGGCACGAACCGCAGCGTGAACACGAGGCAGGCCGCCGCGGTCGCGACGAAGCACAGGAAGGTCCAGCGCCCGCCGACCGCCTCCAGCAGCGGCAGGAAGGCCAGCGACACCGCGAAGTTCGACATCCACAGCGCCATGGTCGTCGCACCGCCGGCGAACCCCTTGATCCGCGAGGGGAAGATCTCGGAGATGAGCAACCAGCACACCGGCGCGACCGTGCTCTGCTGGAAACCCAGGAACAGCACCATGAGGCCCAGGGTGACGAAACTGGTCGTCGTCGACTCCCCCGCGCGGCCGATGACGAACGCCAGCGCGAGCATGCAGACCCCACCGCCGACCAGACCGGTCACCAGCAGCTGCCGTCGGCCGAAGCGGTCCACGAGACCGATGCCGAGCCACACCGCCAGGACGCTCACGACGCCGACCGCGATGGTGCTCACGACCGACACCGACGTCGACAACCCGGTGCCCTCCAGGATGGTGGGCGTGAAGTAGATGATCGTGTTCGTCCCCGTCGCCTGCTGCACCACGGCGATCCCGACGCCGATGAACACGGTGCGCCGCAACCAGGGCGTCCGCAGGAGTTCGCTCCAGCCGCCACCCTCCTGCTGCCGCCCGGCGCGGCGCGCGGTGCGTTCGGCGCGCTGCAGCTCCCGCCGCGCCTCACGCTCGCTGCGGGTGCGGCGCAGGACCGCGAACGCCTCGCGGCGCATCCCGTGCCCGAACAGCCAGCGGGGGGTCTCGGGCAGGAACACGCACCCGACCACCAGGCCCACCGCGGGAACCGCGGCCAACCCCAGCATCAGGCGCCAGTTCCCCGTCGGGGTCAGCGCGGCGTTGACGACGTAGGCCAGCAGCTGCCCTGCGACGATCATCAACGAGTTCAGCGACACCAGCCGGCCCCGGTCGGCGGCCGGGGCGAGTTCGGCCAGGTAGGTCGGCACCGCGACCGAGGCCGCGCCCACCGCGAGCCCGAGCACGAAGCGCGCGGCGACCATGAGCGGGACGTTCGGCGCCCCGGCGACGGCCAGGGCGCCCACGACGAAGACGAGACCGGCCACCGACATCGCCCGGCGGCGCCCGTACCGGTCGGCGGCGCGGCCACCGGCCAGCGCCCCCACGGCCGCCCCGACGAGCAGCAGGCTCGTGATGAGTCCCTCGTCGAGGGCGGTCAGAGCCAGGTCGGGCCGCATGAACGGCAGCGCACCGGAGACGACACCGGTGTCGTAGCCGAACAGCGCACCGCCGAGGGCGGCCAGGGCGGTCACCCGGCGGAGGAAGGCCCGCCGCGAGCGCTCGTCCGTGGCGTGGTCCCGGGACGCGTCGGCAGCGGTCGAGGCACGCTGCCCGGAGACGGGGTCTGAGGGGTTGGTCGACGTCGCAGAGATGGCTCAAGTCCCTTTCAAACCGGTTTCGTTCCGGCCTCAAGGTAGCCGACGACCGTCGGAGGGACCATCCGTACAGGTCGGGAGGGGTGTCAGGCGGGCACGGGAGCGCCCAGCACCCCGAACAGGTCCTTGGGGTCGTCGGGACCGGCGACGAGGTCGATGTCCTCGGCGAAGGGCGTGCCGCGCACCGCGTCGCGCACGTAGGTCAGGGCGGTGAAGTCCTCGACGGCGAAGCCCACCGAGTCGAAGACCGTCGTCCGCGCCGGGTGGGTGCGGCCGGGACGGTCGCCGCGCACGACCTCCCACAGCTCGGTGACCGGGAAGTCCGCCGGCCGGTTCTGGATCTCGCCCTCGATCCGCGTCTGCGGGGCGTGCTCGACGAAGACGTCGGCGTGGTCGAGGATCCGCGCGTCCAGTTCGGTCTTGCCCGGGCAGTCCCCACCGATCGCGTTGACGTGCACGCCCGGGGTGAGGTCCTCCAGCCGCAGCACGGTCGCGTTCTGCTTGTCGGCCGTGCACGTCGTGACGACCTGCGCCCCGCGCGCCGCCTGCGCAGCCGAGCCGCAGACCTGCACCTCGAACCCGAGCGGAACGAGGTTGCGGGCGAGCTTCGCGCTCGCCGCCGGGTCGACGTCGAAGACCCGCAACCGGCGCACGCCGAGCTGCGAGCGCACGCCGAGCGCCTGGAACTCCGCCTGGGACCCGGCGCCGACCATGCCCATGACCTCGGCCCCCCGCGGCGCGAGCCACCTGGCCGCCAGCGCCGAGGTGGCCGCCGTGCGCAGGGCGGTGAGCAGCGTCATCTCGGCCAGGAACGTCGGGTAGCCCGTGTAGACGTCGGCCAGGACGCCGAAGGCGGTGACGGTCTGGAGCCCGTGGGCCGGGTTGCCGGGGTGGCCGTTGACGTACTTGAACGCGTACTGCTCCCCGTCGGTCGTCGGCATGAGCTCGATGACCCCGACGCGGGAGTGCGTGGCCAGCCGGGGGGTCAGGTGGAACTGCGGCCAGCGCCGGAGGTTCCCCTCGAGGGCGTCGACCATCCCGGCGATGACGGCCTCCGGGCCGGTCGCCGAGATCCAGCGCGCCATGCCGCGCACGCTCACGAACTGCATGCCGTCAGGTTAGGAACCGCGGCTGCACCCGATCAACGGGCGAACTGCGCGATCTGCGGGCCGGACCGGTCGATCTGCTTCCACCGCGCTGACGGACCGTCTAGGTTTCCGGTCATGCCCGAGATCGACGACCTCGACCGGCGCCTGCTCGCCGCCCTGCGCACCGACGCCCGGGAACCGGTCGCCTCGCTGGCCCGCCGCCTCGGCGTCACCCGCGCCACCGTGACCCACCGCATCGAGCGGCTGACCAGCGCCGGGGTGATCCTGGGTTTCACCACCCGGGTGCGCGAGGGCGCCGAGGGCGACGTGCGGGCCATCTCCTTCATCGAGCTCGAGGGCCGGGCCACCGACCGTGTCATCGACCGGTTGCGCGGGCTGCCGGAGATCGTCTCGCTGCACACCACGAACGGCGGCTGGGACCTCGTCGCCGAGATCCGCACGACCTCGCTCGCGGAGTTCGACCGGCTGCTGGGCCGGATCCGCTCGGTCGACGGCGTGGTGAACTCCGAGACGAGCCTGTTGCTGTCGTCGGTGCTCGTGTGATGCTCCGCGCCGCCGGGGACGTCACGGCTGGGCGGTGCGGTGCAGCAGCCCCTGGTAGCGCGGCGGCAGTTCGGTGGCCAGGGAGATCGACGTGCTCGTCCGCACGACCCCGGGCACGCGCAGCAGCGACGTCGTGGTGCGGTGCAGGTCGGCGGTGTCGCGGGCGACCACCTTCAGGAGCAGGTCGGCCTCGCCGGTCGTGGCGTGCATCTCGACCACCTCGGGAACCTCGCGCAACGCGGCGATCGCCTGCGGACCCGAGGCCTGGCTCAGCGCGACCGACAGGAACGCCACCATCGGGTGGCCCAGGGCCGCGGGGTCCAGCCGACGGCTGAACTCCCCCAGCGCGCCACCGGCCTCCATCCGCTGCAGGCGGGCGTGCACGGTGTTCCGCGCGACACCGAGTTCGCGGGCCAGGGACAGGACGGTCGCGTCCGGATCGGCGTCCAGGGCCAGCACGATCCGGGCGTCAAGCGCGTCGAGCGTGTACATGCTGAGCACTGTGGCACGACAGGCGAGGTTCAGGTTCCAGAGTGCTCAGTTGACCTGGGCTGTGTTGCACGCCGTCCGTCCCGCCCCCGACGCTGCGGCGGTGAGCGCACCGACCCTCCTCCGCCCCCGGGCCACCGTGGCCGCGCTGCCCGCCTACGTCGCGGGGCGGCGCGCCCCCGCCACCGCGGGCCTGCCGCTGACCGCGGCCCTGGCCGCCAACGAGAGCCACCACCCGCCGCTGCCGGCCGTCCTGGAGGTCGTGCGCGCGCAGGCGGCCGACCTCAACCGCTACCCCGACCCGGCGAGCACGCAGCTGCGCGAGCGGCTCGGCGACCACCTCGGCGTCGGCGCCGACGAGATCGCCGTGGGGCCCGGCAGCGTCGGGGTGCTGGCCCAGGTGCTGGCGGCGGTGTGCGACGCCGGGGACGAGGTGGTGTTCGCCTGGCGCTCGTTCGAGGCCTACCCGATCCTCACGACGCTGGCCGGTGCGGTGCCGGTGCCCGTCCCGCTGCGCGACGACGAGCGGCACGACCTGACGGCCATGGCGGCCGCGGTCACCGACCGGACCCGCGCGGTGCTGCTCTGCTCGCCGAACAACCCGACCGGGGTGGCGATCGGGAAGGGCGAGTTCGAGCGGTTCCTCGCCGCGGTCCCCGCGCACGTCCTGGTCGTGGTGGACGAGGCCTACCTGGAGTACGCGCACGGCCAGGGCCCCGACGCCCTCGCCTGGCACCGGCGCGTGGGCAACCTCTGCGTGCTGCGGACGTTCTCCAAGGCCCACGGGCTGGCGGGTCTGCGGGTCGGTTACGCGGTCACGAACCCCGACCTCGCCGAAGGACTGCGCCGGGTGGGGCTGCCGTTCGCGGTGAGCGCCCTGGCCCAGCGGGCCGCCGTCGCCTCCCTGGACGCCGTGGACCAGATGCGCGAGCGCGTCGCCGGAACCACCGCCGAACGGGCCCGGGTCACCGCCGTCCTGCGCGGTGCGGGCTGGACGGTGCCGGACTCGGCGGCGAACTTCGTCTGGCTGCGCACCGACGACGTCCGGCGCGCCGAACTGCTCGCCGCCTTCGACGCGGCCGGTGTCCTGGTCCGCGGGTACCCCGGCGACGGGATCCGGATCACCCTGGCCGACCCGGCGACCAACGACCGCGTCCTGGACGTGCTGGCGGCAGGAGCCCACCGGTGGTGACCACGGCGGTCGCCGCGCCGCCGCACAGCCGGGTCGAGGACGTCGCCGGCATTGCGGTCGGCACGTTCCTGGCCTCGTTCGGGTTGTTCCTGCTGCACAGCACGAGCGCGGTCACCGGCGGGACGGCCGGGCTGGGCCTGGTGCTGAGCTACGCGCTGCCCGTGCCGTTCGCGGTGCTCTTCCCGCTGGTGAACCTGCCGTTCTTCGCCCTCGCGGTGCGCGCCAAGGGCTGGGCGTTCACACTGCGCTCGGTCGTGGCCGTCGTCGCGGTGTCGGCGTTCTCCTCGGTCCACGCCCACGCGCTGCCGGACCTGACGGTCTCCCCGCTGTACGCGGTGCTGTTCGGGAACCTGACCGCGGGGCTGGGGGTCCTCGTGCTGTTCCGGCACCGGACGAGCCTGGGGGGTTTCGGGATCCTGGCCCTGCTCCTGCAGGAACGCGTGGGCTGGCGCGCGGGCTACGTGCAGATGGCGCTCGACGTCGTCGTCGTGCTGTCCGCGCTCAGCGTCGTCCCGGCGCCGGTCGTCGCGTCGTCCGCCGTGGGGGCGGTGGTCCTCAACCTCGTGCTGTCGATGAACCACCGCCCGGGGCGGTACTCGGGGTGAGGTCCCCTCAGGTGACGTCCACCCGTTCCGGCGTCAGGGGCGGCGCCGGGGTCGCGGTCCGCGGCACCTGCGGGAGTTCCACGCCGGCCATCGTCCCGGCCACCCGCAGCACCTGCTCGGAGTAGCCGTACTCGTTGTCGTACCAGACGTACACGACGACGTGCCGGCCGTCGGCGATCGTGGCCAGGCCGTCGACGACCCCCGTCCCGCGCGAGCCGACGAAGTCCGTCGAGACGACCTCGGGGGACTCGACGTAGTCGACCTGCCGGTGCAGCGCCGAGTGCAGGGCCACCGAGCGCAGGAAGTCGTTGACCTCGGCCTTGGTCACCTCGCGGGACAGGGTGAGGTTCAGCACCGCCAGCGACACGTCGGGGGTGGGCACCCGGATCGAGTTGCCGGTCAGCTTGCCGGCCAGTTCCGGAACGGCCTTGGCGACCGCGCGGGCGGCCCCGGTCTCGGTGAGCACCATGTTCAGCACGGCCGACCGGCCCCGGCGTTCACCCTTGTGGAAGTTGTCGATGAGGTTCTGGTCGTTGGTGAACGAGTGCACCGTCTCGACGTGGCCGTGCTCGACGCCGAACCGCTCGTGCAGCACCTTCAGCACCGGGCCGATGGCGTTCGTCGTGCAGGAGGCGGCCGACACGACGCGGTCGTCGGGGCCGACGGTGTCGTGGTTCAGACCGTGCACGACATTCTTGACGCTGCCCCTGCCCGGCGCGGTGAGCAGCACCCGGGCGACCCCCGGCGACTCCAGGTGCCGGCTGAGACCGGCCTCGTCGCGCCACTTGCCGGTGTTGTCGATGACGACGGCGTCCCGGATGCCGTGCCGCGTGTAGTCCAGCGCGGCCGGGTCGTCGGAGTACAGGAACTGCACGACGGTCCCGTTGACCACCAGCCGGTCGCGGTCGGTGTCGACCGTGATGGTCCCCTCGAACGCCCCGTGCACCGAGTCCCGGCGCAGCAGGCTGGCCCGTTTCACCAGGTCGTCGCCCGACCCCCGGCGCACGACCACGGCCCGCAACCGCAGACCGGACACGGTGGTCGAGCGGGCGAGCAGGATGCGGGCCAGCAACCGGCCGATCCGGCCGAACCCGTAGAGCACGACGTCCGCGGTCCCCGGCGCCGCCTGCGTCTGCGTCCCTGCCACGGCGGACCGGACCCGGTCGGCCAGCGAGGCTCCGTCGGGGTGCACCGACAGCGCGGCCAGGTCCAGCACCGACGGTCCCAACGGCAGCCCGGACAGCACGCGCAGCAGTTCCAGGCTGGTCTGCACCGGGAACTCCACGTCGTCGACCCGGCGCGCGAACCGGTGCGCCTTGACGATGCCGGTCACCGACTCCCCCACCAGGCTGCGACCGTGCAACGTCACCTCCACCCCGCGCTCGCGGTGGAGCCGGCCGACGAGCGGGACCATCTGCTCGGCGGCCGTGACCTTCTCGTTCCACTCCCTGCTGATGTCTTCGCGTACCTCGTCGTCGCCCATGGGTCCATGGTTCCGGGACGTCGGTGCTCCCGGCCGGGCCGGCGGTGTGAAGATGCGCCGAACTTCACGAGCTGACAAGGGCAGGGCGTGACGCCGGTCACGGTGGTGCGACCATCTCGGGGTGAGCGAGGGGAGGGCGGGGTGAGGCGCAAGTTCAGCGTGCGGGACATCGCCGTCCAGGCGGGCCTGTCGGAGGCGACGGTCGACCGTGTCCTGCACGATCGACCCGGGGTGCGGGCCGCGACGGTGGAGCAGGTGCGTCGCGCGGTCGAGGACCTCGAGCGGCAGCAGTCCCAGGTGCGCCTCACCGGCCGGACGGTGATGTTCGACGTCGTCATGGCCGCCCCGCGCCGCTTCGCCGACGCCGTCCGTTCCGCGCTCGAGCTCGAACTGCCGGCGCTGCACCCGGCGACGGTGCGCGTGCGGTTCCACACCTCCTCCGGCGCCGGGGGCGGCTGGGTCGCCGCCGAGATCGCCCGGGTGCTGCGCACCGGCTCCAACGGGGTCGTGCTGCAGTCCCCCGACCTGCCCGAGGTGCGGGCGGCCGTGGCGCAGCTGGCGTCCGCGCAGATCCCGGTCGTCACCCTCGCCAGCGACCTGCCGGGCAGCCTGCGTCGCGGCTACGTCGGCGCCGACAACCGCGGTGCCGGTGCCACCGCGGCCTACCTGCTGACCCAGTGGGTCCCCGATCCGGCCGAACCGGTGCTGGTGGTCCGCAGCCGGCAGCCGCAGGACAGCGAGCGGGAGCGCTGGCGGGGTTTCGAGGCGGCGCTGGCGCAGCTGGAGGGTTCGGTGCGCCCCGTCGTGGACGTGCTGGACGACGACCAGGACCCCGTCGTGCTCGAGGAGGCCGTGGCCGCCGTCCTGCGGGAGCGCCCGGCGCTGCGGGCGGTCTACTCGATGTGCGCCGGGGCCGGCGGGAACGGCGCGGTGGTGCGCGGTTTCGAACGTGCGCGGACCCGGCCGGTGGCCTTCGTGGCGCACGACCTGGACGGGGAGAACGCCGACCTGCTGCGCCGCGGCGACCTGTCGGCCGTCCTGCACCACGACCTGCGCAGCGACTGCCGACAGGCCTGCCGCATGCTGCTGCAGGCGCCCTACACCCGCGCCGAACTACCCGGCGCGGCCTCCGCCATCCAGATCGTGACCCCCTTCAACGTGCCGGCCGACCACTGATCACGCGTGCGGTTCGACCGTCCGCAGCTCCTCGTCGGTCGCCTCGGGGGCGCGCAGCAGCAGCGACATCCCGGCGTAGGGGGCGAGCCACACGCCGAAGCTCTTCAGGTCGTCCACCCAGCCGATCTCCGAGTTGCTCGACAGGTCGACGACCGGAACGCGCGGCGTGAAGTGCTCCGAGCGCACCGTCCCCTCGATCGTCTCGGCGCCGAAGTTCAGCACCGTCACCTGCAGCGCGGCCCGCCCGCCGTGGTCGGCCGGGTCGAGTTCGTGGACCATGACGAGCATGCTCGGGTGCGCGACCGGCGGGATGTCGATCTGCCGGGCGGTGGCGATGCGGTGGTCGCGGCGCACGCGCAGCACCTCGCTCAGCTTGTTCGCGAACGAGTTCTCGTCGGCCAGCTGCTCGGGGATCGTGCCGTAGAGCGAGCGGCCGACGGGGATCCCGGACGCCGACATCGTCGCCTCGGGCGCGACCCCCATCAGGTCGTGCGCGGCACGCTCGATCCAGCGGGTGTCCCCGGAGGTCAGCAACGGCTTCACGCTCTCGACCGGCAGCGGGAGCATGCCGAGCAGGTCCCACCCGGACAGCGCGAACACCCCCGGCTGCCAGGCGTTGAACATCGCCATCAGCAGGTGGGCCCGCTTGATCTGCTCGACGTCGTCCTCGGTGAGGTCGTCCAGCACCCGGTTGCCGCGGCTGGCGGCGATGACGCTGGCGCTGGTGCAGGCGATCCCGTTCGTCGTGAAGACCAGGTTGTACGGGCCGTTCTCACCGGTGATCCTCTCGACGAGGTCGGCGCGGATGGTCTCGGCCAGCTGCAGCCCGGTGGTCTTCGCGCCACGGAACTCGTACTCGTCCTCGGCGTGCCGGGTGGCCCAGTGCACGAGCTCGTACGTGAGTTCGTCGTGGTTCTGCAGGGCGTGCACCAGCGAGGCCGGGTCGACGCCGAGCGAGAGCGCCTCGCGCAGGCACAGGCGGAGGAACTCCGTCTCGCCGGTCGCGATGGAGTGCTGGACGCCGGGACGGGTGATGAAGTCGTAGGACAGGTCGGCCCCGACCTCGGAGGTGTCCCGGATGTCCTCGATGGTGAGGTTCAGCTCCTGGAACGTGAAACCCCCCACCTTGCGGACCATGCCGGCGATGAGGTGGTTCGCGGCCTCCGACAGCGGGTGCCCCTCGGACCAGGCCGGCCCCTCGACGCTCTTCTCGACCCCCAGGAAACCGTTGGCGTCCAGCCGCAGCGCGCTGGTGCCCAGGTCCCCGAGGGAGTGCAGGGCGTCGCCGATGACGAGCTTCATCCCGGCGAAGGAGGGGTCGAGCCAGTTCACCGACGGCTGCCCCTGCTTGAAGTAGTGCAGGTACACCCAGCGGCGCGTCACGCCGTCGACGCCGACGACCTCGCGCGTCGCCGACCAGTTCGTCTCCTTGATGCCGGGCGCGTAGAAGATCACGCGCTGCAGCTGGCCGATGATGAAACCGCGTTCGGACAGCGCGGCCTCGGAGGCCGCGTCGAGGTTGGCGGCGTCGTGGCCCGGCGGGACCTCCGGCAGCAGCTCCCAGCACTCCGGCGGGATCTCGACCATGTGGTAGATGCCCGGGTAGTCCTGGAACGCCATCTCGGCGAGCCGGAAGTCGGCTCCCTTGCCGGTGTGGCCGGGGACGATGTCGTCGATGACGCTGCCGTCGTGCTCGGCGGCGACCTCGCACAGGTGCCGGAACTCGCCCTCGGTGCCGAACATGGGGTCGATCTCGGTGGAGATGCGGTCGAAGTGGCCGTCGACGCTGGGGGTCTGCCGCCAGCCGTCGAGCCCACCGGCCGACTTCACCGGCCCGGTGTGGACGGCGTCGATGCCGATGCGCTGGAACGCCTGCCACAGCTCGGGGTCGCCCAGGGAGCCGAGGAAGGAGCGGCCGGGCCGCGTCACGAGCGAGATGGGGTAGGCGGTGAACCACACGGCCGCGGTGTCGACCGCGCGCCGGGGGTCGGGTTTGGCGTACGGGTTCTGCCACATGATCGACTGGCCGGAGAACTGCCGGCTGATCTTGTGGGCGTCGGCCAGCATCGACTGCACGAGCAGCCACCGCACGTAGTCGGGGTTGCTGCCGTCGGCGGGCCCCTCCCCGGCCTCGGGCCGCGGCGGTGCGTCCGTCCCGCGCAGCCGCGCCTGCGGGCGGGGCCGGCGCAGCGAACGCGGGCGCGCCGGGTAGCGCTGCTCGTCGTAGGTGATCGCGCTGGGCTCGTGCTCGACCAGCTCCACGCCGTCGGCCACCTCGGCCGTCCCGGCCGCCTCGGCGACCGCCACGGAACTGCTGTCGATGTCGTCCACTGACCCTCCTCGCACGTGCCCCTGCCGATCCCCTACCGGGCTCCTGACGCGTCCCGGCTGATCGCTGGACTCACCCCACCACAGACCGCGCTCGTTCTCGACCGGAACCGAGGCATCGAGACTGGTAACGGTTCTCAGTTGTGTTAGGTTCTGCCCCGTCCACCGCTCCCGACCAGGTTGGAAGACGCACCGTGCGCCGCAGTCCTCTCCTCGCCCTGACCGCTCTCCCCCTCTCGCTGGCCCTGCTGACCGCCTGCGGCGGCGGGTCGGCGGAGACTCCCGCCGCCCCGGCCCCCAGCAGCACCGCCGAGGACGGGCACGACACCTCCGAGGAGGCCACCGAGGTCGGGGCCGCCAAGGCCCGGGTCGCCCTCACCTACGACGGCGGGGTCCAGGTCCTCGACGCCGCCACCTTCGAGGTCCTGGCCGACCTGCCCTTCGACGGCTTCACGCGGCTCAACCCCGCCGGCGACGGCCGGCACGTGATGGTCTCGGGCAGCGGCGGCTTCCACGTCGTCGACGCCGGCGCCTGGAGCGAGCCGCACGGCGACCACGCGCACTACTACACGGGCGAACCGCACGACACCGACGTGGTGTACGCGGCCGAGAAGCCCGGTCACGTCGTCACCCACGCCGGGAAGACGACGTTGTTCGACGACGGCACCGGTCACGTCGTGTCCTTCGACTCCGAGCACGTCGGCCACGACGCCGTCGCCGAGGGCGAGGCCCGCGAGTACACCACCCCCGCCGCCCACCACGGTGTCGCCGTCGAGCTGTCCGACGGGACGCTGGTCGTCACCGAGGGCACCGAGGAGGCCCGCACCGGCGTGCGCCTGCTGGACGCGCAGGACGACGAGATCGCCGCCAGCGACCAGTGCCCCAACACCCACGGCGAGACCGTGGCCGCCGACGAGACCGTCGTCATCGGCTGCACCGACGGCGTGCTGGTCATCCGCGACGGCCAGATCCAGAAGGTCCAGAGCCCCGACGCCTACGGCCGCATCGGCAACCAGTGGGGCACCGACGACTCCCCGATCGTGGTGGGCGACTACAAGTCGAACCCCGACGCCGAGATCGACCTCACCACCCGCATCTCGCTGATCGACACGACGAACGCGACCATGCGCCTGGTCGAACTGCCCGGCGGCACCTCCTACTGGTACCGCTCCATCGGCCGCGGCGAGAACGGTGAGGCCGTCGTGCTCGGCACCGACGGGCAGCTGCACCTCGTCGACACCGTCGCCGGCACCGTCACGAAGTCCACCCCGGTCGTCGACCCGTGGGAGGTCCAGGAGGACTGGCAGGCCCCGCAGCCGCAGGTCTTCACCCTGGACGGCACCGCGTACGTCACCGAACCGGCCACCAACGAGATCCACGCCGTCGACATCGAGACCGGCGAGGTCTACGCCAGCGGCACGCTGACGGTGCAGCCCAACGAACTCACGGCCGTCCCCGGCGAGGTCACCGAGTGAGGTCCGCCCTCGTCGGCGCGGCCGCGGCCCTCGCCCTGCTCGCCGGCTGCGGGTCCCCGGACTCCGCGGCCGGCGAGCAGGGCGGGCTGTCGGTCGTGACGAGTTCGCACCCGCTGGAGTACGTCGCCTCGGCCGTCGCCGGCGAGCGCGCCACGGTCAGCAACCTCGTCGCCCCCGGCGCCGACAGCCACGACGCGGAGATCTCCACCCGGCAGCTCGCCGACGTGGTGGACGCCGACGTGGTGGTGCACCTGTCGGGTCTGCAGCCGGCGGTCGACGACGCGCTGTCGACCCGGCCCCCCGACCACCTCGTCGACGCCGCGCCGTACGCCGACGACGACGACGACCCGCACTTCTGGCTCGACCCCGTGCGGATGGCCGACTTCGGCGACGACGTGGCGGCCGAACTGTCCGCGGTGGACCCGGACGGGGAGGACGCGTACACCGCCGGGGCCGCCGACCTGCGGCAGCGGATGCAGGCCCTGGACGCCGACTACGCCGAGGCGCTGGCCGGCTGCCGGGACGCCGCCCTGGTCACCTCGCACGAGGCGTTCGGGTACCTGGCCGACCGCTACGGGCTGCGGCAGATCGGGATCGCCGGGATCGACCCCACGGTCGAACCCACTCCCGCCCGGATCCGCGACGTCCTGCAGGTCGCGCGCGAGAACGCCGTCACGACCATCTTCTTCGAGTCCACGGCCAACCCGGCCGTCGCCGAGAAGCTGGCCACCGAACTGGGTGTGCGGACCGCGGTGCTGCACCCGGTGGAACGCGTGGACGACGGCGACGACTACCTCTCCCTCATGCAGGAGAACCTCGAGGCGTTGCGCAGCGGCCTGAACTGCTGAACCCGACCGGTGAGGCCCGGTCACCGGTCAGGTCAGCACCGCGTGAGCCGGATCACCGGAGACGTCACCGTGTCCCTGGACGGGTCCGTGACGGGCCCGGGCGGGCGAGGACGGCCGGCCCTCGTTCCATCGGCAGCTGCCCGCGCGAGGGACTGCTCGACGCCCTCACCCTGCACGTCTGCCCGCACGTCCTCGGCTCCGGGACGCCGTCGTTCGACGGAGTGGGGCGTCAGCGCCTGGAGCAGGGTGAGGTGCGGGTGTCCCGGCACGCGGTCCACGTCACGTACACGCCACGCCGCTGACGAGGCGTCGATCAGCGGGAACCGGCCACGCCCAGCAGGTCGCGGGCCGGGCCGGGCGCCATCCGGGCGGCGCCGGTCCACACCGCCCGCAGCGTCCGGCTCAGGTCCAGCCCCTCGACGGTCACGGCGTGCAGCCGGCCGGCGTCGACGTCGTCGGCCACCGCCAGCCGGCTCAGGACCGCGACCCCGGTCCCGGCCCGGACGGCCTCGCGGACGCTGGTGGCCGTCGTGAGTTCCACCGCGGGGGGAACCGGTGGGGTCCCGGCCGCGGCCAGGGCGCGCTCGAGCACCTCCCGGGTGCCCGACCCGGCCTCGCGCGACACCAGGGGCGTGGCGGCGAGTTCGGCGGCGGTCACCGGCCGTCGGCGCCGCGTCCAGGGGTGCCCCGGCGCCACGACGACGACGAGGTGGTCGCAGCGCAGTTCCCGGCTGCGCAGACCGCCCGGGACGTCGGCGCCCTCGACGAACCCCAGGTCGACGTCCCCGCGTTCGAGCGCGGCCAGGACGCGCACGCTGTTGGTGGCCTGCAGCTCCACCGCCGGTGGAGGCTGCCCGGCGGCCTCGGCGCGCTGGCGCAGGAGCAGCAACCAGCGGGGAACCAGGTGCTCGGCGATCGTCATGCTCGAGGCCAGGCGCAGCCGGTTGCCGCTGCCGCCCCGCAGGGTCGCGATGCCCTCACCGACCTCGACCGCGACCTCCAGCAGGCGGGCGGCCCAGCCGGCCAGCAGGGTTCCGGCCTCGGTGGGGGTCGAACCCTGCCGGGTGCGGTGCAGCAGGGCGACGCCGACCTGGGACTCCATGGTGCGCAACCGGTCCGAGGCGGCCTGCTGGGTGATGCCGAGGTCCCGGGCGCCGCGGCCGATGGATCCCGCGTCCACGACGGCGACGAACAACCGCAACGTCGTCAGGTCGGGCACGCGGTCCAGGGGCACCCGGGAACTGTAGGCGCAGCGCGATGATGGAGACGTGAGTCCCGCCCCGGCCGACCCGGCCCTGCTCGTCCGCCTGATCACCCGTGCCGTCGAGGCGGTCGCCCGCACCGACGCCGCGGCCTTCGCCGAGGCGGGCGGGGAACTGGCCCGGTTCGAGCCCGAGCAGGCGCGCGTGGTGCTCGGGTGGGTGCTGCGCCGGGCGCTGGAGGAACAGCACCCCGACGGCCTGGACGCCGACGACCTGCGCGCGGCCGTGACCGCCACCGCGCGCGCGGCCGGCTGGTTCGGCGGCCTGGAGCCCAGGATCCTGGTGGTCGTGCTGACGGCGGCGCTGGGTGAGCACCCCGATCCCGAGGAGATCCCCCGGCTCGGTCACCAGCTGGTGCTGCAGCACTCGCTGCTGCTCGTGCACGACCTGGTGCCCGGCACCGGCAGGTCCCTGCGCGCCTTCCTCGACACGGCCCTGGCGGAGGTCCGGCGGGCCGAGACGATGGAGCTGCCCTGACGGCTCAGGCCGTCGCCGCAGGTGCGCCCGCACCGCGCGCGGGCGCCAGCCGCCGCACGTGCAGCGGCAGTCCGCCCCGCGGGCGCAACGTCACCAGGGCGTCGACGCGCGCGGGCGGCGCGGCCGGGCGGACGGTGTGGGTGCGCAGCAGCGTCGCCAGGACGAGCACCTCCTCGACGAGGGCGAGGTCGCGGCCGATGCACAACCGCGGCCCGGCGCCGAAGGGCACGTAGTGGTCGCGCCGCGGCGCGTCGAGGAACCGCTCGGGGCGGAACTCCTCCGGCGCCTCCCACAGCGAGGGGTCCCGGTGCAGCGCCCACGTGCAGACGATGACGAGGGTTCCCGCGGGAACCCGCACGCCCGCGCCCCCGACGTCGAGCCGGTCGTCGGCCAGCGCCGTGCGGGTGATGACCCACGCCGGCGGGTACAGCCGCAGCGACTCGTCGACGACCGCACGCAGGTACCGCAGCCGCGGCACGTCCTCCCAGCCCGGCTCACCGGGCAGCGCGGCCACCTCGGCGTGCACCTGCTCCAGCACGGAGGGGTTGCGGGAGAGCAGGTCCAGCGTCCAGGTCAGGGAACTGGCCACGGTCTCGTGACCGGCGACGACGAAGGTGACGAGCTCGTCGCGGATCTGCCGGTCGTCCATCCCGGCGGCGAGCATCAGCCCCACCACGTCGCGGGGGTCGTCCACGGGCCGGGCCCGCCGCCGCTGCACGATGCGCGCGCAGACCTCGTCGATCTCGGCCACCTCGCGGGCCAGCCGGCGCCGGGCGGGCGTGGGCCAGGCGGACGGGACGGGACTGGCGGCGCGGCGGACGACGAGCTCGAGGGCTCGGCCGACGGCGTCGACCAGGCGGGGGGCGTCGTCGGACAGGTCGGCGGCGGCCAGCGTGTGCCCGACGACCTCCAGCCCGGCGCGGGAGGTGGCGTCCAGGACGTCCACCGGGGTGCCGGCGGGCAGGGCGTCGGCCTCGGCGACCAGACCCCGGGCGGCGTGGACGGCGTGCGCGGCGACGTCGGCCAGGCTGCCGTGGTGGAACGCGGGCTGGACGGTGCGCCGGTGGGCCCGCCACACCGGCCCGTCACCGGCGAGCAGCCCGTTGCCGGTGACGGTGGCCAGGGCGGAGTACTGGATGGTCGCCTTGCCGTAGCCGCGGGCGTTCTCGACGAGCACGCGCCGCACCCCGTCGGGGTCGGCGAGCACCAGGACGGGGGTGCGCGGCAACGGGATCGCCGCGGCCGGGCCGTGGCGGGCGGTGACGTCGGCGAGGAACAGGTGCGGAGAGCGCATGATGCGCGGGATCGAGCGCACCATGTCCCACGGCAGCGGGCCGTCGACGTCGAGCGGGGAGTACTTGTTCAGAGGTACAGCCCCGTCCGGCCACCCTCGTCACCGGGCGCGGCCACGGCGTGCAGGTCCCGCTCCCGCAGCAACGTGTACCCCTTGCCGGACAGCTCCACCTCGGCCTTGTCCTCGGGGTCGAACAGCACCCGGTCGCCCGTGGCGACCTGACGCACGTGCGGTCCGACGGCCACCACCTGGGCCCAGGACAGCCGCCTGCCGACGGCCGCGGTGGCCGGGATGAGGATGCCGGCCGAGGACTTGCGCTCGGCGGCGTCGTCCGGCAGGACGAGCACGCGGTCGTGCAGCATCCGGACGGGCAGCTGGCTGGAGTCACCGGGTGGTGTCACGGGGGGTGTCACGGCTCGAAACCGTAGCGCCCCCCGAACCGGTGGGTTCGGGGGGCGCTGGGTCCGGGTTGCCTCAGCGGCGCTTGCGCACGGCGCGGACCACGAGGACGGTGGTGACCGCGAGGACCACGACACCGGCCGCGGCGACGCGCTCGACGCGCAGCCCACCGCGGTGGTCGAAGACGAACCCGCCCACCTGCGAGCGCGCCGAGGCCAGCGACCGGTGGGCGATCGAGGCCGGGGCGAGCCGCGAGGTCAGTTCGTCGATGGTGCCGGCGAGCCGGGCGCGTCGCGCCTCCACCTCGCGCTCGAGGGCGCGGGGGTCGCTGGTCGTGATCTCGGCCTTGCCGTCGCTGGCCGCCACGGCCACCTCCTGTGCTCTGCTGCTGACGTCGTCAGCTGGTCCGGCGTCCCCGGAACCGTACCGGAGGCCCGGCGATCGCTCCCGGCGGGGCACGCGGGCGGCACCTGACACGGGCGCCCCGGCGGCTATCGTCGCCGTCCATGACGCGTCTGGTGCCCGGCGACCTCGCCCCCGACTTCACGCTGACCGCCCACGACGGCTCGACGGTGACGCTGGAGGAGCTGCTGGCCGGCTCCGGCAAGCGCGTCGTCGTCTACTTCTACCCCGCGGCGATGACGCCCGGCTGCACGACGCAGGCCTGCGACTTCCGCGACTCCCTCGACGCGCTGAACGCCTCCGGGTACACCGTCGTGGGGATCTCCAAGGACCCCGTCGCCAAGCTGGCCCAGTTCGCCGAGCGCGACGGCATCACCTTCCCGCTGCTGTCCGACCCCGACCACGCCGTCCTGGAGGCCTACGGGGCGTGGGGGGAGAAGACGAACTACGGCCGCACCTCCGTCGGCGTCATCCGCTCGACCGTCGTGGTGGACCCGCAGGGTGTCGTCGAGCTCGCGCAGTACAACGTGCGCGCCACGGGGCACGTGGCCAAGCTGCGCAAGGACCTCGGGCTCGACCAGTAGTCTGACCGGGCGAGCGGGAGTGGTGTAACTGGCAGCCACGCAGGATTTAGGTTCCTGTGCCTCCGGGCGTGCGGGTTCGAGTCCCGCCTCCCGCACTCGCGTGACCCCGCTCGATCACCGAAGTGCTTGATCACGGTGGAGAGGTTGCAGCGCAACACCTTCCTCGTGATCAAGCACTTCCGTGATCAAGCACGGTTGCTCCCCGTGAGGGGCTCACACCTGCAGCGCGGTGAACACCACCGGGGTCGTCGTCGGCTGCGCCGATCCGGCCTCGGGTTCCACCGAGATCCCCACCCCGGTCGCCGACCCGGCGTCGACCACCGTCGCCGCGCCGCCCGTCGCCGACACCGGCAGCATCCCCGCCGAGGCGAGGTCGTCGCCGGCGGCCAGCCACAACTGGTACCCGCGCCCGCTCCCGGCCGCCGGCAGCCCGGCCGTGACGACACCGATCCGGCCGTTCGCCTGCACCAGCGTCGCGGTGCCCCCGTCGCTGGCGGCGACCGTCGTCACCCGGGCCCCCGGCGTCGTCAGCAGTTCACCGACCTCCTGCAGCGCAGCCTGTTCGGCGCTGAGCACGGCGGGATCGCCGGGCTGCGAGGCGACGCCCACCCCGATCCCCACCGCAGCCACGACGATGCCGGCCGCGGCGACCAGCACGCTCCAGCGCGAGGGTCCGCGCCGCGTGCTCCGCGTCGCACGCGCAGCGGTCAGGTCGAGGACGCGCTGGGGTTCCTGCTGGGGTTCCTGCTGGGGTTCCTGCTGGGGTTCCTGCGGGGTCGTCGCGATGGCGTCGAGGACCGAGGCGCGCAGCCGCGCCGGCGGTTCGACGGCCCCGCCCAGCTGCGCGGCCACCTCGCGCAGGGAATCGGCGTCGGCGCGTTCCTCGGGCCGGGTGCGCAACCGGTCCTCGAAGGCAGCGCGTTCGTCCTCCCCCAGCGCGTCCAGCGCCCAGGCCGCCGCGAGCAGCGGGTCCTCCTGCGGTTCGCGGGCGTCGCGCGGCGGGGTGCTCATCGGGCGACCCCCATGACGTCGCGCAGCCGGATGAGCCCGTCCCGCAGCCTGGTCTTCACGGTCCCCAGCGGCACCCGGAGGTCCTCGGCGATCTGCCGGTGGGTCCGCCCACCGAAGTAGGCCAGGTCGATCGCCTCGCGCTGCAGCGGCGTCAGCGAGTCCAGGGCCCGGCGCACCTCGTCGGTCTCGAGCAGCACCTCCACCTCCTCGCTCACGCTGTCGTACGGGGGAACCTCCTGGTGTCCCACCTCCACGTCCCGCCGGGCACTGGCCTGCGCCGCCCGGACCCGGTCCACCGCGCGGCGGTGGGCCATCGTCACGATCCACCCGTGGGCGCTGCCCCGGGCGGGATCGAACCGGGCGGCCGTGCGCCAGGCCTCCAGGAACACCTCCTGCACGACCTCCTCGGACTGGGCGGGGTCGCGCAGGACCCGCAGCACCGTCCCGTGGACGGCCGCCGCGGTGGCGTCGTAGAACGTCGCGAAGGCGGCCTGGTCCCCGCGGGCCGCGCAGGCCAGCGCCTGCGCGGCACCGGCCTGCGCGGTGTCGCGGGAACTCGAGGTCGTCATCAACGCCACTCTGTCACCTGCTCACGGACCCGGCACCACGTCGGGGGCACCACACCAGGCGTGTCACATCGGGGGCATCAGGACGGAGTCCACGAGGTACACCGTCGCGTTCGCCGTGGAAACCCCGCCGCAGACGACGTTCGCGGTCCCGTTCACCGTCAGCATCTGCGGGGTGCCGGCGACCGTCAGGTCCCGGCCCTCGAGCGTGGGGTGCGTGCCCACCACGTCCGCGGGCGAGATCCGCCCCTGGACGACGTGGTAGGTGAGGATCTCCTGCAGCGTCGCGCTGTCGGTCTTCAGCGACTCCAGCGTGGCCGGGTCGACCTTGGCGAACGCGTCGTCGACGGGGGCGAACACCGTGAACTCCCCGCCGTTGAGGTCGTTGACGAGGTTCACGTCCGGGTTCAGCTGACCCGAGACCGCCGCCGTCAGCGTCTTCAGCACCGGGTTCGCGGCCGCGGCGCTGGCCAGCGGTGCGGTCGCCATGCCCTCGACCGAGGCCGGGCCGGTGGCGTTCGCGGCGGCGTAGTCGGCGCAGCCCGGGCCGACGGGGGCGTCCATCGCCATCGCCGTCGCCGGGGCCGAACTCGTCATCGCGGGAGAACTCGAGGTGGTGGTCGAACTCGAGCTGGTGTCGGACGAGCCGGTGTCGGCGCCTGCGCAGGCGGCGAGCCCGAAGGTCGCGGCCGCGGCGATCGCCAGCAGGGTTCCAGTGCGCTTCACGAGTTTCCTCCTGTCGTGTCCGGCCGGTGGTTCCCGGCCGGTCGTGCACGAGGGGTTCGTGACCGGCGCCCTCCCGGATTGGTCTGCGGGACGGAGTTCCTCACTCGACCGTGACGGTCACCGAGTCGTACCCGCTGGAACCGTCGGGAACCGGCGCGACGACCTCGGCGGTCTGCGGCTCCCCCGTCCCGTCGGTCGCCCGCACCTGCAGCGAGTGGCTGCCGGGTTCGTCGGCGTTCCAGTCGAAGACCCACTGGCACCAGGTGTCCGAGGAGGCCGACGGGAGCAGCTCGGCGGGCTGCCACTCCCCCTCGTCGACACGGACCTCGACCGCCGAAACCCCGCGGTGCTGCGCCCACGCCACACCGGCGACCGGAACGCGCCCGGCCCGCACCGTGGCGAACGACCTCGGGACGTCGATGCGCGAGGCCGTCTTGATCGGCCCCTTCGCCGCCCAGCCGCGGTCGGTCCAGTACGCCGTCTTCTCGGCGAACGTGGTGACCTCCAGGTCGGTGATCCACTTGCAGGCCGAGACGTACCCGTACAACCCGGGGATCACCATCCGCACGGGGAAACCGTGCTCGCGCGGGAGGGGTTCCCCGTTCATCCCGACGACCAGCATCGCGTCGCGGCCGTCGGTGGCCTCGGCCAGCGGCGCGGACAACGTGAAACCGTCGGTGCTGGTGGCGAACAGCATGTCCGCCCCGTCGCCGGCACCGACCTCGGCGAGCAGGTCGGCCAGCGGGTACCCCAGCCAGCGGGCGTTGCCGACGTAGGACCCGCCGACCTCGTTGCTGACGCAGGTCAAGGTGATCCAGCGTTCGCGCAGGGGTCGGGCCAGCAGCGTCGCGAAGTCGAGGACGAGTTCCCGTTCGACCCTGCCGTGGATCCGCAGCGACCAGTCCTCGGCGACGACGTCCGGCACGACCAGGGCGGTGTCCACGCGGTAGAAGTCCGCCGTGCGCGTGGCGTAGACCGTCAGGCCGCTCGCGATCGCGTCGGCGGGGTCGAGCCCGGCGGGCAACGCGGGCGCGGGGTCGGCCGGTGCGGGCAGCACGACCCGGCCGCGGGACTGCTCGGCGCTGCGGGTGGAGACCAGGTACTGGCCCGCGCCGCCGGTGAGCACCGCGGCCGCGGCGGTCCCGCCGAGCAGGACGGCCCGCCGCCGGGCGTCGGTGGCCGGTGCGAGCCGGCGGGTCAGCACCACCAGCGCGTACACCCCGGCCGCGGCACCCAGCGCCGAGGGCAGCGGGGTGAACGTCGTCGCGTCGGGCCGGGTCGCGGCGGCGACGACCCCCACCAGGCCCAGGACGCCGACGACGGCGACGCCGGCCTGCAGCCGCCACCGCGCCAGCACTCCGGCCAGCGCGGCCAGCAGGGCGACGAGGACCGCGATGGTCGCCAGCAGCACGACCTTGTCGTGCGCGCCGAAGGCCCGGATCGCGGCGTCCTTCAGCCACGCGGGCACCCGGTCGACCACCGCGTCGCCGACGACGACGAGGGGCGCGGCCGACGGGGAGACGATCCCCGCGACCAGCTGCCCCACGCCGAACGTCGACCCTGCGGCCACGAGGCCGGCCCAGACCCCCGTGAGCGCCCCCGACCGGCGGTTCCCCTCCGCATCCCCGGTCCGAGCGCTGTTCCCCGTGGTCATGGCCGGCCTCACGTCCCTAGCTTCGGAGCCGCCCCCTCAGCGGATGGGTCGGCCTGCCAGCGCGTCCACGACCACCGGGGCCAGGGCCCGGAAGGCGCGTCCGCGGTGGCTGATCGCGTTCTTCTCCTCGGGGGTGTGCTCGGCCAGGGTCCGGTCCGCGCCCTCGGGCACGAAGACCGGGTCGTAGCCGAACCCGCCCCCGCCGGCCGGCGCCGTCGTGATCGTGCCGCGCGAGCGCCCCTCGCGCACGGCGCTGCTCCCGTCGGGCAGGGCGATGGCCGCGGCGCACACGAAGGCGCCGCCGCGGTGCTGCGCGGGCACGTCGGCGATCTGCGCCAGCAGCAGCTGCAGGTTCGCGGCGTCGTCGCCGTGCCGGCCGGCCCAGCGGGCCGAGAAGATCCCCGGCGCCCCGCCCAGGACGTCGACGGCGATGCCGGAGTCGTCGGCGATGGCGGGGACGCCGGTCGCGGCCGCCACCGCGCGGGCCTTCAGCAGCGCGTTGCCGGCGAAGGTCACCTCGGTCTCGGCGACCTCGGGGACGTCCTCGAAGGCGTCGACCGTCAGCACCTCGACGTCGGGCAGCAGCGGGGCCAGCACGGCCCGCAGCTCACCGACCTTGTGGAGGTTGCGGGTGGCCAGGACGAGGCGGGTCACCGGGCCAGCGCCTCGGCCTGCAGCTGCGTCAGCCGCGCGCAACCGGCGACCGCCAGGTCCAGCAGCCCGTCCAGCTCGGTGCGGTCGAAGGGCGCTCCCTCGGCGGTGCCCTGCACCTCGACGAACTTCCCGTCGCCGGTGACGACGACGTTCATGTCGGTCTCGGCGCGCACGTCCTCCACGTACGGCAGGTCCAGCACCGGGACCCCGTCGACGACGCCGACGCTGACGGCGCTGACCGAGCCGGTCAACGGCTGCTTCGACGCCTTGACGATCCCCTTGCCCCGCGCCCAGGAGATCGCGTCCGCGAGCGCCACGTAGGCGCCGGTGATGGCGGCCGTGCGGGTGCCGCCGTCGGCCTGCAGGACGTCGCAGTCCAGGACGACGGTGTTCTCGCCCAGCTGGGCCGTGTCGACGACGGCGCGCAGGCTGCGGCCGATGAGCCGGGAGATCTCGTGCGTGCGGCCGCCGATCTTGCCCTTGACCGACTCGCGGTCGCTGCGGGTGTTGGTCGAGCGCGGCAGCATGGCGTACTCGGCGGTGACCCAGCCCTGGCCCGAGCCCTTGCGCCAGCGCGGGACCCCCTCGGTGAAGGAGGCGGCGCACAGCACCCGGGTGCGGCCGAACTCGACGAGGACGCTGCCCTCGGCGTGGTCGAGCCAGTTGCGGGTGATGGTCACGGGGCGCAGTTCGTCGGCGGCCCGACCGTCTGCTCGGGCGGCGGCTCGTTCAGTCACGTGCCCCAGGGTTCCAGATGACTCGCGGTCACCTGCGTGCCACCGCGCGTGAACGGTCAGCGCGCCCCAGCAGATTTCTGCCGGATCCTGCGGCTGAATGCGCGAATCCCTACCGCGCCACCGGGTTCCATCCGTCACAGTGAACCCATGGAGCAGGTGTCCACGAGTCGACGCTCGACCGCTGACCTGCGCCCGGGTGACCTCGTGGTCACCGGCCGCGCCGATCACGAGGGCGTCGTGCTGCGCCCCCTGCGGTGGAGCCCCCGGCCGCTGACCGGCACCGTCGTGCGGCAGGTCGCCGCGGTGCGGCGCACCGGTCCGTTGAGCGCCCGCGTCGTGCTGGAGTTCACCGACGGGGCCCGCAGCCAGCCCGTCGCCGCGCTCGCGCGGTGGGCGACCGCCGCCCCTCCCGTCCCGGCGCCCACGCAGGCCCAGGCGGTCAGAGTGCGCCGAGGTACAGCGGGCCGGTCTCGTCGACGTCGACCAGTTGCGGCCCGAGCTGAGGTCCCAGGAACCGTTGCGCCAGAGTCCGGAAGGCCCGCGCGTCACCCGTCGAGGTGAACCGGTGCCGGGGCAGCGGCAGGTCGTCGGGGCGCAGCAGCTCGCGCGCGGCCAGCTCCCGGTAGACGTCGAAGGCGGTCTCCTCGGCGCTGGAGACGAGGGTGACGTCGTCGCCGACGACGCTGCGCAGGACGGCCATGAGCAGCGGGTAGTGCGTGCAGCCCAGGACGAGGGTGTCGACGTCGGCGGCGATGGCGGGGGCCAGGTACTCCCGGGCGGCCGTGAGCAGTTCCGGGCCGCTGGTGATCCCGCGCTCGACGAACTCCACGAAGGCCGGGCAGGCCGCCGTCGTCAGCGCCAGGTGCGGAGCGGCGGCGAAGGCGTCCTCGTAGGCGCGTGAGGAGATCGTCGCGCGGGTGCCGATGACCCCGACCCGGCCGTTGCGGGTGGCGCGCACCGCCCGGCGCACGGCGGGCTGGATGACCTCCACGACGGGGACGTCGTAGCGCTCGCGGGCGTCGCGCAGCATGGCCGCCGAGGCGGAGTTGCAGGCGATGACCAGCATCTTCACCCCGGAGTCGACGACGCGGTCGAGCACGTCGAGGGCCAGCCGGCGCACCTCGGCGATGGGTTTGGGTCCGTAGGGGGCGTGCGCGGTGTCGCCGACGTAGTGGACGGCCTCGTGCGGCAGCTGGTCCAGGACCGCGCGTGCGACGGTCAGCCCACCCACCCCGGAGTCGAAGATCCCGATGGGCAGTTCCCGCTCGTTCACGATGTCGTCCGTCCACTCGTACGCGGCGCCATGGTCGACGCCTCCACCCGCCCGCGCACACGACTGCCCACCCGACTCCATCGGAGGAGCCGGCGGGCAGCGCCGGAGCGCGGGCTCCAGGTGTCGGCGCGCCGCTCCGGCCTCACAGCAGCGACCTCACGAGCGTCTCCTGGAGGTGGGTGGTGAAGTCGTACACGGCCCACGCCCAGCGCGCGGGGTCGTCCTCGGCCAGTTCGGCGTAGGGGTCGCCCTCGTCGCTGACGCCCAGCCGCGTCCCGAGCGCGAGGCGGATGTCGTTGAGCGCCGCGAGCCACGTGCGGGCCCCGTCGGCGTCGAGCTGGACGCGTCCGCCCTGGCCCTCCACGGGCGCGAGCGTGGCCAGCATGCCGCGCGCCGCGGCCGCCTTGCGCTCGCGCAGGCCGCGTTCGGTGAACCGGCGGAAGTCGGCCGAGGCCCGCGGGTCCTCCTCCTCGCCGTAGGCGTCGGGCAGCAGCCGCCGCAGCACCTCGTCCTCGGGCGGGGCGGTGGGCCCGTCGGTCTGCAGGTCGGGGGTGTCGAAGCCGGGCAGGTCGGCCAGGCCCAGTTCGGCCTGCAACGGGTCGACGGTGCGGCTGGGCGGTTCGGGGACCTCGAGGAGCTCGACGACCTCCCGCGCCAGGGAGGCCAGCAGGTCGGCCTCGGAGGCGTGCAGGGTGAGCGAGAACAAGCCGTGGCGGTTGCGCCGGAAGGTGGCCACTCAGTCGTTCCTCAGCATCATTCGTCCTTCTGCAGCGTGGCCCACAGGCCGTAGCCGTGCATGGCCTCGACGTCGCGTTCCATCGCCTCGCGCGAGCCCGAGCTCACGGCGGCGCGGCCCTTCTGGTGGACGTCCATCATCAGCGCCTCGGCCTTGGCCTCGGAGTAGCCGAAGTGCGTCCGGAACACGTACGTCACGTAGGACATGAGGTTCACCGGGTCGTTCCACACGATGGTGACCCACGGGGTGTCCGGAACGGTGGTGAGGTCCGTCTCGGGACGCTCGAGCTCGGTGGGAGCAGTCAGGACCACGGACACCCGGGCAGTGTAGGCAACGGGGACCTGGCTAGATTCGGTGCATGGGGAGCCCCGCACTCAGCACCGCGCTGCTGACCGACCACTACGAGCTGACGATGCTGCAGGCTGCGCTGTCCGACGGGACGGGCGATCGGCCGTGCACCTTCGAGGTCTTCGGCCGGCGGCTGCCCGAGGGGCGCCGGTACGGCGTGGTCGCCGGGACGGCGCGGGTGCTGGACGCGGTGCGCGACTTCACCTTCTCCCCCGACCTGCTCGAGGGGCTGCGCGGCGTCCTGGACTCCCGGACGCTGGAGTGGCTGGCGCGCTACCGGTTCGGCGGGTCCATCGAGGGCTACGTCGAGGGCGAGCTGTGGTTCCCCGGCTCGCCCATCCTCACCGTCACCGGCACGTTCGCCGAGGCCGTCGTCCTGGAGACGGTCGTGCTGTCGATCCTCAACCACGACTGCGCCATCGCCGCGGCCGCCTCGCGGATGGCGCAGGCCGCCGGCGACCGGCCGATCATCGAGATGGGCTCGCGCCGCACGCACGAGCAGGCCGCCGTGGCCGCCTCCCGCGCCGCCTACCTGGCCGGGTTCACCTCCACGTCGAACCTGCAGGCCGGCGCCTCCTACGGCATCCCGACCTCGGGCACCTCGGCGCACGCGTTCACGCTGCTGCACGACACCGAGGCCGGGGCGTTCGCCGCCCAGGTCGCCGCGCTGGGCGTGGACACCACGCTGCTGGTCGACACCTACGACATCACCCAGGGCATCGCGACAGCGATCGAGGTCGCCGGCCCGCAGCTGGGCGCGGTGCGCATCGACTCCGGGGACCTGGCGGTCCTGGCCGTCCAGGCGCGCGAGCAGCTGGACTCCCTGGGGGCGACCTCGACGCGCATCGTCGTCTCCGGCGACCTCGACGAGTACGCGCTGGCGGCGCTGAAGGCCGCTCCCGTCGACGGCTACGGGGTGGGCACGTCGCTGGTCACCGGGTCCGGCGCCCCGACCGCCGGGCTGGTCTACAAGCTGGTCGAGGTCGAGGGGCGCCCGGTCGCCAAGCGCTCGACGTCGAAGGTCACCCAGGGCGGCCGGAAGGTCGCCGTGCGGCGGCACCGGCCCACGGGCACCGCGACCGACGAGGTCCTCGGCGTCGGGTTCACCCCGGCGCGCGAGCCGAACGACCGGCCGCTGCAGGTCCCGATGGTCGTCGAGGGTGAACGCGTCGCCGGCCTGCCCGACCTGCAGGCCTCCCGCGAGCACCTGCGCCGGGCGCTGGTGACGCTGCCGTGGGACGGGCTGGCGTTGTCGAAGGGCGAACCGGCGATCCCGACGACGGTGCTGACCGCGGACCGGGAGGTCGTCCGGTGACGCGCGCCCTCGTCGTCGTGGACGTGCAGAACGACTTCTGCCCCGGCGGTGCGCTCGCGGTCGCCGGCGGCGACGAGGTCGCGGCCGCCGTCTCGCAGCTGCTGCGCCAGGACACCAGCGGCGGTCGGGGCATCGCGTTCGACCACGTCGTGGCCACGCAGGACTTCCACATCGACCCGGGCACGCACTTCTCGGCCGAACCGGACTTCGTCGACAGCTGGCCGCCGCACTGCCGGGCCGGCACGTTCGGTGCGCTGCTGCACGACCGCCTCGACACCTCCCGGGTGGAGGCGGTGTTCCGCAAGGGGCAGTACGCGGCGGCCTACTCGGGTTTCGAGGGTGTCACCAGCACCGTCACCGCCGAGGGCGGTGAACTCGAGACTGGCCTGGCGGACTGGTTGCGCGGCAAGGGAGTCGACGAGGTGCACGTCGTCGGGATCGCCACCGACCACTGCGTGCGGGCGACGGCCCTGGACGCGGCGCGCGAGGGTTTCCGCACGACGGTGCTGCTGGGCCTGACGGCCGGGATCTCGCCGGCCACGGTGGAGAAGGCGCTGGGCGAACTGCGGGCCGCCGGGGTCGCCCTGGTGGGCGACCCCGTGGTGGTCTCCTGAACGGTCCTCAGCGCTTGACGACGACCGTGCGGGCGAGCTTGTCGTGCAGGGCCTGCTTGCGCTGGTCCCAGCACGGCCAGAGCAGGTCGACGAGCAGGTAGAACGGGATCATCTGCCCGAGGAAGTCGCTGCCGATCCAGCGCACGATGGACTGCCCCCAGCCGGGGTGGCCGGGCCGGTCCCAGCCGCGCACCCGGAGGCGGCACAGGGCCTTGCCCGGCGTCGCGCCGTAGAAGCGCAGCGACAGGATCGTGTAGACGGCGCTGACGGCCAGGACGATGAACGTCAGCGTCTGCGCCGCACCGCCCTGGGAGGTCTGCAGGAGCAGGTCGGTGAACCGTTCGGTGTTCCCCGCCGCCAGCGCGTCCGCGGCCGCGGCCGACTGGCGGTTCATCGTCTGCACCGAGGACCAGCCGGCGATCGTGGCGATCACCGTGATCAGCACCCAGTCGACGATCCGGGCCAGCAGCCGCAGCCCCAGCCCGCCCAGGGCCTGACCGTCGGGCGTGGCGATGGCCTTGACACCCGGGGCCGGGTACTGCGACGGCGGGTACCGGGTGTACCGGGTCTGCTGGTAGGGGTTCTGCTGCTGGTGGGGATCCTGCTGGTGCCCCTGGAACTGCTGGTGCCCCTGGAACTGCTGGTACTGCGGAGCCTTGGTGAGCGACGGTCCCGCCGACGGCGTGGGCGCCGCCTGCTGGTGGACGTGTTCGGTCCACCGCGTGCCGTCCCACCAGCGCAGCTGCCCCGAGGACACCGCGGAGGGTTCTGAAGGATCGGGGTACCACCCTGCGGGCGTGCTCATGCGCTCAGCCTGCCAGGTCCTCAGGCGACGCCGAACTCGGCGGGGTCGATGCCCGCGGACTGGCAGACCTCGCGCACCGCGCGTTGCTCCTGGGGGTCGAAGTCGCCGTTGGCGCCACCGATGACGACGCCGACCTGGACGACGGCGCGCGCCTGCTCGGGCTTGTTGCGCAGCTTGCCGACCGCCTGCAGCGCCTCGATCTTACCGAAGTCGTAGTCGCTCGTGAGCTTGCCGCACCACTTGTCGAAGGACGCGCGCAGCTCGCCCGCGTTGAAGATCGACAGGACGTCGTTGCTGGCGATGAACGCGGCGGTCTTCTGGCGCTCCTCGGGCTCGATGCTGCCGTCGGCGGCGGCGATGAGGGCGCAGGTGGCCATGCTGGCCTCGGCGAAGTCCTTGCTCTTGAACTGCCCGACCTTCGTCTTCAGCTGGTCGCCCGCCAGCAGGCCCTTGCTCTTGAGGTTGTCCAGGAATCCCATACCGGCGCAACGGACGTGGCCGGGTCCGAGTTCCTCAGCTGAAGCGGCGGACGATCTCGGAGTTGCGGTCGGCCAGCAGCTGGCGCAGCGTCCGCCGGACGAACAGCACGTCGGCGATGCGGCCGAGGAACCCGTACGGCGACCGCCAGGACATCCGGTCGGTCATGATGGTCATCTGCGGGCCCTCGGGCTCGTAGGAGTGCTCGTGGCGGAACTGCGCGAAGGCGCCGGCGGACATCTGGTCGACGAACCGCCGGGGGCGGTCCAGTTCGACGATGTGCGAGGTGTGGGTGACGGGGAAACCCAGGAGCCGCAGTCGCCACGTGACCTTCTCGTCCAGGTCGATGCGCCCGCTCGTCCGTCCCGCCCCTTCGACGGCGCGGACCTTGAACCGCTTGCCCGCGACCCGCTCGACGTCGAGGTCGAGGGACATCTCGAAGACCTCGTCGAGGGGTGCGCGGACCATGGTCCGCTGAACGATCTCGGGCACCTCAGCAACCTAGACCATCGACAGCAGGTGATCGCGCCGGCGGCGCAGGACGTCCACCGACGCCGAGGCGGACGGGGGCCCGGGAACGGCCTTGCGCAGCGTGGAGTACACCGTCGCGTGCGGCATCGCCCGGCCCGCGGCGACCCGGCCGACGAGGCCGTGGATCTCCTTGCGCAGCACAGCGGCGGTGTGCCAGGCGGCGTCCTGCAGCTCGGGCTCGTCGGCCGGGGCCGGCTCCGCCTCCTCGAGGGGACGGGCCACGGCGGTGCGCTTGCGGATCTCGGCGTCGCGCTGGGCCAGCAGCGCGGCCGTCTGCTCGGGCGAGAGCAGCCCGGGCAGGCCGAGGTAGTCCTCCTCCTCGACGCTGACCTGCGGCAGGTCACCGCCGGTCAGGGCCTTTCCGCCGTGCAGGACGTGGGCGAACTCGGCCTGCGCCTCGAGCGCCTCGTACTCCTTCTTCTCCCCCGGTTCGCGTTCGGGCGGCGGCAGCAGGTCCAGGCCGCCCTCGTCGACCTCGTCGGAGGAGACCGACGCCGGCGGCGGGATGACGTGGTTGCGGTCGGTCTCCATCTCCGCGGCCAGGGCCAGCAGCGGCCGCACGGCCGGCAGGAACACCGTCGCGGACTCCCCCTTGGCGCGGGAGCGGACGACGCGGCCGACGGCCTGGGCGAAGAACAGCGGGGTCCGGTAGGACGTCATCCAGGCCAGGCACGCCGCGCGTGGCACGTCGACGCCCTCGGAGATCATCCGCACGCAGACGACGAACCGCTGGTCGCTCTCGGCGAACTCGGAGATCTTCTGCGAGGCCTTGGGGTCGTCGGACAGGATCAGCGCGGGCTTCTCCCCCGTGACCCGCTGGACGATCTTGGCGTAGGCGCGCGCGTCGTCCTGGTCCGAGGCCAGGACCAGCCCGGCCGCGTCGTGCATGCCGTGCTCGCGCAGGTGGTTCAGGCGCTCGTCCATCGCGGCGATGACGTGCGGGACCCAGTCGCCGCGCGGGTCCAGCGCGGTCTTCCAGGCCAGCGACTCCACCGACTTGGTGGTCGCGTCGGTCAGGGAGGCCGCCACGACCTCCCCGGCGGAGTTCCGCCAGCGCGAGACGCCGGTGTAGGCGGCGAACACGACGGGCCGCACGACACCGTCGGCCAGGGCGTCCTTGTAGCCGTAGGTGTAGTCGGCGACGCTCTTCAGCCCGCCCTCGGACTCCACGGAGTCGTCCTCGACGTACTGCACGAACGGGATCCGCTCGTCGGCCTTGGTGCGGAACGGGGTCCCCGTCAACGACAGCCGGCGGCGGGCGTCGGCGAAGGCCTCGAACACGGCCTCGCCCCAGGACAGCCCGTCCCCGGCGTGGTGGATCTCGTCCATGACCACCAGCGACTTCTTCGCGGTGGCCCGGGCGCGGTGCAGCATCGGGTGCCCGGCGACCTGGGCGTACGTCGTGACGTAGCCCTTCATGTCGGGGCGGACCGGGCCCACGGCGTTGGTCATCGTCGGGTCCAGCTCGATGCCCGCGCGGTGGGCGGCCTCGGCCCACTGGGTGCGCAGGTGGTCGGTCGGGGCCACGACGACGATCCGGTCGACGCGGCGGGTGTCCAGCAGCCGGCGCGCCAGCGCCAGCGCGAACGTCGTCTTGCCCGCGCCCGGGGTGGCGGTGACGAGGTAGTCGGCGGGTTCGTCGCGCTCGGGGTCGAAGTACTTCTCCAGCGCCGCGTTCTGCCAGGCGCGCAGCGGCCGGGCGGCGGGTACGCCAGGAGCGTCGACCACGGGGCCGGGGGTGGTGTCGGCCAGGGCCAGCTGGGGTTCGTGTTCGGTCGTGCTCATGGGTCCGTCCACCGTAGACGACTGCGAGGGGTGACCCCGTGCGGCGACGCGCGCAGCAGTCCTCGACCGCCGCGTGGCCGGTGACCACGCGGCGGGAGGTGCGGGGCTCAGTCCTTGTCGTCGCCGCCCTTGCCGGACAGGCTCTCGTAGATCTCCTTGCAGGTGGGGCAGACCGGGAACCGCTTGGGGTCGCGGCCGGGCACCCAGACCTTGCCGCAGAGCGCGATCACGGGGTCGCCCGAAAGGGCGGACTCCATGATCTTCTCCTTCTTGACGTAGTGGGCGAACCGCTCGTGGTCGCCCGGCTCGGCCTTCTCCTCGACCTGCTCCTCGCGGTCGAGGACCGCGGTCCGCGACGGCGCGGCGGGGGCCTGCGGCTGGGTCTGGAACGGGTCCTCGGTCGGCGAGCTCATGGCGGGAATGGTACGCGCGCTCAGTTCATCGAGACGTCCGCCGGGAAGCTGGCGACCAGTGCCAGGTCCCCGCCCTGCCGCCGCAGGACATCGCCCCACAGGTCCTCGGGGGCCGAGCTGAAGGCGTCGCGCGCCTCGGCGGGCAGCACGAACCAGGCTCCCTCGGCGATCTCGGACTCCAGCTGCGCGGCGCTCCACCCGGCGTACCCGGCGAAGATCCGCAGGCCGGACAGCTCCGCGACGATCGCCTCCGGCGGGGTGTCGAGGTCGACCAGGCCCACCGAGCCCAGACCGACGGAGGCGAAGACCCGCCGCACCCCCAGCGGGTCGGGCTCGTCCCCGGGCACCGCGACGAGGCCCAGGGCGGAGTCCAGCGCCACCGGTCCGCCCTGGAAGAGCTTGCCGGGCGCGGTGGCGAACGGCTGCCAGCCCGGCAGCACCGCGGCGACGTCCACGTCCAGCGGACGGTTGACCACGACACCCAGCGCGCCGTCCTCGTCGTGGTTGAGGACCAGGACGACCGCGCGGGCGAAGTTGGGGTCGGTCAGCGACGGGGTCGCCAGCAGCAGCCGGCCGGTGAGGCTCGACGGGGGACTCGTCACGAGGCCATCATGACGCGCGATCAGAGGCGAGGGCGAGCGATCGGCACCTGGTCGCGGGTGGCGCGGACGTACTGCGCCGGCCACGGAACGGCCGCCGTGTCGTGCAGGGCGACGGCCGCCCGGTGCGGCCAGCGCGGGTCGGCCAGCAGCGGCCGGGCCAGGAAGACCGCGTCGGCGTCGCCGCTGACGAGGACCTGCTCGGCCTGTGCGGGCTCGAGGATCAGCCCGACGGCCGCGACCGGGACCTGCGCCTCCCGCTTCACGCGCGCGGCGTTGGGGACCTGGTAGCCGGGGCCGACGGGGATCTGCTGGCGGGGGTCGTTGCCGCCGGAGCTGGCGTCGACCAGGTCGGCGCCGTGGGCGGCGAGCTCCTTCGCCAGCTGGATCGACTCCTCGAGGTCCCAGCCACCCTCGACCCAGTCCGAGGTGCTGATCCGCACGAACACCGGCTTGTCGGCCGGCCACACCGCGCGGACGGCGTCGAGGACCTCCAGCAGCAGCCGGGACCGGCCGGCCAGGTCGCCGCCGTAGCCGTCGGTGCGGTGGTTGGACAGCGGGGACAGGAACTGGTGCAGCAGGTACCCGTGGGCGGCGTGGACCTCCACGACGTCGAACCCGGCCTCGTCGGCGCGGCGGGCGGCGTCGGCGAAGGCCCGCACGACGGCGGTGATGCCGTCGGCGTCGAGCTCGCGCGGGACGGCGAACCCGTCGTACGGCACGGCGCTGGGGCCGACCGTCTCCCAGCCGCCCTGGGCCGGTGCGACCGTGCCGGACTCCTCGTCCCAGGGCCGGTGGGTGCTGGCCTTGCGGCCGGCGTGCGCGAGCTGGACGCCGACGGCGGCGCCCTGGGCGTGCGCGAAGTCGACGATCCGGGCCCAGGCGCGGGCCTGCTCCTCGTTCCACAACCCGGCGTCCTGCGGGCTGATGCGGCCCTCAGGGACGACGGCGGCGGCCTCGGTGAGGACGAGCCCCGCTCCCCCGAGCGCCAGGCCGCCGAGGTGGACGAGGTGCCAGTCGTTGGGCACGCCGGGGGCCTGGACGGGGTCGCAGGAGTACTGGCACATCGGCGAGACCCACAGGCGGTTGCTGAAGGTCGCGCCGCGCAGGGTGATCGGTTCGAACAGTCGACTCACACGCGCACGCTACCCGTTGTCTTGTTGAGAACGATTCTCTACAGTGGCGCGCGTGAACACCTGGCTGCTGGTTCCCGCCGAAGAGGTCGGGCTGCTCGCCCGGCTGCGACCCGTCGTCCGCGCCACCAGCCGCGGGGTCCTCGTGGCGCTCGACCACGCACCACCGGGGACGCAGCTCGGCCTGGGCCACGACGGCGTCCTGCACTGGTTCGGCGGCGGGTTCACGGCCGCGGAGGTCCAGCGCCTCGTCGACCACGTGCGGTGGGCGCGGTTCGCGGAGCTGCCCGCGGCCTTCGCGCACCGTCGGCTGGCGGTTTCACGCAGCTGAGCGGATCAGAGGCCGCGGGACCGGCGCTTGTCCTCGTACATGTGCCGGTCGGCGCGGGCCAGGACCTCGGCCGTGCTCTCCTGGAGGTCGTCCACGACGAGGCCGACGCTGCAGGAGACCGTGACGGTCCCGCCGTCGGTGAGGTCGACCGTGACCCCGGACACGGCCGCCCGGAGGCGCTCGACCAGGGCGCGCGGATCGACGTCGGCGGAGGAGTCGACCAGGACGACGAACTCGTCACCCCCGAACCTGGCGACGGTGTCACCGGCCCGTGAAGCGCTCACGAGCCGTTCGGCGATGCGCACCAGCGCGCGGTCGCCCACGAGGTGACCGCGCTCGTCGTTGATCCGCTTGAGCTCGTCGACGTCGCAGAACGCGACGACGGGTGCGGTCCCGGTGCGCCGGGCCCGGGACCGGGCGAGCTCCCAGCGGTCCTCCAGCAACCCGCGGTTGGGCAGTCCGGTGAGCTTGTCGTGGGTCGCGCGGTGGGTGAGGTCGCGGGTGCGGGCCACGTGCTGGCTGACGTCCCAGCAGGACAGCGTCAACGCCGGCCCGGCCGCGCCGACGAGCACCTCGACCGTCACGGTCCGGTCCCCGGCGGCCGCGGATCCTCCGCCGGCCAGGAACCGCCACTCGTACGCGGTCCGCACGGCCGGCGCCCCGCGGTCGAGTGCGGCGAGCACGTCCTCGCGGTCCTCGGGGTGGACGAGGTCGGCGAGCAGGACGTCCTCGCGGTCGCCGAACAGCTCGGCCGCGGCCCGGTTGAGCCAGGTTGCACGCCAGCCGTCGGTGTCGCGTTCGACCCGGACGGTGGCCAGCGGAGAGTCCTCCACCAGGCGCCGGTAGTCGGCGTCCTGCACTGGTTCCCTCCCTCGGCTGGACCGACGCGGATCGTCGGCGTCCACCGACCGTACGATCTGGGAGCGCAGGTCTCGCAACGAGTTCGGGAATCCGCCCGACACGGCGGACAGTTTCTGACGCTGCGTGTCCGGTGTTGAACTCAACGAGACGAGATGCCGGTGGGATCCGTCGTGGAGCACGCCGTCACGAGCGGCCGGCTGGCCCGCGAGGCCAGCAGGACGAGGCCGCCACCGGCGAGCGCGCACCCGACGAACCACAGCACGCCGACCGGCGCGGTCTGCAGCAGCCCGACCACCGGCGAGATGATCAGCAGGGCCAGGGCGGCCGCACCGCCCGTGGTGACCACCAGCGGGATCCAGGTCTCGCGCGCACGGGCGGTGTGCAGCACCTCGAGGTCGGTGCCGGACAGGTGCAGGGTCCGGTAGCGCGTGCGGGAGTCCAGCACCCGCGAGGCCTGGGTGACCCCGGTCGAGACCGCGGCCAGGACGGCCGAGATCACCAGCGTGACGGCCGCTCCCGTGCCGATGTCGGTGAACAGCTGCGCCTCCTCGGGCGCGCCGCCGCTGGTCAGGCCCGGGGTGACGGACAGGCAGCCGGCCACGAACGTCACCAGCGAGATCCCGCCGACGCTGCGCCAGGTGCTCTTGGGGTCGTCGGTCATGCGCCGCGCCGCCAGCAGCGTCTCGACGCTGCGGGCGCGGGCCCCCAGGATCCGGCCGAGGACCGAGACGAACAGCGGCCCGACGAGGTTGAAGACGGCGAAGGTCCCGGCCAGGAAGCCCACCAGGACCAGGGCCCCGACGGCCGTCCCGAAGCCGAAGACCAGGCCGCCGGCGTTGAAGGCGGCGACGAAGCCTCCCCCCAGGAGCAGGACGGGCACGATCCGCGCCCAGCTCAGGCCCTTCTGCGGCAGGCGTTGGGCCACGCCGAGCGGGGTGATGGCCACGCGCCGCAGGCTCACGGCCGAGGACACCAGGGCCACCAGCAGGACGGCCGTCACGGTGAGCAGCACCGGCACCGGGCCGAGCAGGAGTTCACCGGTGGCGAAACGGCGGCCCTGGAACCTCAGCTGCGCGACGGCGGGCAGGGTGAGCAGGTTCAGCAGGACGCCGAGGGCGGCTCCCGCGACGGCCTGGACGGCGGCGTCGAGCAGTGCCACGACGCCGATCTGCCCGGTGGTGGCGCCCGCCAGCCGCAACCGGGCGAGCCGTTCGTCACGGCGGGCGACGGTCAGCCGGGCCGCGGCCGCGCCCAGCGTCGCGGTCGGCACCAGGAGCAGGGCGACGGCCACCCAGGACAGGAACGGGTAGGTCGAGGCGTCGGGGCCGGCGTCGGGCAGGTCGGCGCGTGCGGCGAACGCCCGCACTCCCCCGGCCACGAGCAGGACGGCCCACGTCGTGACGGCGAACGCGGTGACGGCCAGCACCGTCGGCAGCTTCGAGCCCGTGTGCGTGTGCCGGGCCAGCGACCACCACAGCCTCACCGGGCCACCCCGACGGGCGCGGTGAACTCGTCGACCACACGACCGTCGCGCATCGCGAGCGTCCGGTCGCACCACCGGGCGACCCCGGCGTCGTGGGTGACGACGACGAGCGCGGCACCGTTCTCCCGCGCCACGGAGGTGAGCAGGTCGAGCACCTCGCGTCCGGTGGCCTGGTCCAGCGCACCGGTGGGTTCGTCCGCGAACACGACCTCCGGCCGGCCGACCAGGGCCCGCGCGATGGCGACCCGCTGCGCCTGCCCACCCGACAGTTCCCCGGGCCGGCGACGTTCCATGCCGGCCAGTCCGAGCCGGCCGAGGAGTTCGCGGGCCCGGGCGGTGGCCGCGGCCCGGGGCTGCCCGCCGAGCATCAGCGGCAGCGCGGCGTTCTCCTCCGCGGGCAGTTCGGGCAGCAACTGCCCGGCCTGGAAGACGAACCCGAAGTCGCTGCGCCGCAGCCTCGTCCGCTGCGCGTCGCTCATGGCGACGAGGTCGGCCCCGGACAGGCTGACGGTTCCGGAGGTGGGCCGCACGATCCCGGCCAGGACGTGCAGCAACGTGGTCTTGCCCGAACCCGACGGGCCCATCACCGCGACGGACTCGCCCGCGCGCACGGTGACGTCGACGCCGTCGAGGGCGTGGGTCGTGCCGTAGGTCATGACCAGACCCCGGCCGGAGAGGATGTCCATGGCTCCGAGAGTGGCGCCGCGGCCCCCGGCACCGCGTCGGAGCCGGGACGGAACCTGTGCGTCCCCTGTCCGCCCGCAGACCTACGCCCGCGGCAGCACGCCAGCCCGCACGCCGCGTCCGGTCTCCCCGCGATCAGCGGACGCGCGGCGGAGCAGGAGGAGCGGGGTGTGCGCGCCCGGTGGGCCGGAAACGCGAAAGCGCCCCGTGCACCGAGGTGACGTCCTCGTGCAGGAGCGCTTTCGCGTTTCCGGCCCACCGGGCGCGGACACCAGGCCCCGCTCGCTCTGCGGAGCCCGAGTGGTGGAGATGGCGGGAATCGAACCCGCGTCCGTCAGCGTGGTACCAGGGCTTCTCCGGGTGCATCCTGTTCAGCGGTCTGCTCGGCCCCGATGCTCACACAGGCATGTCATCGCCGGGCCCAGCCGCGTTGAGTGTCCCTCTCACCTACGCGACCTCGGTGAGAGGTGAGCCCCCTAGTCGATGCCAGGACCCGGGGCGGGAGCACACCCGGGCTGACAGAGTCGCGCTCGCTCAGGCGGCGAGGGCGAACTCGGTGCGCTTGGAATCGGCACCTATTGGTTTGCATGGATCGTTGACGAGATGACCATGCATCCTCGACCCGCTTCCCCTGGCTCGACGACCAACGTCGAAACCTGTCATCCCCTTGTTGAGTTGTGCGTCCAGCTTACCCCTGCAACGGCCGTACCGCCGCACGCATTCCCGCACCGGGCCCGGGGCCTCACCAGGACCCGCCGCCACCGCCGCCGGCCGCGCCGCCGGTGAAGCCGCCGCCGCCGCTGAACGAGCTCGAGCTCGCGGTGGCGGGTGGGGCGGCGCTCAGGGCATCGGAGGTGCTGGAGGAGAAGCCGCCCACCATCCCGGCGTAGAGAGCCACGTTGAACGTCGAGCCGAACCCGGCCGGGCCCGTGTACCAGGCCGGGGCGGGCAGTGGTGCGTCGGCGGCCTGCAGGGCCCGGGCCCCGGCCAGCCAGGCGCTGCCGGCGCCGAGGGCGACGGCGTAGGGCACGAGCCGCAGGAAGCGGTCGGGTGTGCTGCCGTCGTGGGCGCCGAGGCCGCCGTGGCGGGGCAGCGTGTCGGTGAACGCCCGGGCCCGGGCCTGCAGCTGCCGGCCGCGGGCGGTGACCGGGCTGCCACCGGCGCCCGCGAGGCCCGCGACGAGGGCGGCGATCCCGACGGCGACGACGGCCAGCCCGATGAGCGCGTGGGTGGTCCAGATCGCCAGCAGGACCGTCAGCACCGCCCCGACGGCGACGACGGTGCCCCCCAGGCCCACCCAGCGGAGCACGAGCTGGGCCGGCCGGGCGTGGAACAGGCCGTGCGCGACGGCGGCGTCCTCGAGCAGTTCCTTGGTCCGGCGGTTGCCGTCGCGGGCCGTGGTGCGCACCGCCGACAGCGACGTCTCGGGGCCGGCGGCGAAGACGGTGTCGAGCAGGCGCTGCTCGGCCAGGGTGGGCTTGTCCGGGGTGTCCCGGCGGTACAGGTCCCAGTCGGTCACCTCCCGCCCCTGCGCGCTCTCGTGCTCGACGATCGTGAGGTGGCCGCGCGCGGCGAGGTCGAGCAGGGTCGCGACGACGTCGACGTCGCGGGCTCCGCCGTGGACGACGGCCCCGACGACCCCGGGCGGGACGTCGGTGACCTGGACCGGGTCGGTCTGCGGTTCCTCGCGGCGCCGGCGGAAGGCGAGCAGCCCGGCCGCGCCGGCGACCAGCACGGCACCGACGCCGGCCAGGCTGGTGGTGGAGGCGCCGAAGGCGCGGGCGGGGCTGAAGGTGTCCAGGAGCAGCGGGGCGGCCGGGGTGAGCGAGCCGGCGGGCAGTCCGGCGGCGACGGTGACGCCCTCCTCGTCGTCGAGGCCCTGGGCGCTGAACACGGCGCCGGTGGCGGTCGGCTGCGCCGAGCAGCGGTCGGCCGAGCCCTCCTCACCCTGGAAGCAGCGCGGGTCCGTGACCGCCGCCGGGGTGGTCACGGTGACGTCGACGCGGTCGATCGGGACCTGCCAGCCCGTCCCGACGGCGTCGTAGGCGATCTGCAGCGAGCCGTCGCGCAGGGTGTTGACGACGGCGGGCACGGTGTAGGTCAGGACGTAGGTCTGCTCGCCGCGCACGTCCTCGGAGTCCGGGTCGCCGACGCGGACGTCGAGGAATCCGCCGTCGGTCTCGGTCTCGACCTCGTCCGGGGCACCGGTGGGGCTGGACACCCGCAGGTCCCGCACCGGGTAGCTGCGGTCGTGCGTCTGGTCGTACGGCGCGCGGACCGGGATGAACCGCCGCAGCCCGTGGTGGCCGTCGTCGCCGAAGTCGTAGGTGATCTCCTCGCGCACGCCCAGCGACCCGTCGCCGCCGACGGTCAGGTCGGCGACGTAGGACACCACCCGCTCGTCGTCGGACGGTTCGTCGGCCGCGGCCGAGGCGGCGAGGGGGCCGACGACCAGCACGGCCGAGGCGAGCGTGGCGAGCAGGGCGGTGCGCATGCTCCGATCACAGCGCGCCCACCCGGCTCGCGCATCAGCAGAACGTCGCGGCTCAGCGGTCCTGTCGGTAGGACATCGCGCGCTCGGCCTCGCGCTTGTCCTGCCGTTCGCGCAGCGCGTGCCGCTTGTCGTAGTTCTTCTTGCCTCGCGCCAGGCCGATCTCGACCTTGACCTTGCCGTCGAGGAAGTACAGCTGCAGCGGCACGATCGTCAGCCCGGACTCGCGGACCTTGCCGGCCCACTTGTCGATCTCGACGCGGTGCAGCAGCAGCTTGCGCTTGCGGCGCGGGGTGTGGTTGGTCCAGGTGCCCTGGACGTACTCGGGGATGTGCACGCCCTCGAGCCACATCTCCCCGCGGTCGATGTGGGCGAACCCGTCGACCAGGGAGGCCCGCCCCATCCGCAGGGCCTTGACCTCGGTGCCCATGAGGCTGATGCCGGCCTCGTAGGTGTCGTCGATGAAGTAGTCGTGACGCGCCTTGCGGTTGCTGGCGATCACCTTGCGACCGGTCTCGCGCGGCACGTCGGTCCTCCTCGAAGCTGTGGTGGGCACTCGAGTCTAGGCGCCGGAGCACCCGGACCGCACCGCGGTTCTCAGACCTTCAGCCAACGGCGAAGGCTGAACAGCGAGGCGATGATCGCGAACACCACACCGACGGCCACGATGATCGGGCCGGTCTGGGTCAGCACGTCGGTCGTGTCGATGAGCCGCGTGGTGAAGCCCGGACGGGACTGCAGCCGCGAGACGCCGAAGTTCACCATCGCCCACAGCGCCCCGGAGGCCAGGATCCCGCCGACGAGGCTGGCCACGACCCCTTCGAGGACGAACGGCAGCTGGATGAGCGCCCGGGAGGCACCGACCAGCCGCATGATCGTCGTCTCGCGGCGCCGGCTGAAGGCGGTGAGCCGGATGGTGGTGGACACGAGCATCATCGAGCACAGCAGCATGAGCGCGGCGAGGCCGAGCGCGATCTGGGTGGCGACGTTGAGCACGGTGAACAGCGGCTCGAGGATCGCCCGCTGGTCGGGCACCTCCTCGACCCCGGGGTAGGTCGCGAACTGCTCGCTGACCTGCTGGTACTGCGCGGGGTCGGTCAGCCGCAGGCGGAACGACTCCGGCAGCTGGTCGGGGGTGACGTTCGCGGTGAAGGAGGTGTCGTACATCTCCAGGAAGTTCTGGTACGCCTCCTGCTGGGACTCGTAGAACACCTCGTCCACCAGCGGCTCGGCGTTCAGCGCGTCGCGCAGCGTGTTGCGCTGCTCGTCGGAGATGGACCCACCCGGGCAGTTCTCGCTGGGAGACTCGCTGCCGCACAAGAAGATCGAGACCTGGACGCGGTCGTACCAGTCGCCCTTGAGGATGTCGACCTGCTTCTGCACGAGCAGGCCGGCGCCGAAGAAGAACAGCGACACCATGGTCACGAGCACGACCGCGAGGGTCATCGTGAAGTTGCGGCGCAACCCGGCGAACATCTCGCCGGCGACGAAACCGATGCGCATCAGCGACCCGATCCGTACACGCCGCGGTCCTCGTCGCGCACGACGCGGCCGTCGCGCAGTTCGACGACGCGCTTGCGCATCTGGTCGACGATGTCGTCGTCGTGCGTGGCCATGACGATGGTGGTCCCCGTGCGGTTGATGCGGTCGAGCAGTTTCATGATGCCGACGCTGGTCTCGGGGTCGAGGTTCCCGGTCGGTTCGTCGGCCAGCAGGATCGCGGGCCGGTTGACGAACGCGCGGGCGATCGCGACCCGCTGCTGCTCACCACCGGACAGCTCGTGCGGCCGGCGCTTCTCCTTGCCGTCCAGCCCGACCAGCCCCAGGGTCTCCGGGACGGTCTGGGCGATGACGTGGCGGGGCTTGCCGAGCACCTGCAGCGCGAAGGCGACGTTCTCGTAGACGCTCTTGTCGGCCAGCAGCCGGAAGTCCTGGAAGACGACGCCGATCTGGCGGCGCAGCTGCGGCACCTTCCAGCTGCGCAGCCGGCCGACGTCGCGCCCGTTGACCTGGACCGACCCGCCGGAGGCCTTCTCCTCCTTCAGGACCAGCCGCAGGAAGGTCGACTTGCCCGAGCCCGACGGCCCGACGAGGAAGACGAAGTCGCCCTTGTCGATCTGGAGGGTCACCTCGGCGAGCGCAGGGCGGTGCCCCTCGCCGTACGACTTGCTGACGTGCTCGAAGGTGATCATCACTTCCACCCTAAGGTCGGGTTGCTCTGCGTAGGCGCACTGGGGCGCACGGTGAGTCTCAGCTCGCCTCGCGCTGGCGGCGCCAGCGGATGCCGGCCTCGAGGAAGCTGTCGATGTCGCCGTCGAAGACGCCGTCGGTGTTGCCGACCTCGAAGTTGGTGCGCAGGTCCTTGACCATCTTGTACGGCTGCAGCACGTAGGAGCGCATCTGGTTGCCCCACGAGCCGGAGTCCTCGCCCTTGAGGGCGTCGAGCTCGGCCTGCCGGTCCTGGCGGGCCTTCTCCAGCAGCTTGGCCTGCAGGACGCGCATGGCCGCGGCCTTGTTCTGCAGCTGCGACTTCTCGTTCTGGCAGGTCACGACGATGCCGGTGGGGATGTGCGTGAGGCGGACGGCCGAGTCGGTGGTGTTGACCGACTGCCCCCCCGGGCCCGAGGAGCGGTAGACGTCGACGCGGACGTCGTTCTCGGGGATCTCGATGTGGTCGGTCTCGGCCACGACGGGCAGCACCTCCACGCCGGCGAAGGAGGTCTGGCGGCGGCCCTGGTTGTCGAACGGCGAGATGCGCACCAGGCGGTGGGTGCCCTGCTCGACCGACAGCGTCCCGTAGGCGTACGGCGCACCGACCTTGAAGGTCGCGGACTTGATGCCCGCCTCCTCGGCGTAGGAGGTGTCGTACAGCTCGACCTTGTAGTTGCGGCGCTCGGCCCAGCGCGTGTACATGCGCAGCAGCATCTGGGCGAAGTCGGCGGCGTCGACGCCACCGGCCTCGGCGCGGATGGTCACCAGCGCCTCACGGCCGTCGTACTCCCCGGACAGCAGGGTGCGGACCTCGAGCTCCTCCAGCGACTTCTTGATCGCGACCAGCTCGCCCTCGGCCTCGGCCAGGGAGTCGGCGTCGCCCTCGGACTCGGCCAGCTCGACGAGGACCTCGAGGTCGTCGATGCGACCGCCCATCTTCTCGATGCGGTCCAGCTCGGCCTGCACGGCCGACAGCCGGCTCGTCACGCCCTGGGCGCTCTCGGGGTCGTCCCACAGGTCCGGCGCGGCGGCCTGCTCGTTGAGGTCGGCCAGTTCCGTGCGCAGCCCGTCGAGGTCGGACACCTCCCGGATGGACGCGTACGTCGTGCGGAGGGCGGAGATCTCGGCGGGGAAGTCGGTGGCCACGACGGACCAGTCTACGTCGGGGCGAACGCCGCGGCAGGCACGTCACGCTCGCCGTCCGTGATCGCCCGCACGATCCTCCTCGCGACCGCGTCGGGCTCCAGCCCGGCGGGCAGCCGCGGCGACGTCCCGGCGACGGGGCGCCCGGCCAGCCCGGTCCCGGTGTGCGGTGGCCGGACGTCGACGACCCGCACGCCCCGGCGTTCCTCCCGGGCGGTGGCGAGGGTGAAGGCGCTGAGGGCGGCCTTGGCGGCGCTGTAGGCCGCCATCCCCGGCTGGGGGCGCTCGGCGACCACGGCCGAGATCAGCACGGCGAACGGGTCCCGGCCCGCCCGCAGGTGGGGCAGGGCGGCGCGCAGCAACCGGATCGGCCCGATGGCGTCGGCCAGGAACAGCTCGTCGAGCAGGTCGTCGTCGGCCTGCTCGGCCGGGCCGAAGGCCACGACCCCGGCGGCGTGGACCAGGCCGTCGAGGCGGCCGAGGTGCCCGGCCGCCTGCGCCACGAGGCGTTCGGGCTCGCCGGGCAGGCGCAGGTCGGCGGCGACGGGGTGACCGGGCAGCTCCCGCAGCCGGCCGGCGTCGCGGCCGCTGACGACGAGCCGGGCACCGGCCGCCGCCAGCAGCTCGAGGACCGGGCGGCCCAGCCCCCCGCTCGCCCCCGTCACGAGGATCCCGGCGCCGTTCAGCTCCACGTGCTGCACGCTGGCACGCTCAGCGCAGGTCGGCGACCGCGGAGGAGCGGGCCACGATCCGCACCCGGGCGAACTGCGCGGGCACGAAGGCGGTGAACGGCGGCTCGACCTGCACGACGAACTCGACCTGCGCCACCCGCCCGTCGGCGCTGCCGGTCCCCTCCCCCACCACGACACCGGGCAGGTCGGCGTGCCGCTCGAGGTAGCCGGCCGCGCTGGCGCGGACGCTGCCGTCGGTGAGCAGCACCGTCCCGGCGGAGTAGTAGGCGCCCTCGTCGAGGGCGTCGGCCGCGTCCGCCGCGGCCGCGTCGGCCAGGGCGAACAGCCGCTTGCGCTGCAGGTGCACGGCCGAGGCCGAGACGACGACCAGCACGAGGACCATCGCCAGCAGCCCGAAGGCCAGGGACAGCAGGGCGATGCGGCCCTCGTCGTCGCGCGTCACCGGCCGAACCGGTCGACGACGGCCACCCGGGTCACGGTGACGGGCACCTGCAGCGGGACGACGTCGCCGAGGACGGCCGGGACGAGCGGCAGGGCGACGTCGATCCGCACGGTGGCGGCGATCTCGGCCTCGGGGGTGCGGCACGGGTCGGCCGAGCAGTCGACGGTCAGGGACGCGCCCCGCGCGGGCAGGTCCTGGTCGCCGACCGCCAGGGCGACCGCCAGCTCGGCCCGGTCCTGCCCGCCCGCGCCGGCCAGGACGCGCGCGGCCTCCCGCGCGCCGGACTCGGCGGCGAACGTCGCGGCCTGGATGCGGCCCAGCGTCAGCACGAGGTAGGCGACGGGCACGAGCAGCAGCACCCCGACGGCGAGGAACTCCACCGGCGCGCTCCCCTCGTCCCTCACGGCACCTCCTCCACCACCGCGTGCCCCTGCACGTCCAGCGAGCGACCGACGCCGAGGAACCCCAGCACCGGCAGCGGCGCCCGGACCCGCACCTCCACGACCGTCCCGCCCTCGTCCCGGTCGCCGAGGCCGACCACGCTCGCGCTGACGTCGCCGGCGAACCGCGGCGACAGCGACCCCGCGATGAGTTCACGGGTCCGCTGGGCGCCGTCGTGCGCGGAGTTCCCGCGCAACGCGCCGAACCGGGCCCCCTCCCCCGCGGCGTCGGCGGCCGTGGCGCGCACGTGCTGGACGACGGCCAGCTGCACCACGGCCGCGAACAGCAGCGACAGCAGTCCCGCGACGGCGGCGAACTCCGCGACCGCCGACCCCTCGTCCCGGCGCAGGCCGGTCGTCACAACTGCCCGACGACCGCGTCCATCGCGGAGGTGAACAGGGCCTGCAGCCGGGGCCCGGCCACCGCCCACAACCCGACGACCAGGCCGGCCGTCATGATGGTCACCAGAACCCATCCGGGCACGTCCCCCCGATCGCCCTCGTCGCCCTCGGCGCTCGCGATCCTGTTGCGCAGCAACGTCATCATCATGTTCCTCCTAGTTCCCCAACTGCATCTGGACCAGACCCGGGTAGACCGCGAACAGCACCGTGACCGGCAGGACACCGAAGACGACGGGAACCATCATCCGCACCTCCTGCCGGCCACCGGTCTCCACCAGCCGCCGGTGCTCGGCGTCACGGGCGTCGGCGGCCTGGGCGCGCAGGACCTCGGCGAGCGGGCTGCCCGCCTCCACCGCGACGGCGATCCCGTCGACGAACCGGCTGAACGGGGCGACCTGCCACCGCCCGGCGAGGTCGCTCAGCGCGTCCAGCAGCGGGGTTCCCGTGCGCACCCGGCCCAGCGCACCCCGCAACCCCGCGCACAACGGGCCGCTCCCGGCCGCGACCCGTTCCAGGGCCGCCCCGACGTTCTCCCCCGCCGCCACCGACAGCGCCAGGAGTTCGACGACGGCCGGCAGGTCGGCGACGACCTCGCCGCGGCGTCGCCGGACCCGGCGGGCGAGCAGTTCGTCACGGACCAGCGCCCCGGCGATCGCGCCGACCACCATCGCCGCCGCGACGGCCACCGGGTTCGCCCCGGCCACCGTCACCACCGCCAGCGCCGCCGCCGTTCCGGCGCACGACCACAGCACCTGCCGGGCGCGGTACCCGGCGAGGTCCTCCGTGGCCTCGCCGGTGGCCTCGCCGGTGGCCTCGCCGGTGGGGTCGAGCACCGCGAGCCGCTCGGCGACCGCACGCCCCGACCCCAGCCGGGCGCCGACCGCCGTCCCCACGGCCCGCAGCAGCTCCTGGGACCGGGGCCGGCGCGCCGGCTCCAGGTGGGGAACGACGCGGGCGGCCAGGCTCGGGCTGCGCCGCACCGGGCACCCGGCGAGGACGAGCAGGCACCCCGCACCGAGCAGCAGGCCGAGCAGGGCGCCGCTCACGACAGCACCCGCCGGGGTTCGGGCAGCCGTCCCAGCCGCACCATCACCCGGTAGGACCCCACGGACACGACCGCCCCGACGGCCAGGACCACCGCTCCGGTCGCGTCCCCGTAGGCGTCCAGCGTTCCCGGCCGGGTCGCGAGCAGTCCCAGCACCACCCAGGGCGCGGCGACGGCCAGCCGGGCGGCCGAGACCGTCCAGCTCTGCCGGGCCAGCAGTTCCCCGCGGGTGCGGCGGTCCTCGCGCAGGTAGCCCGACAGCGTGCGCAGCGTCGCGCCGAGGTCGCTGCCGCCGACCTGCCGGGTCATCCGCAACGTGGCGGCCAGCCGGTCGAAGACGGGATCGGCCAGTTCGGCGCGCAGGTGCTGCAGCTCGGCGTCGAAGGCGCCGCTGGCGCGGTGACCGGCGGCGAACCGGGCGAACGCCGGCCGCAACTGCTGCGGGCCGCGGGTGGCCAGCCCGCACACCGCCTCGGGCAGCGAGGCCCCGGCGCGCACGGCGGCCGCCAGGGCGTCGACGGCGTCGGGCCACTGCGCGGCGGACTCGGCCTGCCGCCGTGCCACCCGGTGGCGCAGCAGCGAGACGGGCGCGGTGGCGGCGGCCACCGCGGCGCCGGCTCCCAGCACCACGACCCCGGTGACCGCGGTGACCACGACGGCCGCCACCACGGCCGCGAGCACGCACCCCACCGGCAGCACCGCCGTGGGGACGTCGCCCAGACCGGCGGCGTCCAGCAGCGGGCGGATCCACCGCCGGCGCGGGCGGTCCGCCGGTGCGGGCCGTTCCCAGCAGGACCACCACAGGCAGAACACGCCGACGCCCAGCAACGCCCCGGTGGCGATCCCGTTCACGCGGCACCGCTCAGCAGCGCGGCGAGGTCGAAACCCGCGCGCGCGAACCGGTCGCGGTGCGGCGGCCAGCCCGCGGCCCGGACCAGGGTTCCCTCCCGCGTGGTCCACAGCACGGCCGTCTCGACGACCCCGCCCTCGCAGCGGCCGGTCACCGCGAGGACCTCGCGGACCCGGCGGTGGCCGCCGGGGTCCAGTTCGGCGTGGACCACCAGGTCCAGGCTCGAGGCGACGGCCGGCACGACGAAACCGCTCGTGACGTTCTCACCCGCCAGCAACGGCAGCGTGCACATCTTGGCGACCGCGTCGGCCGCGGAGTTCGCGTGGACCGTCGCCGCGCCGGGCAGGCCGGAGTTCAACGCGATGAGCAGGTCCAGGGACTCGGCCTGCCGGACCTCCCCCACCACCAGCCGGTCCGGGCGCATCCGCAGCGCCTCCTTGACCAGCCGGCGCAACGGGATCTCCCCGCGCCCCTCCAGGTTGGGTTGCCGGCACTGCATCGCCACGACGTCGCGGGCGTGCACCTGCAGTTCGAAGACCTCCTCGCAGGTGATGATCCGCTGGTTGGCCGGCACCGCGGCCAGCAGGCAGTTCAGCAGCGTGGTCTTGCCCGCCTGCGTCGCCCCCGAGACCAGGACGTTCAACCCCGAGGCGACCGCGGCGGCGAGGAAACGCGCAACCGGTTCCGTCAGCGACCCCAGGTCGACGAGGTCCTCGAGCCGGCGTGCGCGGGCCACGAACCGGCGCACGTTGACCGCCCAGTGCCGCCGGGTGACGTCGGGGATGACGACGTGCACGCGTGAACCGTCCGGCAGGGCGGCGTCGACGAACGGGCTGGACAGGTCGACCCGGCGGCCGGTGCTGGCGAGCATGCGCTCGACGAGTTCGGCGACGGTGTCCTCGTCGAGGATCGTCGTGGTGAGTTCGGGAACCCCGGCGCGGGCCACGAACACCTTGCCGGGTTCGTTGATCCAGATCTCCTCGACCTCGGGGTCGTCGAAGTACCGTTGCAGCGGACCGAATCCGGACACCGCGGCGACGACCTCGCGCACGGCCGCCTCGCGGTCGGGCAGGCCCGGCAGCGAACCGTCGAGCGAACGCAGGTCGTAGTCGAGGACGACGGCGTCGACGAGGGAACGCAGTTCGGCGGGTTCACCGCGGAAACCGCCCGCGGCGATGCGCCGGCGCACCTGGGTGCGCACCTCGTCCTCGACCCGTCGTACCGCGTCCACGTTCCACCTCCGATGTCTGCGCTGGTGCCGAGACGGTAGGCGAAGGAGGTCGTGTGGCGTTCGGGTGATGTGGAAAACTCCGGTCCGCCGGGTGTTCCTGTGGACGACGGACGGGTGGACCGCCCCACCGGGGCACGATCCCGCAGTGCCGTTCCGGATGACCGTGCTGGGGACCGACGTGGAGATCGACGCTCCCGCCGGGACCCCGTTGTCGCAGGTCCGCCGGCAGCTCGAAGCCGTGACGGGGCCGTGGCCGGACGGTTGGGACCGGGACTGGTCGCACCGGGGGAGACCGTTGGCGAGCGCCGTGCTCGGTGTTCCTCCCCTGGTCGCCGGGTTCCGGCTGCCCCCGGCGGAGGAGGCGGAGGGAGCCGGTGGGACCGGGGTGTTCCTCGTCGCCGGCCCGCAGGCCGGGGACCACCGGCGGCTGGGCGTCGGCCGGCACCGGGTGGGACGACGACAGCCCGGGCGCGTCGAGGACGACACCACGTTCCCCCTGGACGACCCGTCGGTCTCCCGCCGGCACGCCGAACTCACCGTCCACCCCGACGGCCGCGTCACCGTGCGCGACCGCGGCTCGCTGAACGGCACGGCGTTGCTGCAGGCGAACGACCGGACACCGGCGGTCGGCGCCGTCGAGGTCCGTCCGGCAGGTCTCGTGGCGGTCGGTGACTCGGTCCTGCGGATCGCTCCGGAGCCCGTGCGCCCGGCCGTCGTGACGCCCGACGGGCACGGCGGGCTGCTGCTGAACCGCCCACCGCGGCTGCTGCTCCCACCGGTCGCGGAGCACCTGCGCTGGCCGGTGCGCGAGAACGATCCCGAACCTCCGCACCTGCCGCTGCTCGCCCTGCTCGTGCCGATCGCCGTGGCCGGCGTCCTGGCCCTGCTGTGGACGCCGTTCTCGCTGCTGCTGGGCCTGGCCTCCCCGGTCCTGGTCGGGGGGCAGTGGTGGTCGCAGCGGCGGCGGCACGCAGCGGCGGTCGCCCGGCGCGACCGCGAGGTCGGGCAGGCCCGGGCCGAGGTCCTCGCGCAGCACCGGGCGGCGCTGGCGGCCGAGCACCGGTTCGCCCACGACCTGCACCCCGACGCGGCGACCCTGCTGGCCGACGTCCTCGAGCGCGGTGAGCGGGTCTTCGCCCGCTCCGCCGGCGATCCCGACCACCTGGTGTGCCGGGTGGGCCTGGGCAGCCTGCCCGCCACCACCTCCTCGGTGCGCGCGGAGGGCCCCGAGCCGGTTCCGGCCCTCCTGCACGACGCCCCGGTGACGGTGGCCCTGCCCGCCGGGCCGGTCGGGCTCGCCGGCCCGCGCGAGGCCGTGCTGGGCTCGGCGCGGTACCTGCTGGCCCAGCTGGCCGGGCGGCAGTCGCCGGCCCAGGTCAGGGTGCTGGCGGTCGGCGGTCCGCAGTGGGACTGGGCGCGGTGGCTGCCGCACCACGAGACCGTTCCCGCGGGGGATCCGCTGCACCGGCCGGTGGCCGAGCTGCGCCGTCGCCGCGAGCGCCGCCGGGACGGTGCCGCCGAGGGCCCGGCCGTGGTCGTCCTGCTGGACCCGGTGGGCCGCTGGCGGACCGATCCGCGCACGGCCGAGCTGCTGCGGGACGGTCCCGCGGTCGGCGTGCACACCGTGTGCCTGGCGCAGGAGGTGGCCGAACTGCCCGCCGAGTGCCGCACGGTGGTGGACGTCGGCGCCCGGCCGGTGCGCGTCCGCTCCCCCGACGGCACGCTGGCCGTGCGCCCGGACCGGGTCGAGGAGGCGTGGGCCGAGCGCTTCGCCCGCGCCCTGGCCCCGTTGCGGGACGCCGGTGCCGGAGCAGCCGCCGCCGTGCCCGAGGACGTGCGGCTGCTGGACCTGCTGGCCCCCGAGGGGTTGGTCGCCCACGACGTGGCGCTGCGGTGGCGGACCCCGCCACCGGGGTTGCCCGCCGTCCTGGGCGCCGACGGTTCCGGTCCCTGCACGGTCGACCTCGTGGGCGACGGTCCGCACACGCTGCTGGCCGGGACGACGGGGTCGGGCAAGTCGGTGCTGCTGCAGACCCTCGTGACCTCCCTCGCGGTGGCGGCACCGCCGGAGGCGCTGCAGTTCGTGCTGGTCGACTACAAGGGTGGGGCGGCGTTCGGGCAGTGCGCCCGGCTGCCGCACGTCGCGGGACTGGTGACCGACCTCGACGACCAGCTGGCGACGCGGGTGCTGCGCAGCCTGCGCGCCGAGGTCGCCCGGCGCGAACGCGTCCTGGCGGCCGAGGGGGTCGCCGACGTGCGGGACCTGCCCGTGGGCGCCCTGGCCCGGCTGGTGGTCGTCGTCGACGAGTTCCGCGTCCTGTCGCAGGAGGTTCCCGAGTTCGTCGACGGTCTGGTCCGGTTGGCCTCGGTCGGGCGGTCGCTGGGAGTGCACCTGGTCCTGGCGACCCAGCGGCCGGCGGGCGTGGTGAGCCCGGAGATCCGCGCCAACACCGACCTGCGGATCGCCTTGCGGGTGCAGGACCGGGCCGACGCCGAGGACGTGGTGGCGGACGCGCGCCCGGCGGGTTTCACCGTGCCGGGCCGGGCCCTGGTGCGGCGCAGCACGTCCGGTCTGCAGCTGTTCCAGACCGCGCGTCTGCGCGGACCGCTGCGGGTGGCCGGTGTGCGGGTGCGGCGTCCCGGTGCGGCGGAGGAACCCGAGAGCGCCGACGACCTCGCCCCGCTCGTGGCCACGGTGCGTGAGGCCGCCCGTGGCCGGGCCCTGCCCCCGCGGCCCTGGCTGCCGCCGCTGCCCTCCGAGGTACCCGCGGCCGACGTGGCGGCCCGCCCGGCGCGGACCGTCCTCGGGTGGGGGTTGCTCGACCTGCCCGACCGGCAGTGCCGTGGCGTCGCCGGCTGGGACCTGGCCGCGGGGTCGCACCTGCTCGTCGTCGGCGGGGTCCGCAGCGGGCGGACGACGTTGCTGCGGCGCATCGTGACCGCGGCCGCCGAGCTGCCCGGGGAGGCGGACACCGAGGTGGGCGGCGGGGTGGGCGGCGGGGTGGGCGGCGGGGTGGGCGGCGGGGTGGGCGTCGAGGTGCACGTGCTGGACGCCGGGGGCGGGCTGGGTGACCTGGCCGGGACGGGTGCGACCGGTTCGGTCGTCGGCCGGCAGGAGGTCTGGCGCGCCGGCCGGTTGCTGGAGCGGCTGCAGGAGGAGGTCGACCGGCGACGGGCGGCGCGGACCACCGGCGCGCAGGCGGGGTACCTGCTCCTCGTCGTCGACGGCTGGGAGGCGTGGGCCGCGGCGTTGACCGCGGCCGATCCCGCCGTCGGCACCGACGCCCTGCTGCGGCTGCTGCGCGAGGGGTCCGCGGCCGGGGTGCGGGTCGTGGTCGCCGGCGACCGGCAGACGCTGACGGGGCCGGTGGCCGCGACGGCCGGCGCGGTCGTGCTGCTGCGACTGGCCGACCGCACCGATGCGGCCCTGGTGGGGGTCCGCCCCGCGCAGCTCCCGCGCCGGGCCGTGGCCGGGCGCGGTCTGCTCGTGGTCGACGGGTTCGCCGACGAGGTGCAGGTCGCCGCACCGGGGCCGGCCACCCCGTCGAGCAGGCCCGCCCGCCTGGGGGTGGCCGCGCTGCCCGGAGTCGTGCCCGACCTGCCCGCGGCGGGTCCGGAGGGCCTGACGCTGGGGCGCGGCGGCGACGACGGCGGGATCGTCCGCGTGGAGGTCTGCCCCGTCCTGCTCGTGTGCGGCCCGGCGGGCAGCGGCCGCACGACGGCTCTGCGCACCCTGGCGCAGGCCGCCCACCGCGACGGCCGGCCCGTGCTGTGGGTGCGGGACGCCGATCCGCCCGCCGTCCGGTCGGCGCTGTCCGCCGACGGCCTGCTGCTGGTCGACGACGTCGGCCGTCCGCTGCCGCCCGGGGTCGAGGAGGCCGTCCTGGAGGGGCTCGGCCGGAGCACGCGAGCAGGGGTGGTGGTCGCCGGGGACGGCGCCGAGGTCGTGGGCGCCTTCCGGGGACTGGCCGCCGGTGCCCGCGCGCTGGCCCGGACCACGGTGCTGCTCGGCCGGGGCGAACGGGTGCCGGCCGAGGTGCTCTCCCGTCGGCCGGTGCCCGGTCCCGGGCCGGGACCGGGGGCCGGCTTCGTCGTCCGGGACGGGCACTGGACCAGCGTGCGGGTCGCGAGCCCTACGGTGGCCCGGTGAGCAACACCGCACCCACCGTGGGACCCGACTCCCCGCCCGGCGTGGGACTGCGCGCCGCCACGCCCGCCGACGGGCCGGTGATCGCCGAGATGGTCCGGGAGCTGGCGCAGTTCGAACGCGAGCCCGAGGCGGCGACGGCCACCGCGGGGGACTTCGCCCGCGCGCTGGCGCCGGGGACCGGGATCGGGTGCGTCCTGGCGGAGGTGGCGGGCGACGACGGGCTCGAGGTCGCCGGGATGGCCTTGTGGTACACGACCTTCTCGACCTGGCAGGGGCGGCAGGGTCTGTGGCTGGAGGACCTCTTCGTCCGTCCGGCGCACCGGCGCAAGGGCATCGGCCGGGCGTTCTTCGGCGAACTCGGGCGGATCTGCGCCGAGCGCGGCTTCGGGCGGCTGGAGTTCTGGGTGCTGGACTGGAACACCTCGGCCCACGCGTTCTACCGTGCGCTCGGCGCTCGCCCCGAGGACGGGTGGACGGTCTGGCGGGTCGACGGGGAGCGGCTGCCGGCCCTTGCGGCGGACGGGAACGCGCTGTGACCTACGGTATCCAAACGTCTACGCTGAGCTTCTGCCAAGCTGCTGTTCGCACCTTCCCGCACTTCCCGCACCCGGGCCCGAGAGGACGTTGACCGTGCCGACCCCCCCGACCGGCCTACCGGCGAGCGATCCGGCCACGGAGACGTCCACCGACCTGGTGGAGCTGCGGGTGCCGGCCGACCCGGCCTACCTGACCGTCGTCCGCACGGCGAGCGCCGGGCTGGCCGCCCGTCTCGACCTCACCCTGGACGAGATCGAGGACCTGCGGATCGCCGTCGACGAGGCCTGCACGCTGCTGCTGGGTTCCTCCTCCGCCCAGGACGAACTGGTGGCCACCTTCCGCCTGGGCGAGGGCAGCCTGGAGGTCGAGGTCCGCGGACCCGCGCGGGAGATGCCCGAGCGTTCGAGCTTCGCGTGGGCGGTGCTGGAGGCGCTGGTCGGCGAGGTCTTCACCGGCACCTCGGCCACCGGGGCGTGGATCGTGCTGCGGCACAGCAAGACGAGTGGTGCTCCCACGCACCTGGTGGCAGGAGTCGGGTGAACCGGACCACCCCCCGCCCGCCGGCGCGGAACCTCCCGGTGGCGCGCGAGGGCGAGCGCCGCGAGCCTGAGCACATCGACGCTCACCCCACCGCCGACGAGGTCCGGGTCACCACGGCCGGGCCCGTCCGGGTCCCCGACCAGGACGCCACCCACGACGAGGACGTCACCGCCGAGGAGGTCGAGCAGGCCCGGTTGCCCTCCTCGCGCGACGCCGAGGACGCACCGCTGCTGGCCCGGATGGCGCTGCTCGAGCCCGACGACCCCGAGCGGGCGAGGCTGCGCGAAAAGCTCACCCGACGGCACCTGCCGCTAGCCGAGCACCTGGCGGGCCGGTTCGCCGGTCGCGGGGAACCGCAGGACGACCTGGTCCAGGTCGCGACCATCGGCCTGCTGAAGGCGCTCGACCGGTTCGACCCCCAGCGCGGGGTGCCCTTCGGCGCCTACGCCGTCCCGACCATGCTCGGGGAGATCAAGCGGCACTTCCGCGACCGCGGCTGGGCGATGCGCGTCCCCCGCCGGGTGCAGGAGGCCGGTCGCCAGCTCAGTGACGCCCGCGAGAGCCTGACCCAGCAGCTCGGCCGGGCCCCGACGGTCGCCGAGCTCGCCGAGCGGACCGGCCGGCACCCCGACGACGTGGTCGAGGTCCTGGAGTCGGCCAACGCCTACTCGACGCTGCCGCTGGACACGGGCTCGCCGACCTCACCCGTGGCCTCGCTGGGCGCCGAGGACGAGGCGCTGGAGAACGTCGAGAACCGCGAGGCGTTGCGCCCCCTGCTGGCCTCGCTGCCGGCGCGCGAGCGGCGGATCCTGGCCCTGCGGTTCGTGCGGGGCATGTCCCAGTCGCAGATCGCCGCGGAGGTGGGCATCTCGCAGATGCACGTGTCCCGCCTGCTCAGCCGGACCCTCGCGCAGCTGCGCGAGGGGCTGGGGGAGGACGTCGCCGGCTGACCGGCGTCAGCGGCCGACCTGGGCCGAGATCGAGGGCAGGAAGAGGCCGACGCCGACCACGAGGGCCGGTGCGACCAGCAGCAGTCCCAGCCAGGGCGATCCCCCGCTGAAGGCCGGCAGACCCGCCGCCAGCTGCAGCAGCTGCCACACGACGACGGGCGAGCGCGCCCATGCGGCCTTCCGGAGCAGGCCGTGGCCGCAGAAGGCGACGCCGGCCGCCAGCAGCAGCGCCGTGACCACGAGCGAGACCACCGCGACGGGTGCGCTGGAGCCGTCCACCACGAGCCCGTGCACCAGGTACACCGCACCGGCGACCAGGAGCGCCGCCTCGAACAGGACGAGGACGGCGATCAGCGTCAGCAGTGGCGTGCGGGCCGGATCGGTCGCACGCTGGGAGGCAGGGGTCGACGGCACGAGAGCACGGTAGACGTTGCCTCCAGATCGCCCCCCGCTCGAGGGGCATCGATCGGCGTGTCCAGGCGGACGCGCCGGGTACCCGTGGATTACAGGGAGGGGTCTTCTGTGTTACGTCCATGTGACGTAGTCGACACGCGTTCTCCGTGATCCACCTGGTTGAACCCCTTGTGAAAGGGCGCACGAAGTGTGACTCTGGATCCCGACGCGATCCCCGACACACGTCACCACCTGGGAAGTTGCAGGTGATGACCCACGTGTCCCGGCACCGCCGGCGTTGCCGGTGCTCAGGGATCTCGCGTGTCCATCTCGTTTCGGCGAAGCAGACACGCGCGTACTGAGACCGCACGCAAGAAGGAGTGGAACCCCCATGGACTGGCGCCACCGCGCTGCCTGCCTCGACGAAGACCCCGAGCTCTTCTTCCCGATCGGCAACACCGGCCCCGCGATCCTGCAGATCGAGGAGGCCAAGGCCGTCTGCCGTCGCTGCGACGTCGTCGACTCCTGCCTCAAGTGGGCGCTGGAGACCGGCCAGGACGCCGGCGTCTGGGGTGGGATGAGCGAGGACGAGCGTCGTGCGCTCAAGCGCCGCGCCGCCCGCGCACGCCGCGCGAGCTGACGCACCGCACACCCGCAGGAGCTCCCGACCCTCGAGGGTCGGGGGCTCCTCCCCGTTCCGGGCGCCTCAGTTCCGGACGCTGCCGATCTGCGTGGCGTCTCGCCGCACCCGCAGGTCCAGCCGCACCTCGGTCCCGCCCGAGGCGCTGGACCCGAACGCCATCCGCCCGCGCAGCTCCCCGGCGACCAGCGACCGCACGATCTGCGTGCCGAGACCCGAGCTGCCGACCTGGAAGTCGTCGGGCAACCCGATCCCGTCGTCGCTGACGACGACTTCGAGCCGGTCGTCGGCCGTGTGCTCCACCCGGACCACCACCGTCCCGGCCCGGTCGGACCCGAACCCGTGCTCGACGGCGTTGGTCACCAGCTCGGTCAGCACGAGGGCCAGCGCCGTCGCGTCCTCCTGCCGCAGCACGCCGAACTTGCCCTCGCGCACGGTGCGGACGCGTTCGGCGTTCTCCATCGCGACCTCGGCGGCCATCATCAGGCAGCGGTCGAGCACCTGGTCGAAGTCGACGTTCTCGTCGATGCCCTGCGACAGCGTCTCGTGGACGGTCGCGATCGTCTCGACGCGGCGCATGGCCTCCTGCAGCGCCGAACGCCCCTCCTCGGAGTGGATGCGCCGCGACTGCAGACGCAACAGCGCGGCCACCGTCTGCAGGTTGTTCTTGACCCGGTGGTGGACCTCGCGGATCGTCGCGTCCTTCGTCATGAGCTCGCGCTCACGACGGCGCAGCTCGGAGACGTCCCGCACCAGCAGCAGCGCGGCGATCCGGGTCGCGGTTCCGTTCTCCTTGCGGGTCAACGGGATCGCCCGCATCGAGAGCGTCGCGGCCTCGGTCTCCAGGTCCGTGCGCCACGGGGCGCGCCCGGTGACGACCAGCGGCAGGGACTCGTCGACGGGCAGGTGGCTGGCCGCGAGCGAGCTGGAGATCTCCGCCAGGTTCGCCCCGACCAGTTCACCGATGAGCCCGGCGCGGTGGAAGGCGGACAGCGCGTTCGGGCTGGCGTAGGTGACGACCCCGTCGGCGTCCAGGCGCAGCATCCCGTCGCCCACGCGCGGAGCGCCCCGGCGGGGGCCGGTCGGCGCCGCGGTCTGCGGGAAGTCGCCGTCGGCGATCATCCGGGTCAGGTCGTCGGCGCACTTGACGTAGTTCAGTTCCAGCCGGCTCGGCGTGCGCGAGGTCGCCAGGTTGGTGTGCCGCGCGAGCACGCCGAGGACCACACCCTCGCGCACGACCGGGATCGTCTCCTCCCGCACCGGCACGTCGTCGTCCCACTCCGGGTCGCGCCCGCGCAGGCTGCGCGCCTCGTCGAAGGTCGTGTCGACCTGCGGCCGGCGGCCCCGCTCCAGGACGGCTCCCACGACGTCGTCGTAGTGCACCGTCGGCCCCGTCGTCGGACGGCAGTGGGCCACGGCGACGAAGTGCTGCCGGTCCGCGGTCGGCACCCACAGCACGAGGTCGGCGAAGGACAGGTCCGAGATCAGCTGCCAGTCACCGACGAGCAGCCGCAGCCACTCGGCCTCGGCGCCGTCGATCGCCGTCTCCGAGTGCAGCAGGTCCGACATGGTGGGCACCTGCGAAGACTACGGCCCCCACCGGGACGGACGATCAGGCGGGGACGCCGGTCCGGTGACCACCTCAGCCGGTGCGCAGCACCGTCCGCAGCGCCCGCAGGCCCACCGAGAGGGCCGCGAGGTCGCCGGCGCCCGGCTCCTCGTCGAGGTCGGCCATGGTCTGCTGCGCCCGCCGCACGGCCGGACCGTGCGCCTCCTCCCAGGCCGCGACGGCCTGCCCCGGGTCGACCGGTCGCCCCTCCGGAGCGTGCGCGACGACCGCCGCGGTGAAGTCCCGCAGCGCGGAGTACAGGTCGTCGCGCAGCGCGGCCCGGGCCAGCGACTGCCAGCGGTCCGAGCGCGGCAGCCGGGCGATGCCCTCCAGCATCGTCCCGATCGCGTACCGGTGGGACAGCTCGAACCAGGTCGCGGCGATCTCCTCGACCTCACGGCCGGTCGCGTCGGCGACCTCCACGACGTCCAGCAGGGGGAACGTCGACAACAGCGTGACGGTGCGCCGGGCCTCCTCGACCGGAACGCCCCGGTCGGTGAACCACTCCGCCTCGGCCACCAGGGCCGCGGCGTCGTCCCCGCGCAGGAACTCCCCCCCGGCCAGGTCGGTGACGCGCGGAGCCAGCCGCGCGACCGCGGGACCGAACCGGGCGATCTCGGCGGGCACGTCCACGCCCTCGGGGCGGGTGTGCAGCAGCCAGCGCACCGACCGGTCCAGCAACCGCTGGTGCTCCTGGCGCATCCGTGCCTGCGCGAAGGCCTCGACCTGGCCGTCCAGGGCCTCCACGGCCGCGGCGCGCTCGGACAGCCCGAACACCTGCGTGGCCACCACGAAGGCGCGCACCACGTCGGCGGGGTCGCTGCCGGTCTCCTCGGCGGCCCGGAAGGCGAACGTCAGCCCTCCCGTGCCGACCACCAGGTTCACCAGCACGGTGGTGGCGATCTCCCGGTGCAACGGGTGGTCGGCCAGGTGCTGCTCGAACCGCTCACCGAGTTCGGCCGGGAAGTACCCGCGCAGCGTCTGCGCGACCCACTCCTCGTCCGGCAACCCGCTGGCCAGCACCTGCCGCCCCAGGCTGATCTTGGCGTGCGCGACGAGGACCGACAGTTCCGGCATCGTCAGGCCGTGCCCCTCACGGGCCCGACGGTCCAGGTCGGCGTTCGACGGCAACGCCTCCAGGTGCCGGTCCACGTCCCCGGCGCGCTGCAACGCGTCCAGCAGCCGGCGGTGCGCCGGCAGCAGACCGGGCGCGAAGGTCCCCTCCACGCTCAGCACGACGTTCTGGTCGTAGTTGTCGCGCAGCACCAGCGCGCCGACCTCGTCGGTCATCCGCAGCAGCGTCTCGTTGCGCTCCGCGGCGTCGAGTTCGCCGCGGACCACCAGCTGGTCCAGCAGGATCTTGATGTTGACCTCGTGGTCGCTGCAGTCGACGCCGGCGGAGTTGTCGATGGCGTCGGTGTTGAGCTTCACACCCTCTCCGGCGTTGCCCTGCAGGGCGGCCTCGATCCGGCCGCGCTGGGTCAGCCCGAGGTTCCCGCCCTCCCCGACGACCTTGACGCGCAGGTCACGGCCGTCGATGCGGATGGCGTCGTTGGCCTTGTCCCCCACGTCGGCGTGCGACTCGGTCGAGGCCTTGACGTAGGTGCCGATCCCCCCGTTCCAGAACAGGTCGACCGGGGCGGCCAGGACCGCCTTGAGCAGTTCCGTCGGCGAGAGCGCCGTCACACCCTCCAGTCCCAGGCGCCGCGCGACCTGCGGGCTGATCGGGATCGACTTGGCCGTCCGCGGGTAGACCCCGCCGCCGGGTGAGATGAGCGAGGCGTCGTAGTCGGCCCACGACGAGCGCGGCAACGCGAACAACCGGGCCCGCTCGGCGTGCGAGAGCGCCGGGTCCGGGTCGGGGTCGAGGAACACGTGGCGGTGGTCGAACGCGGCCACCAGCCGGATCTGCTGCGACAGCAGCATCCCGTTGCCGAACACGTCACCGCTCATGTCCCCGACGCCGACGACGGTGAACGGTTCGCTCTGCACGTCGTGCCCCAGTTCGCGGAAGTGCCGGCGCACCGATTCCCACGCACCGCGCGCGGTGATGCCCATCGCCTTGTGGTCGTAGCCGACCGAACCACCGGAGGCGAACGCGTCACCGAGCCAGAAACCCCGCGAGACCGCGATCTCGTTGGCGATGTCGGAGAACGAGGCGGTGCCCTTGTCGGCCGCCACCACCAGGTAGGAGTCGTCGCCGTCGTAGCGCACGACGTCGGCCGGCGGGACCGTCGTCCGCACCCCCTCCACGATCCGCAGGTCGTCGGTGACGTCGAGCAACCCGGAGATGAAGGTCCGGTAGGAGGCGATGCCCTCGGCCCACCAGGCGTCCCGGTCCACCGACGGGTCCGGCAGCTGCTTGGCCACGAAACCGCCCTTGGCCCCCGTCGGGACGATGACCGCGTTCTTGACGATCTGCGCCTTGACCAGCCCGAGCACCTCGGTGCGGAAGTCCTCCCGGCGGTCCGACCAGCGCAACCCGCCGCGGGCGACCTCACCGAACCGCAGGTGCACCCCCTCCACCCGCGGGGAGTACACCCACACCTCGGCGTACGGAACGGGTTCGGGCATCCCGGCCACCCCGCGCGGGGACAGCTTGAACGACAGGTAGCCGTGCGGCCGCCCGTCCGGCCCGGACTGGTAGGCGTTGGTCCGCACCACCGACTGCACGACCGACAACAACGCCCGCAGGATGCGGTCGGCGTCCAGGCTCGCGACCCCGTCGAGCACGCCCTTCGTCTCCTCCTCCAGGGCGTCGACGACCTCGGCACGCTCACCCTCGTGCCCGGGCCGGGTCGGGGCGAAGCGCGCCTCGAACAGGCGGACGATGAGCCGGGTGATGCCGACGTCGCCCAGCAGGCAGTTCGCGACGTAGTCCAGGGAGTACGCCAGCCCCACCTGCCGCAGGTAGCGCACGAGGGCCCGCACGACGGCGACCTGCTGCCAGGTCAGCTGCCCGGCCAGCACGAGCCGGGCGAGGGTGTCGCTCTCGGCCCGCCCGGCCCAGGCCGCCGCGAAGGCCTCGGTGAACCGGGTGCGGGCCGCGGCGGGATCGGCGTCCAGGTGCCAGACGTCCACCGGCAGCCGCAGCCCCACGTCGTCCACCCACACCCGGTGCCCGTCCTCGCGGGTCAGCAGGTGCGGTCGCTCGTCGGTGACCTCCACCCCCAGGTCGGTCAGCACGGGCAGCACGGCGCTGAGGGTGACGGGACTGGTGCGGTAGCTGGTCAGGCGCCACGTCCGCGGCTGGTCCGGGTCCTCGCGCAGGTCCAGCGCGGGCTGGTCGCGGTGGTCGCTCGCGAGGAGTTCCTCCGCGCGGGCCAGGTCGGTCACGGTGCGCTCGGCCGGAACCGACGCGCGGTAGCCGTTGGGGATCCCCGCAGCCCAGCGGCGCACCAGCGCTGCGCCCGCGTCCCCCGACCGCTCCCGCGCCGCGTCGAGGACGTCGTCCTCCCACGAACGGGCCGCGCGCGCGACGTCGGCCTCCAGCCGGGAGACGTCGACGTCGGACAGCTCCTCCCCCGCCCGCGCCCGCACCACGACGTGCAACCGGGCCAGCACCGACTCCGAGACCCGCAACGTGTGCTCGACCGACCCACCGTCGAACGCCTCGCGCAGCAACTGCTCGATGCGTGCCCCCACGCGGGTGGTGTACCGGTCGCGCGGCAGGTAGACCAGGCAGGACATGAACCGGCGGTAGTCGTCGCGGCGCAGGAACAACCGCGTCCGGCGACGCTCCTGCAACCGCAGCACCGCCAGCGACGTGGCCAGGACGGAGTCCACGTCGGCCTGCAGCAGCTCGTCGCGCGGGAACGTCTCCAGGATGCTCAGCAGGTCCTTGGCCGAGTGCCCGCTGGAGCCGAAACCGGCGCGCTGCAGCACCTCGGCGACCTTCTCGGCCACGACGGGGACCCGCTTCACCGAGTCCGTGTAGGCCACCGAGGTGAACAACCCCAGGAACCGGCGCTCACCGACGACGCGGCCGGCCTCGTCGAACGTCTTGACGCCCACGTAGTCCAGGAACGCCGGGCGGTGGACCGTGGCCTGCGCGTTGGCCTTGGTGACCACCAGGACCTGGGGTTCGGTGGCCTTGTCCCGCACCGGACCGGACAGCTTGCGCGCGCGGCCGCCGGGACGGCCCGGGCGCTCGGCGAGCACCCCCAGACCCGTCTCGGGCCGGGCCACCAGGACCACGTCGTCGCCCTGGGTCTGCAGGTCGTACTCGCGGTACCCCAGGAAGGTGAACCGGTCGTCCGCCATCCAGCGCAGGAACCGTTCGGCGACCCGCAGCTCGGCGTCCGGGATGCCCGCGGGCGGGTCGATCTGCAGCGCGTCGGCCGTCTGCAACGCCCTGGCGCGCATCGGCTGCCACCCGTTGACGGCCGCCCGCACGTCGTCCAGGACCCCCCGCAGCCGGATCAGCAGGTCGTCGTCGGCCTCGGTGCCCCCGGCGTCGATCTCGATGCGGATCCACGACTCGGCCGGTTCGGACGGCGGCGCGGTGTCGACGTCGTGCAGGTCCTCCAGCGTCCCGTCCGGGGCCCGGCGCGCGGCCAGCCGCGGGTGCACCAGCAGGTGGATGCCCCGGCCGGCGCGGGTCAGCGCCGCGGTCAGGCTGTCGACGAGGAAGGGCATGTCGTCGGTGACGACCTCGACGGTGCAGCGCCCCTCGCCGGCGCCCGAGGAGGCACCGTCGACGATCCGCACCAGCGTCGTGCCCGGCACGCGCACCGATCCGCACGTCACGTGCGACAGCACCGCCGTCAGCAGGTGCTCCGGGTCGCGGTCGGCGAGGTCCTCGACGGCGGTGTGGGCGAAGTAGTCCAGCAGCAGGCGTTCCACCGCGGTGCCGGCGGCGAGGGCCTGCGGCAGGCCGTTCCCGGCCCCCGGTCCGCGGGCGGTCGTGGCGGCTCGCGCCAGGTCGCGAACACTGCTGACGGCGGCAGACGTGGTGCCAGGCATCACTGCTCCGGATCTGGAGTGGGTACGCACCGCCAGCCTAGTGGTGATCTCCGCCGTTGCGCGGGGAGCCGTCCCGGAGTCGTCGCAGGGCCGCCCTAGAGTGATCCCGTGCCGTTGACTCGGCCTCGACGGGAAAGGAACTCCCTGACGTGCCTGTGCAGTTCTCCGAACGGTCGACCTTCTCCGCCGCCCCCGAGGCGGTGTTCGCCGTCCTGACCGATCCCGCCTTCCTGCGGGCCCGCGCCGAGCGCTCCGGAGCGGTCGAGCACGAGGAGTCGGTCACCGCCGACGGCGACGCGACGGTGGTCTCGACCTCCCGGACGGTGCGCACGGACGTGCTGCCGCAGGCCGCGAGCCGCTTCCTCGGCCAGACCGCCGTCGTCGAGCAGGTCGAGCGCTGGGAACCGGCCGGCGCCGACGGGAGCCGGCGCGCCGCGCTCACGCTGACGGTCCGGTCCGCCCCCGTCGAACTGGCCGCGACGACGACCCTGGCCACCGACGGTCCGGGCAGCGTGCACGAGATGGACGGGTCGCTGACCGTGCGGGTGCCGCTGCTGGGTCCCTCGGTGGAGAAGGCGGCGCTGCCGGGGCTGCTGCAGCTGGTGCGGTCCGAGGTCTCCCTGGCGCAGGAGTGGCTGTCCCGCTGAGGATCAGGGGCCGACGGCGAGCAGGATCGGCAGTTCACTCGCGTCGTACCAGAGCAGGTCGTGCCCCTCGCACTCACCGACGGTGAACTGCGCGTCCTCGTCGCCGCCGTCGGCGGCGGGCAGCGCGTCGATCGCAGCGCGCACGTCCGCCTCGGCCTCGGCGTCGTCGACGTGCACGCTGACCAGGTTCGCCAACGTCAGGGATTCGGTGACGACGACCTGAGAGCGCTCCGGCGCCGACCACGCACCCCGCTGCGCGGTGACGGCGGTGTCCGGGACGTCGAGAGCGAGGACGACCCGGCGTGGGAACACGTCGCTCCCCTCCTGCTGCTCGGCCTTCTCCGCGGCGAGCAACCGCACCGACTGCTCGGCGGCATCGGACATGGCGACGTACTCGAGCTCCTCCTCGAGGTCACGCGGATCGGCGTCGGCGTAGTAGTCGCGCAACGTCGGTGTGACGGCGTGCACGGTGACGGGTGCACCGGCGAGCTCGCCCGCCGGCGCCAGGCGCGCCAGCGCGGTCAGGGTCGTCGGCCAGTACACCCGCATCCGCTCAGTCCTCGTCTTCCGCTGCGTCGCTCTCGTCGGCGTCCTCGTCGAGGACCTCTTCGTCGTCCCACTCCTCGTCGAACACGATGCCGTCGAGCTCGTCGAGACGTTCGGAGGCGTCGGTCTCGCCCTCGCTGTCGGCCTCGGCGGCCTTGACGAGCCACTCCCGCGCCTCGGCCTGCCGGCCGACGGAGATCAGCGCGTCCGCATAGGCGTACCAGAGCCGGGCCCGCCAGGGTGCGCGGCTGTTGGTGCGCAGCTGCGGCACCTGCAACGAGACCACCGCGGCGTCGTGCTGCCCCAGGTCGTGCCGGGCGCCGGCGGCGACGATGAGCATCTCCACCTTGGCCGCAACGTCCAGGTTGGCGGCCTCGGGCGAGGTGGCCAGGTCCAAGGCGCGCTCGGGCCGGCCCAGACCACGTTCGGAGTCAGCCATCAACGGGAGGTAGCTGTCGTCTCCGGTCATGCGCCGGACCGTGCGCAGCTCGGCCAGCGCCTCACGGAAGTGCCCCGCCTTGTAGGCGGCGATGGCGGCGGCCTCGCGGACCGCCGCGATGCGACCCCCACGACGCTGCGCGGCCAGCGCGTGCTGCCAGGCACGTTCGGCGTCGACGTCGAGCATGCGGCCGCTGGCGACGAGGTGCTTGCCGACGATGTCGGCGTTGTCGGCCGTCAGACCCTGGAGCGCGCGACGGATCTCCTGGGGGAGCTCCTTGCCGGTGATGTCGGCCGGGATCGCAGGACCGGCCGGACGCGCCGGCCGCGTGTCGCGCGGACGGTCCGCACCGCTGGATCGCACCGGGCCGCGGTCGTTGCGGCGCGGACGGTCCTCGCCGCGCTGGGGGCGGTCCGAGCGGAACGGACGGTCGCCGCGGGCAGCACCGGCCTGCGTGCGGTCCGACCGCTGCGGGCGGTCGCCGCGGAACGGGCGGTCTCCCCGGGGGGACTGCTCGCGACGCGCGCCTCCGCCGTCGCGGCGGGGACGGTCATCGCGGTGGGAACGGTCGTCCCGGCGCGGACGGTCGTCGCGCTGGGGGCGGTCATCGCGGTAGGAACGCTCGTCCCGGCGCGGACGGTCATCACGCTGGGGACGGTCATCGCGGTAGGAACGCTCGTCCCGGCGCGGACGGTCATCACGCTGGGGACGGTCATCACGGTAGGAACGCTCGTCCCGGTAGGAACGCTCGTCCCGGCGCGGACGGTCATCGCGCTGAGGACGGTCATCGCGCTGAGGACGGTCATCACGCTGAGGACGGTCATCACGGTAGGAACGCTCGTCCCGGCGCGGACGGTCATCACTGGACCAGCGGTTGTCGCGGTCACCCCGTGGCGTGCGGTCGTCACGGTAGGGCCGGTCGCCGCGGCCGGTGCCACGGGCGTCGGTGCGCTGCGGACGATCCGGACGACCTTCGCGGACAGGACGCCCCGGACGCTGGTCGTCGCCGGGCGTCGAGCGGCGCGGACGGTCGGTGCGGTCACGCCCTTCGCCGTCGCGACGGTCACTGCGACGAGGACCTCCGGGCGCCGACGACCGGCCACCGGAACCGCGGGACGACTGCGGACGCCCCGCACCACGCCCTTCGCCGGTCGGACGACGCTCTCCGTCGTTGCGACCACGTGCGCCTGGTTCCGCCATGCCGATCTCCCACCCGCCGCGCTCGGTGCGCGGTTGTCCTCGTCACTGTTCACGTTGCACTCGCCGCGCGAGCGGTCCAGCGTCTCACGACGAGCCTGGACATGCGTGTGGGGAGCAGCTCTCGCAAGAGAACTGCTCCCCACACGTGTTCACTCAAAGTTGAGTGGCCGGCGGTGACCTACTCTCCCACCCAGTCTCCCGAGCAGTACCATCGGCGCTGGTGGGCTTAGCTTCCGGGTTCGGAATGAGACCGGGCGTTTCCCCACCGCTATGACCACCGGACCACAAAGGCCAGGATCGAACCACCACACTCACATGTGGCGCGGGTTCTCTCCCGAGAACCACACAATGGACGCGACACTTTCCAGCAGTGCTTGTTCGTTTGATCGTTGCACCCGCCACCGGCACCGCCTCACCGACCAACCCTTTCCGGTTGGTGGCAGCTGGTGCGTGGTAGACAAGTGATCGGCCTATTAGTACCGGTCAGCTCCACAACTCGCTAGTCGTTGCTTCCACACCCGGCCTATCAACCCCGTCATCTCCAGGGAGCCTCCCACCCCTTACG